>NZ_JBWKDK010000007.1:216154-225673 GCF_056436005.1 Streptomyces sp. NPDC043854
CCACACACCCCCCCCCCCCCCCCCCCCCCTCCCCCCCCCCCCCCCCCCCCCCCCCCCCCCCCCCCCCCCCCCCCCCCCCCCCCCCCCCCCCCCCCCCCTCTCCCCCCCCACTTCCCGACCACGGCGGCGGCGGATCACGTCATCGGGTGCAGCCGGGACGGGCTGCGCCCCGACACCGGGGACGCCGGCACGGCCGGTGCCGCCGGGGCCTGTCCGGGGGCGGATGCCAGGGCGCTGCCCTTCAGCCAGTCCGACCAGTCGAGGTTCCAGTCGCCGAAGCCGTTGGCGAACGGGGCCATCGGCTCCCCGCCGCTGTTCACCACCTCGACGAGGTCCCCCACCCGTACCGTCTTGAAGAACCAGGCCGCGTTCTCGGTGCTCATGCCCGTACAGCCGTGGCTGACGTTCGCCTCGCCCTGCGCCTCCACCGACCAGGGCGCCGCGTGCACGTACTCCCCGCTCCACGTCACCCGCGTCGCATAGCGGACGGGCAGGTCGTAGAACTCCTTCGTGCCGCGCCGGATGCCGACCGTGTCCCCCCGCATGCGGACCTGTTCCTCCTTGCCGAGGACGACCTTGATGCCGCTGCGGGTCAGGAACCCCGCCTTGCCCGTGGTGACCGGGATCGTCCGCAGGACCCGGCCGTTGCGACGTACGGTCATCTCGTGGGCGGCGGAGTCGGTGACCGCCTCGATCCGGTCCCCGACGGTGAACTCCACGGACTCCGAAGGGCCGCCGTGCCCGTGGTCGCCGACCTCGACCCCGTCGAGCCCGCTGCGCACCCGCACCACTGCGTGCGCCGGCCAGTACGTACGCGGCCGGTAGTGCAGGGTCGAGTCGTCCACCCAGTACCAGGAGCCCTCGACCGCCGGCTCCGAGGTCACCTCGAGCGCCCGCTCGACCCGGATCCGGGCCTCCCGGTCGGCCGCGGGAACCGGGCGGCTCAGCGCGGCCGTCACGATCTGCCCCGCCCCGTACGTGCCCGGCCCCGGCCCCAGCTCCGCGGTGATCCGGTCGCCGTCCGAGGGAGGCGCGGTCCGGAAGGCCATGGTGACCCCGACCGGGGTCCCCGCCGCGTCCTGGGCTGCCACGTGGACCGTGTACCGCTCGCCGGCCCGCAGGGACTCGGTGTTGGCCCAGCGCCGTCCCTTCGGCTCGAGCGCGCCGCCCACGTAACGCCCGTGCCCGTCCTGGACGGTGATGTCGATGAGCTGCCCCGGGCCGGCCAGCCCGATCTCCAGCGGGCCGCGCGCGTCCGTGGGCAGGACGACCGTCCGCGCCCCGGCGGCGCCGCCGCGCCCGGCGGTGTCCTGGAGCACCGCCCCTGCACCGTAGGCGGTGGCCCGGACCCGCTCCTGCCGCCAGCCGGTGCACGGCCCGAAGCCGGCCGCCCCGGTCCCGCAGTGGGCGGCGCGGCCGTCCTCCCGCAGGGCCCGCCCGACCAGGAGGGTCACCGAGGCGTCCGCGCTGCCGAAGCCCTGTCCCTTGCCGTCCGCCCGGGGCACGCTGCCGGGCACCATGGCGATGACGAGGGCGCCGCCGGTCACGGCGGCCGCCACGCTCCACGATGTGTTCCGCAGGGCGTGCCGTCCCCGCCGCGCCTGTTGCGCGTGTGGTGGATGTGGTTTATGCGCTGCCTGTGGTGCGTGCGGTGCGCGGTGCGTCGATGACATCGGGACGCGGCCTCCCAGATCGCCCATGACCGGATGGCAGCATGAAAGCGAGTGCGGGCCGAAATAATGATCATGTACTCGGCGGGTGCGACCGAACGGGCGTACAAGAGAACTCGTACGGAGCAACATCCGGCGGCCGGAGGGCACTTGCCGCCGACCCGGCGGGCACCTCCGCCGGGTCGGCGACACACGTGCCGAACAGCCGGCCCTCCGCGGCCGCTGAAACCCGGCGTCGGCCACGCCCCCGGCGAAGGTTGACCGAATCCGCGCCCTCCGCACGGGAGATCAGGGCAGTGCCCGGACCCGGACCACGCGGACCGGGTTCTGGCCGCCGCCCGTGGCCAGGACGCGCACCTCGCCGCGGTCGCTGATCTCGGCCCGTACGATGCCGGTCGCGTCCTCGTAGACCGGGTGCCCGCCCGGCCCCGCCAGGCCGGTGGGCGTCACGACCACGGTGTCCTCGCCCGAGCCCGGCCCCTCGGAAAACACCAGCTCATACCGCTGGGAACTCATCCGCGCCCTCCTTCGCCGAGCGAGCGGAGCGTCCTTTCCCTCCATGATGCGCGCAGCCCCCGCCGGGTGCATCGCACCCCGGCCGGGAAGTCGATCAGGCGCGGCCGGGACGGCCGGGGCGTCAGGGCCGGCCGGGGCGGCCGGGGCGTCTCAGGGGCGGCGGGGCGGCGTCATTCGAATCGGGTGGTGTCGCCCGCGCCCACGCGGACGATCTCGGCCGCCCCGCCGGAGAAGTCGACGACCGTGGTCGGCTCGGTGCCGCAGTCGCCCGAGTCGACCACGATGTCCACCACGTGGTCGAGCCGTTCCTTGATCTCCCAGCCCTGGGTCAGGGGTTCGCCCTCGTCGGGCAGGAGCAGAGTGCTCGACACCAGCGGTTCGCCGAGCTCGGCGAGGAGGGCCTGGGTGACGGTGTGGTCGGGGATCCGGACCCCGACCGTCTTCTTGCGGGGGTGCAGGAGCTGGCGCGGCACCTCCCGCGTCGCCGGCAGGATGAAGGTGTAACTGCCGGGCGTGGCCGCCTTAATGGCGCGGAACACGTCGTTGCCGATGGTGACGAGCTGGCCCAGCTGCGCGAAGTTCTGGCACACCAGCGTGAAGTGGTGGCGGTCGTCGAGGTTGCGGATGGACCGGATCCGGGCGAGGCCGTCGCGGTTGCCCATCTGGCAGCCCAGCGCGTAGCAGGAGTCGGTCGGATACGCGACGAGCGCTCCGGAGCGGAGGCTGTCGGCGACGCCGCTGATGGTGCGGTGCTGCGGGTTGTCCGGGTGTACGTCGAAGTACTTCGCCATCTGCCGAGCGTACGCGATCAGGATGCCGCCGCGGACGCCGAGGAGCCCGCGGCCACCGCTGCGGGGGACAGCGCGCGCCGGGCGTGGCGGCGGAAGGCCGCCGTCGCCGGGTGGGCCGGCACGGTCGGCGCGAGGAAGTGGACCGTCACCGGGTCGATCCCGGTGATCGGCAGGAAGCGGACGCCGGGGTAGGGGTGGCTGTGCCGGGTGGCCTCCGCGGTGACGCCGACGGCCTCGCCCGTCGCGATGGCGGTGAGCCATTCATCGACGTTGGCGACCTCCAGGGTGGCCTCGGGCCGGCGGCCTTCCGGCCACAGCGCGGAGCTGGTCGTGGCGGCCGTCGCACAGTGGACGACGGTACGGTCGACGAGGTCGGCCAGAGCCACCTCGCCGCGGCCGGCCAGCGGATCGTCCTCGCACAGGGCCGCCACGCGCGGCTCGCTGTACAGCGCGAGGGCGGACAGCCCGTCGGCCCCGTCCCCCTCGGGCAGGGTGCGGACGAACGCGGCGTCGATGTCGCCCCGGCGCAGGGCCGCCACCGGGTCGGGCAGCCGGTGCACCTGGACCGCGGCATCCGGGTGCTCGCGGCGCCAGTCGCGCAGCAGTGCCACGGTGTGCGCGCCGAGGGCGGCCCAGGCGAAGCCGACGCGCAGCGGCCGCGGCTCCGGCCCGGCGGCGGCCTCGGCGAGGGCGTCGTCGAGCTGCGTGAGGATGCGGTGGGCGTGCTCCCACAGCCGCCGGCCCGCCGGGGTGAGGGAGAGGCTGCGCGTGGTGCGCTCGACCAGGCGGGTGCCGAGACGCTGCTCCAGCTGGTCGAGGGTGCGGGACACGGCCGGCTGGCTGATGTGCAGGACGGCCGCGGCGCCCGTGATGGTGCCCTCGTCGCCGATTGCCGCAAGGGTCCGCAGATGCCTCAGGTCCACATTCACAACCAGCGAGCATAAATGCTGCACAGAAGGTATTTCCCCGGTCACGGCCCGTTCGCCTAGCGTCGAGGCATGCGAATCCTTCTCATCGGTGCGGGCGGCAAGCTCGGCACCGCAGTGCACCAGTCCCTGACCGCCCGCGGCCACGAGGTGGTGACCGCCGGACGCTCCAGCGGCGACCTCCGCTTCGACGTCACCGACCCGGCGCAGATCGCCGCCCTGTACGACGCCGCCGGCGAGGGCGGGCAGCTCGACGCGGTGGCGAGCGCCGCCGGCTCGGTCCCGTTCAAGCCGGTCGCCGACATGACCCCGGAGGACTGGACGGCGGCATTCCGCGGAAAGGTGCAGAGCCAGCTGGAGCTGGTCCGCCAGGGAATCGGCCGGATCGCGCCGCGCGGCTCCTTCACCCTGATCACCGGAGTCCTGGCGCGCAGCCCCATCGTGACCGGCTCGGCGGCCTCCATGGCCAACGGCGCCGTCGAGGCGTTCGTCCGCGCGGCGGCGGTGGAGATCGCCCCGCAGCGCGTCAACGCCGTCAGCCCCACCGTGGTCACCGAGGCCCTCGACGTGTACGCCGGCCACTTCCCCGGCTTCGCGCCGGTCGACCTGGCGGAGGTGGCCCAGGCGTACATCCGCTGCATCGAGGGCGTGGAGACGGGCCGGATCCTGGAACTGGGCCACTAAGCGGCCTCGGGGAAGTGGGGCACGCCCCCGCGCCGCCCGGCACGGCACCTCGCCGCACTGCCACATCACCCAAGTACGTCCAGTACGAGGGCGATGCGGCAGCACGCCGATGCACCGCACCGGACGACGCGGAAACGCACCCCACTTCCCCGAGGCCGCTTAGTCGTCGCTTAGTCGCCGACCTCCCTGCTGCGCAGGTCGTCCAGCGTCTCGCGGCGGATCAGCAGCCGGGCCGTCCCGCCGCCGACGGCGACCAGCGGCGGCCGGCCGACCAGGTTGTAGCCCGAGGCCATCGACAGGTGGTAAGCCCCCGCGACCGGTACGGCGAGCAGGTCGCCGGGGCGGACGTCGCCGGGCAGCTCCACCCCCGCGGCGAGGACGTCGCCCGCCTCGCAGTGCCGGCCGACCACGGTCGCCGTGCACGGGTCGGCCCCCGAGCGGCGGCCGATCAGCCGGGGCGCGTACCGCACCCCGTACAGGGCCGGCCGGGGGTTGTCGCTCATCCCGCCGTCCACGGCCACGAACAGCCGGCCGGCTGTGCGCTTCACCGCGAGGACCCGGTAGACCGCCACCCCCGCCGGCCCCGCCACCGCCCGGCCGGGCTCGATCGCGAGCCGTGGGACGGGCAGCCCGGCCGCCGCACAGCTCGCGGTGAGCTCGGCGCGCAGCCGCCGGGCGAGCGCCGTGAGGTCGAGCGCGGGCTCTCCGGGGCGGTAGGCGATGCCGTGGCCGCCGCCCATGTCCAGCTCGGGCAGGACGACGCCGTGCGCGTCGCGGATCCGGGCCATCAGGCCCACCATCCTGCGCAGCGCGGACACGTACGGCTTGACGTCGGTGATCTGCGAGCCGATGTGGCAGTGCAGGCCGGTCAGTTCGAGCTGCGGCAGGCCGAGGATCCGGGGGACGGCGTGCTGCGCCGAGCCGTCGGTGAGGGACAGCCCGAACTTCTGCCCGTCCGTTCCCGTACGGATCTTCTCGTGGGCGCCGGCCGAAATACCGGGCACGATACGGAGCATCACCTTCTGGTGCCCGCCCGGGCCCACGGCGGCGGCCAGCCGCGCGATCTCCGACGGGCTGTCGATGGCGATCCGCCCCACCCCGAGGCGCAGCGCCGTCTCGATGTCGCGCGGCGACTTGGCGTTGCCGTGCAGGACGATGCGGTCCGCGGGGAAACCGGCGGTGACGGCGAGTTCGAGCTCGCCCGCCGAGCACACGTCGAGTCCGAGGCCCTCCTCGGCGACCCAGCGCACCATGGCCCGTGACAGGAACGCCTTGGCCGCGTACAGCACATCGGCGTCCGGGAAGGCGTCGCGGTAGGTCCGGCAGCGGGTCCGCACCTCGCCCTCGTCCAGCACGTAGACGGGGGTGTCGAACCGGTCGGCGATCTCCGCCAGCGACACCCCGCCGACGGCGAGGCCGCCGCGCGGGAGGCGCGCCGTGGATGCGGGCCACACCGACAGGTCGTCGGCTCCCTCGGCGAGGTCGGACAGTACGGCTGTGGTCATCGTTCCGCCCCTCACCAGACGGTCCGGACGGGGGGCGGGCCCGGGTGCCGGCCCGGACCGGGGGCCTCGGCGCGAGCCCCGGGCTCGGACCGGGCGTCGGCGGTGGCCTGGGCGTCGGCGGGGGCCCGGGCCGGGACCGGGGCGACCGGCGGCGCCGACAGGGCCGGGTCGACGGTGACCAGGCCCGCCCCGAGCGGCTCGCACAACCGGCGCAGCGCGGCGTCGGACAGCCGGATGTACGGGTGGCCAGCGCCGAGGACGGCGGTCAGCCGGGTGGGGCTGGTGAACCCGACGGCTGTGCGCGTGCCCAGCGGAGTGCGGAACAGCCGGATCACCGCCTCCGTGCAGCTTCCCGGCCGGACGGGCACGTACAGCAGCCCGGCCGGGATCCGTTCTTCGGGCTCGGGATCGTCTTCGTGCCGGAACAGACACATGGGCCCTCCCCGGGGCGCGGTGGTGGAACGGTCGGAAGGCGCCCCGGACGCTGAGACGCGGCGGCGGGGCGCGGCATCGAAGCTATGCCCGCCCGCGTGCCGTCCGGGCCTCCTCCTGACGGGACCTTGACGCCGACGGGCCGTGTTCATACACAGCTCTGACGCCCGCCAAACCGCTCGGTAAGAAATGCGTCAGTCTTTGGCCTTTCCCCGCCAGGACGCCGCCAGACGGCATATCCGCCCTTCCGTGCCCCGTTGCGTGGGGTGTGAAATTAATTGACGTGTAAAGGAAGTAAGGAGGGGACATCCCATGTCTGAACCGGCTGGGCTCCAGAACCGTGCCTGGGGCGGGGAGGTGCGGGCCGCGGTCGGCTTTGCGGTGCTGCTGCCGGCGGTGCTGCTGACGGTCGACGCGGTGGCCGGCGACAGCGGCTGGCGGCGCTCGGTGGTGTGGATCTGGCTGGGCCTGCTGCTGCTCGTGGTCCTGTGGCCGACCCGCGTCAGCGCCGTTCCCGGCCTGCTGACCACCCGGGGGCTGATCCGGAGCCGGCAGGTCCGTACCGACCGGCTCGCGACGGTCGCCTGGCACGACGGCGTCGCCGAGCGGCTCGTCCTGACGGACACCGACGGCGGCAGCGTCGAGCTCGACCCGCGCGTCTTCGCCGACAACCCGCCCCTGTGGTACCGGGTCGGCGAGGACATCGGCGCGAGCGTGTCCAGCGGCACCCTGGGCGAAGGCCTGGTCCCGCTGCGGCAGTTCTGCAGCCTGATCGACCGCGAGACGGCCCGCGCGGTCTTCAAGGCCTCCGCGCTGACCTGAGCGCAGACCGGGTCCTGTGCGCCGATCCGGTCCTGCACGCCCGGCCGCCGAGGGCTCCGGCCGGTCAGGAACGGGTGAGGGCGGCCGCCCCGAAGGAGACGTCGAAACGGTCGCACCAGATGCTGACACTGGTGTACTCGGCCAAGTCGACGTCCGCGGGGATCGCGTAGTTCTGGTCGCCCTTGTTGCCCTTCAACTGACCGAGGCTGACGTACTTGCCGTCGTCGAAGACCCGCCAGCCGGCCACGCCCTCCTTCACCGGGGCATCGGTCAGCCACACGTGCAGGTCCGGGCCGTTGCTCGTGTCGAGGTTCTCCAGCCGCAGGCTGCGGGTCCCGTCGGCGAGGCGCAGCACCTTCACCGTGCCCGTGGTGGCGTGCTCGTGGCTGATCAGCGTGCCCTGCGCGAGGACCTGCGGCCCGGCTCCGGCGGAGGCACCGGGGGACGCCGGAGCCGACGGGGTCGGCAGCGCCTCGCTGACGGTGTCGTCCTGCCAGAGCTTCCACGGCTCGAACCAGTAGAGCCCGGCGCCGACCACCAGGGCGCACACGGCCAGCACAGTGCCCCATACCCACCTGCGCCGCATTCCCTTGCCCACTGCCGCTCCCTCACCGTCTCGCGATGGCTCTGTCCCCGCAGGCCCATGTTCACATGCGGACCCGCCGCGAGGCCGGTCCTGCGCCCTGCGGGCGGGGCGGCGGAATCCCTGCGGCACGCCGCCTCCGCGACCAGCCGGTGATCACGGTCACAGCGGCTGGACCTCAACCGCCCTTGAGGGAGGAGGCTGTTGCCCACCGGAGGGCAGCCGGAACGGCCGCCCACGAGCCCGCGTCCCCAAGGAGCCGTGCCATGTCAGACCACCGCACCGTCCTCGTCACCGGAGCCACGGGCCGCCAGGGCGGTGCCACCGTACGCGCCCTCGTCGCCCGCGGCCGGCACGTCCACGCCCTGGTCCGCGACCCGGACCGGCCCGAGGCGGGCGCCCTCCGGGCCCATGGCGCGACCCTCGTCGCCGGCGACCTCGACGACACCGCCTCCCTCGAAGCGGCCATGCGCGGCGTGCACGGCGTCTTCAGCGTCCAGCCGATGCCCGCGCCCGGGCCCGCCGGAGCCGAGGCCGAGGTACGTCAGGGGAGGGCGGTCGCGGAGGCCGCCGCCCGGGCCGGTGTCGCCCACTTCGTGTACACCTCGGTCGACGGCGCCGACCGTCCCGGAGACGTGCCGCACTTCCGGAGCAAGGGCCTGATCGAGCAGCACATCGCGGAGCTCGGCCTGCCGGCCACCGTGCTCCGCCCGGCCTTCTTCCTCACCAACTTCACGGGCATGGGCCCCCGGTGGACCGACGGCGAACTCGTCCTGTCGCTGGCGCTCGCCCCGCACACCGCGCTCCAGATGATCCACCCCGACGACATCGGCGAGTTCGCTGCGGACGTCTTCGACGACCCGGCCGCGTACCTCGGCCGCACCCTGGAGATCGCCGGGGACCGGCTGACCGGCCCGCAGATGGCCGAGGTCTTCGCCCGCGCCGCCGGCCGCCCCGTACGGTTCCGCTCCCAGCCCGTCGAGGAGGTGCGGGCGCACAGCGAGGAGATGGCCGTGATGTTCGAGTGGTTCGGCACCACCGGCTTCCTCGCCGATGTGCCCGCCCTGCGCGCCGCCCGCCCGCACCTGAGGACCCTGGACGACTGGGCGGGCAAGGAGTGGACCGTACCGGCGGAGCCGGCCCGCCTCCCCTGACCGCCCGCCTCCCCCGACCGCCCGGTGCCTCAGGGCCGGGCGCGGACGGCCGCGTCCAACTGGTCCGCGGAGCGGGCCAGGCCGCCCGCCGCCGCCGTGCACCGGTCGGCCAGGTCCTCGATCCGCCACCGGAAGGCCTCGGCCTGCGGCCCCTTCCAATCGAGCGCGGCGGCCCCGGCACGCAGCCGCCGCGCGTGGTCGAGCAGGGCGGCGGAGTGGGCGCGCAGCCCGTCCGCGGCCGACTGGCGCGGCTGCGCCTCCGACCGTGGTGCGGGAATCCCGGTCACAGGGTCCTCCAGGGGGCGAAGGCGTTGGTGACGCCGTCCAGGGCGGGGGCGAGCTCGGGGTGGTGCCGCAGCAGCACCGTGACCATGGTGTTCCGGTCGATCCACTCCAGGCCCTCGGCGGTGTACACCTCGGGCCGGTAGTCGGTGGT
>NZ_JBWKDK010000008.1:0-207424 GCF_056436005.1 Streptomyces sp. NPDC043854
GGGGAAGGGGTTGGGCAGGCAACGAACTGGGGGGGGCGGGGGTCAGCCCGGCTCCGGGTTGTCGGGGGGGGGGGGGGGGGTGTGGGGGTTCCAAGGAAACCCCCCCCCCCGCCCCCTGCTGACAACGACACGTTTGCCGGCCGGCCCAACCCGTTCGCGGTCGAGTCGCTGAGGCGTGCCGGCGAGGGTCTGCCCCGGCCGGACCAGACCCGTGTGATCGTCGTTGCCAACCAGAAGGGTGGCGTCGGCAAGACCACGACGACCGTGAACCTGGCGGCCTCGCTGGCGCTCCACGGCGCGCGCGTCCTGGTCATCGACCTCGACCCGCAGGGAAACGCGTCCACCGCACTCGGTATCGATCACCACGCGGACGTCCCCTCGATCTACGACGTGCTGGTCGACAGCAGGCCGCTGCTGGAGGTGGTCCAGCCGGTGGTGGATGTGGAGGGCCTCTTCTGTGCCCCGGCCACCATCGACCTGGCCGGTGCCGAGATCGAGCTGGTCTCGCTGGTGGCGCGTGAGAGCCGTCTCCAGCGGGCCATCCAGGCGTACGAGCAGCCGCTGGACTACATCCTCATCGACTGCCCGCCCTCGCTGGGTCTGCTGACGGTCAACGCACTCGTTGCGGGTGCCGAGGTGCTGATCCCGATCCAGTGCGAGTACTACGCGCTGGAGGGCCTGGGCCAGCTCCTGCGCAATGTGGACCTGGTGCGGGCCCACCTCAATCCGACGCTGCACGTCTCCACCATCCTGCTGACGATGTACGACGGCAGGACCCGACTGGCCTCCCAGGTGGCAGAGGAGGTCCGGACCCACTTCGGCAGCGAGGTGCTGCGGACGAGCATCCCGCGGTCGGTGCGCATCTCCGAGGCTCCGAGCTACGGACAGACGGTGCTCACCTATGACCCGAGTTCTAGCGGTTCCCTCTCCTACCTGGAGGCGGCGCGGGAGATCGCGCTGCGGGGGGCCGGTATCCAGTACGACGCCCGGCACGCCCATATGGGCGCGGGCCTGAACGGCACGCAGAGTGTGGTGGAGGGGATCCAGTGAGCGAGCGACGAAGGGGTCTGGGCCGGGGGCTCGGAGCGCTGATCCCCATGGCTCCGCAGGAGAAAACGCCGGCGGTGATCGGTGCGGGGTCGACCTCGCCGGCGGCGGTGCCGACACTGAACTCGGAACGCGGGATCGCGGCGGCGAAGCTGGCCGTCCTCGCCCAGGCCGATGTTTCACGTGAAACATCGGCGCCGGTCGGGCCGGACCATGCGCCCGAAGAGGCGGAGTCCGCGGTCGGCAGCGTGGTGGGGGCTACGTTCGCAGAACTTCCGGTCGGCGCGATCACACGGAATCCGCGGCAGCCCCGCAAGGAATTCGACTCCGAGGCGCTGGCGGAGCTGGTGACCTCCATCCAGGAGGTGGGCCTGCTCCAGCCGGTGGTGGTGCGGCAGTCCGGTCCGGACCGCTACGAGCTGATCATGGGCGAGCGCCGCTGGCGCGCGTGCAAGGAGGTCGGCCTGGAGCGCATTCCGGCGATCATCCGGGCCACGGAGGACGACAAACTCCTCCTGGACGCGCTGCTGGAGAACCTCCACCGGGCCCAGCTGAACCCGCTGGAGGAGGCCGCCGCGTACGACCAGCTGCTCCAGGACTTCAGCTGCACGCACGACGAGCTGGCGGACCGGATCGGGCGCTCGCGTCCCCAGGTGACGAACACGCTGCGGCTGCTCAAACTGTCGCCGAAGGTGCAGCGACGCGTGGCGGCAGGTGTGCTTCTGGCGGGTCACGCTCGTGCCCTGCTGCCCGTGGCGGACCCCGAGGCACAGGAGGCGCTCGCGGAGCGGATCGTGGACGAAGGCCTGTCGGTGCGCTCGGTTGAGGAGATCGTCTTCCTCATGGGGTCGGAGCCCGAGAGCCCGGTGAAGCCGAAGAGGCCGAGGGCGGGAGCCCGGCTCTCCCCGGCGCTGAGCGAGCTTGCGACGCGGCTGTCGGACCGCTTCGACACCCGGGTGAAGGTGGACCTGGGCCAGAAGAAGGGCAAGATCACTGTCGAGTTCGCCTCGATGGAGGACCTGGAGCGGATTCTGGCGACGATGGCGCCGGGCGAGGGCCGGGTGCTGGAGCAGCGACCGTCCGGAGAGTGAGTTCCTGGCTCCCGAGGGGCGGCTCGTACCGGTAGTGCCGGTGCGGGCCGCCTCTTTTCCTTGTTGCGGTTTCTCCTGATTCGGACCCTGGATACCATGCGCTCATGGGGCGTCGGTTGGTACCACTCACACTGGACAACCTCCAGGACCTGCCTCTGCGTTGCCGGTCCTGCGTATTCTGGGAACTCGATCCCGTCAGCGGTGAGGCCGCAGCCAAGGCGGGGACTCCGGCCCTGGAGAAGGAGGCGTGGATCTCCGCGGTCCTGCTGGAGTGGGGCTCGTGCGGCCGCGTGGTCTATGTGGATGAGGTCCCCGTGGGGTTCGTCCTGTACGCGCCGCCGGCCTACGTGCCCAGGTCCACGTCCTTCCCGACGAGCCCGGTGTCCCCGGACGCGGTGCAGCTGATCACCGCATGGATCATGCCGGGGTATCAGGGGCAGGGCCTCGGGCGGGTGATGGTCCAGACGGTGGCCAAGGACCTGCTGCGGCGGGGCTTCCGAGCGATCGAGGCATTCGGCGACGCGCACTGGGAACGGCCCGCGTGCCTGTTGCCGGCGGACCATCTGCTTGCCGTGGGCTTCAAGACGGTGCGCCCCCATCCGGTGCATCCGCGGCTGAGGTTGGAGCTGCGCTCGACGCTGTCATGGAAGGAAGACGTGGAACTGGCCCTGGACCGGCTGCTGGGCGCGGCGCGCAAGGAGCCTGTTCTGCGCCCCCTGTGAGGAAGGATGGCAGTGAGCGGGGCCCGCTGACCCAACGGTCGGGGTCCGGTGTGCGAAACGGGGCCGCCCCCTTGTCAGGGGCGGCCCCGTTTCACGTGAAACATTGCCGTCAGACGGCCTGGGCCTCGATGAAGGAGTCGAGGTCACGCAGGATGGCGGCCTTCGGCTTGGCGCCGACGATGGTCTTCACGACCTCGCCGCCCTGGTAGACGTTCAGGGTCGGGATCGACATGACGCCGTACTTCGCGGCCGTGGCCGGGTTCTGGTCGATGTTGAGCTTGACGATCTCGATCTGGTCGCCGTACTCGGCCGCGATGGCCTCCAGGGACGGAGCGATCTGGCGGCACGGACCGCACCACTCGGCCCAGAAGTCCACCAGGACGGGCTTGTCGCTCCGGAGGACCTCGGCGTCGAAGTCGGCGTCGGTCACGTTCTTGAGGGTGCCGGCCACAGCGGCCTCCTAATTCTTCCTGCGGGGTGTTGAGGTGGGGGGGTGTCTGGGGTCAGACCGCGGCGTGGGCCTTCTCGGTGTCCGCGAGGACGGCGAGGAAGCGCTCGGCATCGAGGGCGGCGGCGCAGCCCGTGCCGGCGGCCGTGATGGCCTGACGGTACGTGTGGTCCACGACATCGCCGGCGCCGAACACGCCGGTGACATTGGTGCGCGTGGAGGGGGCCTCGACCTTGAGGTAGCCCTCGTCGTCGAGCTCCAGCTGGTCCTTGAACAGTTCGGTGCGGGGGTCGTGGCCCACGGCGATGAACAGGCCGGTCACGCCAAGCTCGGAGGTCTCACCGGTCTTGGTGTTGCGCAGGGTGAGGTGGGAGAGCTTCTGGTCGCCGTGGATCTCGGAAACCTCGCTGTCCCAGGCGAACTTGATCTTCGGGTCGGCGAAGGCCCGGTCCTGCATGGCCTTGGAGGCGCGCAGAGCATCGCGGCGGTGAACGACCGTGACGGACTTGGCGAACCGGGAGAGGAAGGTGGCCTCCTCGATCGCGGTGTCGCCACCGCCGACGACGGCGATGTCCTGGTCCTTGAAGAAGAACCCGTCGCAGGTGGCGCACCAGGACACACCGCGGCCGGAGAGGGCGTCCTCGTTAGGCAGACCGAGCTTGCGGTGCTGGGAACCGGTGGCCACGATCACGGCCTTGGCACGGTGCAGGGTGCCGGCGGTGTCGGTGACGGTCTTGATCTCGCCGGTGAGGTCCACGGACACGATGTCGTCCGGAACGAGCTCCGCACCGAAACGCTCGGCCTGGCCACGCATGTTGTCCATGAGGTCCGGCCCCATGATGCCGTCCTGGAAGCCGGGGAAGTTCTCGACCTCGGTGGTGTTCATCAGCGCACCGCCTGCGGTGACGGCGCCTTCGAAGACCAGCGGCTTGAGCGAAGCACGTGCGGTGTACAGGGCGGCGGTGTAACCGGCAGGCCCGGAACCGATGATGATCACGTTTCGTACGTCGCTCACGGGTCTCTTCCTCGTCTCTGTGGACTGCGCGCTGCTGGCCCTGAGGGGCCGGTGTGGAGTCTCACCCCACCCAACGGATCCTACGGCGCGGGCATTCCCGGGCTGCTCACCCACGAGCCCCAAGCTGTCAGCTTCGAGGGTAGGTCCCGGTCAGCAGGGCCCGGCCCGCGCCGTCCGAGGGGGTGAGCGCACAGTCGGCGCCGACGAGGTAGGCGTCCACCCTGCCGGGGTCGCCGGGATGCGGAAGGACGAGGAGGTAGACCTCGTTGCCCTGATAACTGCCGCGCTCCACGGCGAGCGGGGTCTCGCCGCGCCCGGTGGCGCTCCGGACGCAGGACGGAACCGCGGTGACCTCCGTGCCCGCCCGGTCCCCCGGGGCCGGGGAGGTGTTCTCCAGGCCGTAGGTGCCGTTCTCCTGCTGTTGCACCTGCGGGGAGGCCTTCCTGACTCCCTCTCCCGAGGCCAGCAGGCGACGCACGCTGTCCTGGAGCCCCTGAGCGGTGTACGCGCCGTCGGCAGGGGCCTCGGCGGTGGCGCTCGTGGCGGACTTGCGGGCGGCCGTGTCCGGGGAGCCGCCCAGCAGATTGCCGGCGAGAAGCACTGCCAGCGTGCAGGCGGCCGCTCCGGCGAGACCTGCGATGACCGCGACCCGGCGGCGGGCGCGGCGGCGCCCGGGCCCTGTTGCGCCGACTGGGTGACCGGCGGGCCGGCGCGCGTCCCGCCCGGAGGGTGCGGTGGTCGAAGTTTCACGTGAAACAACACGGTCGGCGTCGGTGTCGGCGGCGGACTCGTCGCCCGATCTAGAGGTCGTGGAGTCCAGGAGTGCCTCGGCGGCGAGGGCTGCGTCGATGCGCCCGGCGATGTCCATGGGCATGCGGGGCGGCCCCGGCAGCGTGCCGAGCAGGCCGCGGATCTCCTCCAGGGAGGCGTGCACGTCGGCACACAGCGGGCACTCGGCCAGATGGCGGCGTACCTCCCCGGTCCGGACCGGGGAGAGGAGTCCCTCGGTCAGGTCGGAGATTTCCGAGACGTCAGGGTGCCGGATCGTGCCGGCTGCGGGAGTCACGTTCGTCCACCTCCGCCCTTCACCGTGTCTGCCCCTGGGGCTGGCTGACTGGGGTCTGCCGCTGGTGGGACGGGTGTCCCCGGCGTCCGGTTCCTTCCCCGCTCCGTGGTGGTGTTATCCCCGGCATTCGAGCGCAGATGAGTGAGCATCGGGACGAGTTTCGCCCGTCCGCGCGCGCACCGGCTCTTCACCGTGCCGACGGGGACGTCGAGGACGCGGGCGGCCTCGGCGACGGAGTATCCCTGCATGTCGACCAGGACGAGAGCGGCCCGCTGGTCGGCCGGGAGGGTGCCGAGGGCGGCCAGCAGCTGGCGGTGGAGGTCCTGGCGCTCCGCGGGTGCCTCGGCGGATTCGTGGGGCTCCAGGAGGCGCTCCAGGCGGTCCGTGTCGTCGAGGGGGGCGGTCCGGCGGGAGGCGGCCTTGCGGGCCCGGTCGAGGCAGGCGTTGACCGTGATGCGGTGCAGCCAGGTGGTAACGGCGGACTCGCCGCGGAAGGTGTGCGCGGCCCGGTAGGCGGAGACGAGGGCGTCCTGCACCGCGTCGGCGGCCTCCTCCCGGTCGCCGAGGGTGCGCAGGGCCACCGCCCAGAGCCGGTCGCGGTGCCGGCGCACGAGCTCACCGAAGGCATCGGCGTCTCCGGCGACGTGCCGGGCGAGCAGGTCCCGGTCGCTGTCCTCGCCGTTCGTTGCGTCGTGCATCACACCTCCCTCCCGGAGGGAGCGTACGGGGCGGGCGGGACGAATACGAGGGTCCGCCGTGCCGTCGGCACAGCGGACCCTCGATGGCTTCAGTGCCCGGACTAGTCGGCCGGTCCGAGCACCCTGATCTCGCTGATGCCGCCCCGCCAGATGCCCCCACCGCCCTCGGCGGGCAGGTTGGTGATGTGGATCACCAGGAAGCGGGTCTTCACCGGAGCGTCGGGTTTGGCCTTCAGGTTCCTCCCCACGACATGCAGCCCGGAGATTTCCTGCGGGAAGTCGGAAATGGCGCGCACGGAGGTCGCCTCGGCGGCGGCCGCACGAACCTCGACCTTGTGGCCCGCGCCGTGCATGTCCGCTTCGACGCCCGTCACCTCCCTGACGCTGCCGAGGTCGACGATGATGCCGCTGCCGTCGTCGTAGGCGTCGAGGTTGCCGAAGTTGGAGGAGAACTTGAACGACAGGGTGATCCACGCCGTATTGCTGTTGCCATCGACGGCCTTGCCGGCGTCGTCGGCCTTGATCGGGTCCTTGCCGAAGACCGTCGCGCCGCTGATGGGAAGCCGCTTGGTCTCCTTGGGCGGCTTCTGGTCCTCGTCCGGCTTGGCGGGCTGCGTGGTGCTCCCGTTGCTGCCGCTGTTGCCCTTGACGCGGTCCAGCAGCGTGTCGGCCAGCTGCCAGCTGCCCAGCCCCAGGGCAGCGATCAGCAGCGCCGCCACGCCCCACTTCAGGACGCGGCCCGTACGGCTCTGCAGCGGGGGCGGAGGCGGGACGGGGATGGGGTGCGAAACGGGTGCACCGGGGCGCGTCGGCGGACGGCCGTAGCTGCCCTGCTGATAGGTGGTCTGCTGGTACTCGGGCGGCGGGGTGAACGCCGGCTCCGGCGGCCGGATGCGCGGCATCGCGGCAACTGCCTTGGCCAGTTCCTCCGGGGTGGTACAGGCGGGCTCCTGGCGGGAGGCGGTGGCCCCGTCGTTGGCGAGCGCGCGCATGGCGAGCTCGCCCAGGCCGCGGTGGACACCGGCGCGGACCTGGTCGGGCGGGAGCAGGCCGACGCCCTTGGGCAGGCCGGAGAGGCCGTACGCGTCGTTCTCGTACGGCCAGCGCTGGGTCAGGGCGGCGTACAGGAGTGCGCCGATGGCTTCGGTGTCCGTGCGCTGCGGGGTGTCGCTCACGATGCCCCGCAAGGCGGCGTTCACGGCGAGGCCGCGGATGCGGTACTGGCCGGTGGAGGTGCGCAGTATGGCGCTCGGCGTCAGGCGCAGGTGGGACAGGCCCTCGCGGTGGGCAGCGGCCATGGCCTGGGAGACCTGGCTGACGAGCTGGTAGGCGTCGTGGGGCTCCAGGGGGCCGGAGGCGAGGACCGCCGTCAGCTCGGTGGCATCGGGCAGCCACTCGTGGACGACGTAGACGAGGTCGTTGTCCTCCACCGCGTCGAGGACCTGGACGAAGCGGGGGTCGCCCAGCAGGGCGGAGGAGCGGGCCGCGGCCAGGACCGCGCGGGCGCGCGGGTGGTCGGCGGGCAGCACGTGGACCCCGACGGCCCGGCGCAGCTTCTCGTCCATCGCGCGCCAGCTGCTGAATCCGTCCAGACGGGTGACGCACTCCTCCAGGCGGTAGCGCCGTGCCAGCTTGTGGCCGCTGTGGAGTTCGGGCGCGGCGGCAGAGGCCGCGCTCCTGCGTTCGCCGTCCTTCTCTGGCATGGGTCCGTCCGCGGCTCGTCCGTTCTGGGTGTCCACCCCGTCGGCCGTGGCCTTGGCCGCATCTGCGACCAGCGGCTGGTCGCCGCCGTTGTCGGCCACGTCGACGGCAGCCGTGCTACGTTCCGCCACCGTCGTTCCTGCCTCCCCATCCGTTACGCGCTGTCGGCCAGTCTGCGAAGCCATGCCAATTGTGCCCACAGTCCGGCGCTATGCACGACACGCGAAGGGGTACGACGGTTGTGCGCATCTAGCGACCCATGCGCCCGCGGACCATTCCGACCATGGCGTTGAGCTCTTCGATCCGCATCCGCTTGGCCGCCAGAAGGAAGACACCGCCCAAGGCGAGGGAGCCGATGACCACCGCAGTGAGGGAACCGAGGACTCCGCTGCCCAGCCACTGGGTGATGGCATAGGCGACACCGCCGGCCACGGCGGCTGCCGGGATGCAGGCTCCGATGAGGCGGGTGTAGGTGCGCCGCACATGGGCGCCGTCCAGGTCCCCGCCGAGCCGCTTGCGCAGGCGCTTCCAGGCGACGCCGACGCCCACGGCGTAGCCGAGGCCGTAAGCGCCGGCCATGCCGACGACCGCCCAGCGCGCAGGGAGGACGAAGAACGCGGCAGCGGAGACGGAGGCGTTGACCGCGGCGACGATGACGGTGTTGTAGAAGGGCGTGCGCGTGTCCTCGTAGGCGTAGAAACCGCGCAGCACCACGTACTGGACCGAGTACGGGATGAGCCCGAGGCCGAAGGCCATCAGGATGTAGCCGATGTTCTGGGCGCCGGCGCCGGCGCCGGCGTAGAGCAGCGTGGCCATGGGGACGCCGAGGGCGAGGAACGCGAAGGCGCACGGCACGATCGCGACGGCCGAGGTGCGCAGCCCATAGGAGATGTCGTCGCGGACGGCGGCGGCGTCCCCGTCGTGAGCGGAACGGGAAATCCGGGGCAGGACGGCCGTCATGACGGAGACGGTAATGATGGCCTGCGGCATCTGCCACAGCAGCAGCGCGTACTGGTAGCCGGTGATGCCGGTGCCGGAGTGGCCCTGCTTCTCGGCGATCGCACCGGCCCAGGTGGCGAGCTGGGTCACCACGACCAGGCCGATCTGGTTGGCGAGGACGAAGAAGAACGTCCACTTGGCCAGGCCGGCCGCCTTGCCCAGGCCGTGGCCCTTCCAGTCGAAGCGCAGCCGCGGAGAGAACCCGGCGTCGCGCAGGTACGGCAGCATCGCCAGGGCCTGGACGGTGAGGCCCAGGAGGGTGCCGATGCCGAGCAGGCGCACGCCCTCCGGGGTGACCGTGGCGGCGCTGACGCCGGAGGTGGTGAACCCGCCGAAGGCCCAGATGAACGCGCCGAAGGTGGCGATGGCCACGATGTTGTTGAGGACCGGGGTCCACATCATCGCGCCGAACCGGCCGCGGGCGTTGAGGATCTGACCGAGCACCACGTGCACGCCCATGAAGAACATGGTGGGCAGGCAGTAGCGGGCGAAGGCGACCGCGACGTCCATCTGGGCCGGGTCGGAGGCGATCTTCGGCGACATCATGGTGATGAACACCGGCGCGGCCAGCACACAGATCGTGGTGACGGCGGCGAGCAGGACGACGACCAGGGTCAGCAGCCGGTTGGCGTACGCCTCGCCCCCGTCCTCGTCGTTCTTCATGGCCCGCACGAGCTGGGGGATGAAGACGGCGTTCAGGGCGCCGCCGCCGACCAGCACGTAGATCATCGTCGGCAGCGTGTTGGCGATCTGGTACGTGTCGTTGAAGGTGCCGACGCCGATGGCGGCGGCGACGACCAGGGTCCGCAGAAAGCCGGTGATGCGGGAGACGATCGTCCCGGCGGCCATCAGCGCACTGGACTTGAGCAGACCGGCCGCACGGCCGGCCGGCTTGCTCGGCGCAGGGGCCGCGACGGGCGCGTCCTCGACGGGGGCGCCGGGCGCCGCCTGCTGGTCCTTGTACAGGTGGGCGAAGGCGTCGGGCTCGACCTCCTCCTCCGCCGCGCTGGTGACCAGCGAGTCCACGCCCACGAACTGCGTGGTGGCGGGGCGGTCGCCGTACGGCAGGTGGCGGGACGGGCCGTCCGGCTCGGGCGGCGGGGTCTGGGCCCACACCCGCGGGTCCGGGCCCTGCTGCGCAGTCCGCGGTGCTGCGTAGAGCGGGCCTGGGTCCTGGAAGGTCCCCGGCGGCGGCGGGGGGTGCGAAGCCCGGTCGTAGAGGACCTCGGCGACCGGGTCCTGGGCCGACAGGTCCTGCGACCGGTACGGGTCGTGGTCGTAGGCGTCCTGGAGGTACGGGTCGCGGTCCGCTGCGGGACCGGGCACGGGAACCTGTCCGGGCAGCCTCGTGTCCGGGTCGGCGCCCGAGGAGGGCGCGGGCGCGCCAGTGCCCTGCGCGCGGTCACCGTCGTACGGCGCGTTCATTGAAACCCCACCTCATCGTCCCAGGCCCGGCCGGCCACGGCATCGCTCAACGGTCCACTGTCTCACCCGCGCCGGACGGGCTGGTGCTTTGCGGTCCGGTGTCCGGGGTCTCGTCACTCGGCTGCGTGCTCTCCTCCGCAGCGGCCGCCCGGGCCGCGACGCGCTTGCGGCTGGCGTACATCTTGACGCCTGCCAGGACCAGGAGCAGCACCCCGCCGGCGATGACCAGCATCACAGTCGGTGTGATCTCGGTGGCCTCGACGGTGAACCTGCGCTCCTTGCCGTAGGGCACACCGTCGGTGGTGAAGAGCTGCGCGGTGACCTCGACAGGGCCGCTCGCCGTGGCGTTGGCAGTGAACTTGACCGTCTGGCTGTGGCCGCCCTGGACGGTGACTTCCTGCTCCGCCTCGCCGCCGTCGCCGAACATCAGGCGGGTCGGGTTGGCGGACTTCACCCGCAGGACGAGGTTGTGGACGTCTTGGACGAGGCTGTTCTGGACGCTGACCGGGATGGTCGCGCTGTGTCCGGACAGGGTGGCGTCGGACTTGGGGACGACCTTGACCTTCTCGGTCAGGCCGATGAGGTACTCCTGCACCTGGTTGCGGTAGTGCCCGGCGTCCTGGGGGCGCCCCCGCCAGGAGGTGGACATCTCGCGGTTGGTGGTGTTGCCGAACGGGATCTCGACGCGGTCGGGCGAGGTCAGGATGACCTTGAAGTGGTCGAGGGTGTTCTGGGTGGTGCGGATCTTCTCGAAGGCGGCGACGGGCAGCTCGGTCTTGCGCAGCGCCTCGGGGTACTGGCCGGCGCCCGGGACCTGGGTGTTGACGCCGGCGTCGGGCTTGGCCGCGGCGGCGGTGTCGAGGTCCACGGGCTGCGTCCAGCGGCCCGCCTGCAGGGCCCGCAGGGCGTCGGCCATCGACTGCGCCTGGCTGGCGCTGGGCATCCGCTGCGGGGTGACGACGAAACTGCGCTGGTTGTCGGTCTTCTGGAGGTTGAGGGCCAGGCTGTGGGCGAGGAAGCGCTGGACGGCCAGCGTGGAGTTCCCGGCGTTCAGCATGTCGCCCTCGAAGGCGGTCGACAGGTCGGCGTCGGCGACGACGGCGGTGGTGCCCGCGCCGATGGGGCGGGACGCCGACGGGGTGTAGCCGAGGGCGCCGGTCTCCTGGAGGCTGTCGCTGCGGGCGAGCACATGGTGGGCGCCCGCAGAGGTGGCGACGTTGACGATCGACGGGTCGATGGCGCCGTCCACAGGCCAGGAGAAGTCGGTGGACGGGGTGACGTGCAGGACGGTCTCCACCGCCTGCTTCGCCTTGTCGGTGGCGGGCCGCAGCTGGCCGAGGGTGCCGGAGACGTCCTTGCCCTGGTGGGCGAGGGAGGCGATGTCGGGGTCGGCGAACGGCAGCGCGACGACCTTCTTGCCCTGGACGGCCGCTTCGAGTGAGCTCAGCCACTGCTCGGCGACGGCCTTGTTCTGGCCCTGGACGATCTTTCCGTCCGGGGTGCGGTACCGGTAGCCCTTGGTCATGGCGTCGACCGTGTACAGCAGGTCCGGATCGATGACCCAGGTGATCGGCAGCTCCTTGCCCAGCGAGACCATCCGCTCCAGCCGGCCGCCGGTCCTGAGCTCCTCGGCGAGGGAGTCGTCGAGGAAGACGGGCGTCTGCACCTCGTCCGAGCCGGTTTCCGCGGTCGGCCGCGTGGTGGAGACCAGCGGCCACAGGTAGGTCAGCTGGGAGCGCTTGGCGGCGGGCTCCGGCTGCCAGGGCAGGAAGGTCCGCTTGATGCCCAGGACCTGCTCGTAGTTCCGGCTCTCGGTCTCCCCCGACAGCGAGACGCCCAGCTGGTACACGCCCTCCTTGTCCAGCTCCAGCTTGTTCACCGGGATCGAGAGGGTGAACGTCTGGCTGGCCTTGGAGGGCAGTGACGCGATCTTCGAGGAATAGGCCTGGTCGACCTCGCCCGGGTCCGTGCCGGCCCGGAACCCTGCCCGCTCCGCCGCCTCGTCGATCGAGGCCCGGTCCCCGAGGGCGGGTCCCACCCGCAGGCCGACGTGGGCGCCCGTGATCGTCTCGCGGCCGGTGTTGACCACGGTGCCCGAGATCGTGAGGGTGTCGCCCTTGACCGGGGCGGCAGGGGTCAGGGTGCTCAGCTGGATGTCGACCGTGCCGGCGTCGGCGGCCTGCGCCCGGGGCGCGGGTGCGGAGACGAGAGCGGCGAGGACGGGCGTCCCGGCCAGCAGGACGGCGGCACGCCGCAGCCAGCGGCGCCGGGCAGGAGCGGGGGACGCCCCCTGGATGTCTGCCGCCTCGGCCACGCGCTAGCCCGTCCCTCGAAGTGTCAGTGGTCGTCGTGTGTGCGTCCAGGAATGGTAACGAGACCCGCTGCGTGCGAGTGCCGCGCCTTGCTCCACATGATCGGGTTCGCCCCACGGGCGCCGGAGGGCGGGGTGGCCGCAAACCCGGGAGCCCCTGCCGGGCCGGGCACGTACCCTTTTCTGTTGTGCCGAACGCCAACGAAGACAACTCCAGTGCCCTGAGTCAGCTGCAGCGCCGCGCGGTCAGCGAACTGCTGCAGGTTGCCCCTGTCGCCGACGAGCTCGGCCTCCGCTTCCGGGAGGCGGGCTTCAACCTCGCCCTCGTCGGCGGGTCCGTACGCGACGCGCTGCTCGGGCGTCTCGGCAACGATCTCGACTTCACCACCGACGCCCGCCCCGAGGACGTTCTGAAGATCGTCCGGCCGTGGGCCGACTCGGTCTGGGACGTCGGTATCGCCTTCGGCACCGTCGGAGCCCAGAAGGCGGGCTTCCAGATCGAGGTGACCACCTACCGCTCGGAGTCGTACGACCGGACCTCCCGCAAGCCCGAGGTCTCCTACGGCGACTCGATCGAGGAGGATCTCGTCCGCCGCGACTTCACCGTGAACGCGATGGCGGTCGCGCTGCCGGAGAAGGTGTTCGTGGACCCGCACGGCGGCCTGGAGGACCTCCGGGCGCGCGTGCTGCGCACCCCCGGCACGCCGGAGGAGTCCTTCTCCGACGACCCGCTGCGAATGCTGCGTGCGGCGCGTTTCGCCGCGCAGCTCGACTTCGAGGTCGCCCCCGAGGTCGTCACGGCGATGGAGGAGATGTCCGGGCGGATCGAGATCGTCTCGGCGGAGCGGGTGCAGGGCGAGCTGAACAAGCTGGTGCTGTCCGCGCACCCCCGCAAGGGCTTGGGCCTGCTCGTGGACACCGGGCTGGCCGACCACGTGCTGCCCGAGCTGCCCGCGCTGCGGCTGGAGCGGGACGAGCACCACCGGCACAAGGACGTCTACGACCACTCGCTGATCGTGCTGGAGCAGGCGATCGACCTGGAGGACGAGGGCCCGGACCTGGTCTTGAGGCTCGCGGCCCTGCTCCACGACATCGGCAAACCCCGCACCCGCCGGTTCGAGATCGACGGCCGGGTCTCCTTCCACCACCACGAGGTGGTCGGGGCCAAGATGGCCAAGAAGCGCATGACCGCGCTGAAGTACTCCAACGACATGATCAAGGATGTCTCCCGGCTGGTGGAGCTGCACCTGCGGTTCCACGGCTACGGGGAGGGCGAGTGGACCGACTCGGCGGTGCGGCGCTACGTCCGCGACGCCGGCCCGCTGCTGGACCGGCTGCACAAGCTGACCCGGTCGGACTGCACCACCCGTAACAAGCGCAAGGCCAGTGCCCTCTCGCGCACGTACGACAGCCTGGAGGAGCGGATCTCGCAGCTCCAGCAGCAGGAGGAACTGGACGCGATCCGGCCGGACCTGAACGGTAACGAGATCATGCAGGTGCTGGGCGTGGGCCCGGGCCCGGTGATCGGGAAGGCCTACGCGTTCCTGCTGGACCTGCGGCTGGAGAACGGCCCCATGGAGCGGGACGCCGCAGTCGCCGCGCTCAAGGAATGGTGGGCCGCGCAGGCCTGATGCACGGCTGCCCGGGGCGATGTTTCACGTGAAACGCCGCCCCGGGGATTCCGCGGAGCGGCTTCAGGGCCGTGTTTCACGTGAAACACGGCCGTGGCGCCCGAGGTAGGCGGCGGTCAGCGCGTAGATCACGGAGACGCTCACGATGAGCACCGCGGACTGCCCGTCGGGGGGGAGCATCAGCGAGGACACGACGGCTGCGAGGACGAAGGCGACGTTGAACAGCACGTCGTAGACCGAGAAGACCCGGCCGCGGAAGTCGTCGTCCACCCGGGACTGCAAGACGGTGTCGGTGGCGATCTTGGCGCCCTGGGTGGCGAGGCCGAGGACGAACGCCGCGACGAGCATGGGGCCTGGCAGAAAGAACAGGCCGAGCGCGGGAACCAGCACGGCGGCCGCGGCCGAGCAGGCGGTGATCGAGCCGAGGGTGCCCAGTCGGCCCACCAGCCAGGGCGTGACGACGGCGGCAGCGAAGAACCCGGCCCCGGAGACGCCGACCGCGATTCCCAGCAGGGCGAGCCCGTCGGACTCGTTGTCCGACCAGGAGTAGCGGCAGAGCATCAGCAGGGTGACCGTGAGGGCCCCGTAGCAGAACCGCATCAGGGTCATCGCGGTGAGCGCCCGCGCGGCCTCGCGCCGGTGGGCCAGGTGCCGCAGCCCCTCGGTCATGCCCCGCACGGTGAGGGCGATCCCCTCGGCGACCGTCGGGTGGACCACGTCGGGGCGGTGGTCGGGCCCCAGCAGATCGGCCGCCAGACGCAGCGAGACCAGTGCCGCGCAGAGGTAGAGGCCGGCGCCGAGCAGGACGACGACGGCGTTGGAGTCGGAGGCCAGGAGCCGCAGCAGGAAGGCCAGCCCGCCGCCGGCGGTGGCAGCGAGGGTCCCGGCGGTGGGAGAGAGCGCGTTGGCGGTGACCAGCTGGTCGGGGGCGACCACGTGGGGCAGGGAGGCGGCGAGCCCGGCCAGGACGAACCGGTTGACCGCGGTCACGGACAGGGCCGAGGCGTAGAAGAGCCAGTCCGGGACGTGCGCGACGATCAGCACGCCGGTGATGCAGGCGAGGAGGGCCCGCAGCAGGTTGCCGTAGAGGAAGACCTGGCGGCGGCGCCAGCGGTCCAGGAGCACCCCGGCGAACGGGCCGATCACGGAGTACGGCAGCAGCAGGACCGCCATGGCCGAGGCGATCGCCGCGGGCGAGGTCTGCTTCTCCGGGGAGAACACCACGTAGGTGGCGAGAGCGACCTGGTAGACGCCGTCGGCGGCCTGGGAGAGCAGCCGAACGGCGAGCAGGTTGCGGAAGTCCCTCAGGCGCAGGAGTACGCGCAGATCACGTACGACAGGCATGAGGGCAAGGGTCACACACGCGGAGGGTCCCTGGGCAGATTGCCCGGAGACCCTCCGCGGAAGAACAGTCGAAGACCAGGTGTCCGGGGACTCCCGGTGCCTCGCGCAGCGTCGTGCTTAGCGCTCGACCTCGCCCTTGATGAACTTCTCCACGTTCTCCAGAGCCTCGTCGTCGAAGTACTGGACCGGCGGGGACTTCATGAAGTAGCTGGAGGCCGACAGGATCGGGCCGCCGATGCCGCGGTCCTTGGCGATCTTCGCGGCGCGCAGGGCGTCGATGATGACACCGGCGGAGTTCGGGGAGTCCCACACCTCGAGCTTGTACTCGAGGTTCAGCGGGACGTCGCCGAAGGCACGGCCCTCGAGGCGGACGTAAGCCCACTTGCGGTCGTCGAGCCACGCGACGTAGTCGGACGGGCCGATGTGGACGTTCTTCTCGCCCAGGTCGCGGTCGGGGATCTGCGAGGTGACGGCCTGCGTCTTGGAGATCTTCTTCGACTCGAGGCGGTCGCGCTCCAGCATGTTCTTGAAGTCCATGTTGCCGCCCACATTGAGCTGCATGGTGCGCTCGAGACGGACACCGCGGTCCTCGAACAGCTTCGCCATCACGCGGTGCGTGATGGTGGCGCCGACCTGCGACTTGATGTCGTCGCCGACGATCGGGACACCGGCCTCGGTGAACTTGTCGGCCCACTCCTTGGTGCCGGCGATGAAGACCGGGAGGGCGTTGACGAAGGCGACCTTGGCGTCGATGGCGCACTGGGCGTAGAACTTCGCCGCCTCTTCGGAGCCGACGGGCAGGTAGCAGACCAGAACGTCGACCTCGCGGTCCTTGAGGACCTGGACCACGTCGACCGGGGCCTCGGAGGACTCCTCGATCGTCGCGCGGTAGTACTTGCCCAGGCCGTCCAGGGTGTGGCCGCGCTGGACGGTCACACCGGAGGGCGGGACGTCGCAGATTTTGATGGTGTTGTTCTCGCTGGCGCCGATGGCGTCCGAGAGGTCGAGGCCGACCTTCTTCGCGTCGACGTCGAACGCGGCGACGAACTCGACGTCACCGACGTGGTAGTCGCCGAACTGGACGTGCATCAGCCCGGGGACCTTGGACGCCGGGTCGGCGTCCTTGTAGTACTCGACGCCCTGCACCAGCGAGGCGGCGCAGTTGCCCACGCCGACGATGGCTACGCGAACCGAACCCATTCCGGTTGCTCCCTGTTTGTTCTCGGACGAGGCCTGCGAGGTGCAGGCCTCACTTTGCGGTTTCGTCGGGCGGACCGGGTCGTCTCAGATCCCGTCCCGCCCGCTCACTCTCGATGAGCTCGTTCAGCCAGCGCACTTCGCGCTCCACGGATTCCATTCCGTGCCGCTGCAGCTCAAGCGTGTAGTCGTCGAGGCGCTCCCGCGTGCGGGCGAGCGAGGCGCGCATCTTCTCCAGGCGCTCCTCGAGTCTGCTGCGGCGGCCTTCGAGGACCCGCATGCGCACGTCCCGCTCGGTCTGGCCGAAGAAGGCGAACCGGGCGGCGAAGGTCTCGTCCTCCCATGTGTCGGGGCCCGTGCGGGACAGGAGCTCCTCGAAGTGCTCCTTGCCGGCCGCCGTCAACCGGTAGACGATCTTGGCGCGGCGCCCTGCGAGTGAAGCGGCGAGAGCGTCCTCCGGGGCATTGCCCGGCTCCTCGGCCAGCCAGCCGTTGGCGACCAACGTCTTGAGGCAGGGATAGAGCGTCCCGTAGCTGAACGCCCGGAATACCCCCAGCGAGGTGTTGAGCCGTTTGCGCAGCTCATAGCCGTGCATGGGGGACTCGCGAAGCAGGCCGAGGACGGCGAACTCGAGGATGCCTGAGCGCCTGCTCATCCGCCTGCCTCCTTCGCTTCTGAGTTTTTATACCGAGCTGATGTATCGGCTCGATACATCCAGACGATAGAACGGGCCGTCTCCGGCGACAAGTGGCGATCTCGTGACCGGCATCACATCACTGATTCGCGCGATGCGAGTTGCCCGATTTCGGGTGAACTTCGGCACTGTTCGGGTTTTGGGCGTGCGTAGTCTTTGCGGCAGGACACCGGGGGAACCGGAATTCAGCAGCCGCTTCCAGGCCACTCGCCTGCCCGAGGAGTAGTCGTTCGATGAGCGAGCACCGCCGCAAACCGCCGCAGCCCGAGGGCAGCGGACGTGCCGCTGCCCGCCGGGCCGCCCAACAGCGCCCCGGACGGGGTGCCGGGCCTGCACGCGACGTCCCCACGGCGTCGTACAGCGGGCCGTACACAGACCCCCGCGGCCACGGCAGCCGTGCAGAGGCGCGCCGGGCAGCCCAGCGCGGATCCGGAACCCGGGGACGGGGTGCGGGCCGCCCCGACAAGCGGTTCATCAACTACCCGCGCTCCGACAAGGACGGCTGGCAGCGCTTCATGCCGTCGTGGAAGCTGGTGGGCGGTACGGCCCTGGGCTTCTTCGCCGTGATTACGGCAGGGGCCGGCATCGGCATCGCCGCGGTGAGCACGCCCGACCCGAACCTCGCCGCGCAGGCCCAGAACAACGTGTTCTTCTGGGACGACGGAACCCAGATGGTCGCCACCGGCGGCACCATGAACCGGCAGATCGTGCCCATCGACAAGATCCCCAAGTCGATGCAGAACGCCGTGATCGCCGCGGAGAACGAGTCCTTCGAGACGGACAAGGGCGTCGACCCGATGGGTATCGCCCGCGCCGTGTGGAACATGGCCAAGGGCGGCTCCACCCAGGGCGGCTCGACCATCACCCAGCAGTACGTGAAGAACACGTACCTGGACTCGGACCAGACCCTGAAGCGCAAGGTCACCGAGCTCTTCATCTCGATAAGGCTGGGTGTGACCGAGGAGAAGGGCAAGATCCTCGCCGGCTACCTCAACACCGCCTACTACGGGCGCGACGCCTACGGCATCCAGGCGGCCGCGCGTGCCTACTTCGGCAAGGACTGCTGGAACCTCACGCCCTCCGAGAGCGCCTTCCTGGCCTCCGTGCTCAAGGGCCCCAACCTCTACAACCCGGATGGCGGCATCGGGCCCACGGCCACCCCCGAGGAGAACACCAAGCGGGCCCAGCTGCGCTGGGCCTGGGTCCTGGACCGCGAGGTCGCCGTCGGCCGCATGGAGAAGTCGGAGCGGGAGCAGTACAAGGAGTTCCCCAAGCTCGTCGACTCCGAGCAGGCCCGCAGCCTCTCCGGCCAGACCGGCTACCTGGTCGAGACGGCCAAGCAGTACGTCATGAAGGTCGCGAAGATCACCCCGGAGCAGATGGCCAGGGGCGGCTACCAGATCAAGACCACCTTCCAGAAGCCGAAGGTGGACGCCCTGGCCAAGGCGGTCGACGAGACCCGCAACGACTTCCTCGACGAGAAGGCCCGGCCCGAGTACGACTCCTTCGTCCAGTTCGGCGCGGCGTCGGTGGACGTCAAGACCGGCGCGATCGTGGCCCTGTACGGCGGCCCGGGAATGGACAAGAAGTACTTCAGCAACAACGCCAACACCATCGGTGTCCCGGTCGGCTCGACTTGGAAGCCGTACGTGCTGGCGGCGGCGATGGAGTACGGCACCCAGAACTCCAAGGGTCAGGGCATCTCGCCCGACAGCAAGTACATGGCCAACGACCTCACGGTGATCAACAACCGTGAGGGCAAGCCGCTGCGCGACTCCTCCGGCAATCCCTTCCGGCAGAAGAACGAGAGTGAGTACCCCTACGGCTACGTGACCCTCGACGAGGCGATGGAGAAGTCCATCAACGTGCCGTTCGCGCAGCTCGTCTTCGACGTCGGCCACACCAAGGTCCGCGAGGTGGCCAAGGCCACGGGCATCCTCGAGGACTCGATGAACCCGAACAACGACGCCTCGTTCGCCCTGGGCACCTCGACCCCGAGCGCCATCCGCATGGCCGACTCGTACGCCACCTTCGCGGCGTCCGGAGTCCACCGCGAGCCGTTCTCCGTGCACAGCGTGCAGAAGGACGGCAAGGACCTGCCCGGCTTTGAGCCGCCCAAGGAGCAGCGGGCGATGGACGACACCATCGCCGACAACGTCACCAAGGTGCTCCGCAACGTCGTCGAGAAGGGCACCGGCACCAAGGCCAGGAAGCTCGGCCGGCCGGCGGCCGGCAAGACCGGTACCACCGACTTCAACAAGTCGGCCTGGTTCGTCGGCTACACCCCGGAGCTGTCCACCTCGGTCACGCTCTTCCGTACCGACCCGAACTCGCCGGACAAGAAGCTGATCTCCATGAAGGGCGTGGGCGGTACCGACTCCATCCACGGTGGCGACATCCCGGCCGTGATCTGGACCGCGTACATGAAGGAAGCGCTCAAGGGCACCCCGGTCAAGGACTTCCCCGAGCCCGACAAGATCGGTGTGATCGCGGACTCCGCCGGCGCCCCCTCGCCGAGCCCCTCCGTCTCCTCCTCGCCGTCCATGTCGGTGTCCCCGTCGCCCTCGACCTCCCTGTCCCCGTCCCCGTCGCCCTCCAGGGGCGGCAAGCCGTCCTGCAGGCCGTGGCAGCTGTACTGCATCCCCGACAGCGGCGGCACCACCGGCGGAAGCAGCGACACCGGCGGCGGATCCACCGGATCGCCGTCCCCGACACCATCGGTCAAGCCGGGCCGCCCAGGCGGTAGCACCAGCTGGGGAACCCTCACGGACGGGGGCTGACCGCGCCGCGTCCCCTGACCGGAGGAGGGCCGCCGCATCCGTCGCGGCGGCCCTCCCGCGTGCCCGGCGCCGTACGGCAGGATGAGCGCATGACGAAGGTGCAGGAGGACCGGCTCGTACTGCCCACCCGGCAGGACGAGGTCGCCGCGGCGGGCAGCGAGTTCATCGGCGGCCCGATCGGCCGCCACGCCAGACTGGGCGGCCACTGGCTGCACCCGGTCCGCGTCGTGGTGCTGGTCGCCCTCGGGATGTTCGCGCTCGGCATGGTGCAGAAACTGCCCTGCTACGACTGGGCGTGGTTCCGGGGCGCCGGGTCCCAGTACACCCACGCCTGCTACTCCGACATCCCGCACCTCTTCGTCGCGCGCGGCTTCGCCGACGGCCTCACCCCGTACTTCGACCGCCTCCCCGGCGACATGGAGTACCTCGAGTACCCCGTGCTCACCGGCCTGTTCATGGAGGTCGCGTCCTGGCTGACACCGGGCGGCGGCTCCATGCAGCACCGCGAGCAGATGTACTGGATGGTCAACGCCGGGATGCTGATGAGCTGCGCCGCGGTCATCGCCGTGTGCGTCGCCCGCACCCACCGCCGGCGGCCCTGGGACGCGCTGCTCTTCGCGCTCGCGCCCGCCTTCGCGCTCACCGCGACGATCAACTGGGACCTGCTGGCCATCGCCCTGACCGCCGCGGCCATGCTCATGTGGTCCCGCGGCCGCCCCCTGCTCTTCGGCGTCCTCGTCGGCCTGGCCACCGCGGCGAAGCTCTACCCCGTCCTGCTGCTCGGGGCACTGTTCGTGCTGTGCTGGCGGGCCGGGAAGTGGCGTGCCTTCGGCGCGGCGACCCTGGGCGCGGCCGCCTCCTGGCTCGTGGTGAACCTGCCCGTCATGCTGTTCGCCTGGGACGGCTGGAAGAAGTTCTACACCTTCAGCCAGGAGCGGCCGATCGACTTCGGCTCGGTGTGGCTGCTCATCTCCCAGCGCTCCGGCAACCCCCTGAACGACGCCAACACCTATGCGACGGGCCTGACGCTGCTGATGTGCGCGGCCATCGGCCTGCTCGCGCTCATCGCGCCCCGCCGCCCGCGCTTCGCGCAGCTGGCCTTCCTGGTCGTGGCCGCCTTCATCCTGGCCAACAAGGTCTACTCGCCGCAGTACGTGCTGTGGCTCATCCCGCTCGCGGCGCTGGCCCGGCCGCGCTGGCGGGACTTCCTGATCTGGCAGGCCACCGAAGTCGTGTACTTCCTCGGGATCTGGTTCTACCTGGCCTACACGACCAGTGGCGACAAGCACCAGGGCCTGCCCACGGAGGGCTACCAGCTGGCCATAGCCGCCCACCTGCTGGGCACGCTCTACCTGTGCGCGGTCGTGGTGCGCGACATCCTGCTGCCCGAGCGGGACGTCGTACGCCGCGACGGGTCGGACGACCCCTCCGGCGGTGTCCTGGACGGGGCCGAGGACGTGTTCGTGCTCGCGGACGCGGCGAGGGCGCCGCAGGAAGCGGCGCCCTCGGAGGGACAGCGGGTCCGCTGGGGCACGGCCCCCGGGGACTGACGGCCTCGGGGCCGGTTCGGTCCTGATCCGGGCGGACCAGGACCGAACCGGCCCGGATCAGGCGTCGACGATCCGGTCGAACTGCGTCGTCGTGTGGCGCAGGTGCGCCACGAGCTCGTCGCCGACCTTGGGCTCGGGCGAGTCCGACGGCACGAACAGGATCGAGACCTGCATGTGCGGCGGCTCGGCGAACCAGCGCTGCTTGCCCGCCCACACGAAGGGCGAAAGGTTCCGGTTCACGGTGGCCAGGCCGGCCCGGGCCACGCCCTTGGCGCGCGGCATGACACCGTGCAGGGCCTTGGGGGCCTCCAGGCCCACTCCGTGGGAGGTGCCGCCGGCCACCACGACGAGCCAGCCGTCGGAGGCGGCCTTCTGCTGCCGGTAGCCGAACCGGTCGCCCTTGGCCACCCGGGTGACGTCCAGGACGCTGCCGCGGTACTCGGTCGCCTCGTGGTCCCCGAGCCACAGCCGGGTGCCGATACGGGCCCGGAAGCGGGTCTGCGGGAACTGCTGCTGGAGCCGGGCCAGGTCCGCGGACTTCAGGTGGCTGACGAACATGGTGTGCAGCGGCAGGCGGGCCGCACGCAGCCGGTCCAGCCAGCCGATGACCTCCTCGACCGGGTCCGAGCCGTCCGGGCGGTCCAGCGGCAGGTGCAGGGCGAAGCCCTCCAGCCGTACGTCCTCGATCGCCGCGTGCAGCTGGCCCAGGTCCTGCTCGGAGATGCCGTGGCGGCGCATCGAGCTCATGCACTCGATGACCACACGGGCGCCGACCAGGCCGCGGACCCCGTCCAGCGAGGCCACGGAGCGGATCACCCGGTCCGGCAGCGGGACCGGGTCCTCACCCCGCCGGAACGGGGTGAGGACGAGCAGGTCGCCGCTGAAGAGGTCCTTGATGGTGGCGGCCTCGTACGTCGTGCCGACGGCCAGGATGTCCGCGCCCAGGTGGGTCGCCTCCTCGGACAGCCGCTCGTGGCCGAAGCCGTAGCCGTTGCCCTTGCAGACCGGGACCAGGCCGGGGAACTGGTCCTGGATCTGCTTGTGGTGCGCACGCCAGCGCGCGGTGTCGACGTAGAGCGTGAGCGCCATGCCCGTCCGGAGCCTCTCTGGAATGGCTGCCTGAAGCAGCGGTGCGGTAGGTGGGGGTGCGGCCGGTCAGCGACGCGACATGTAGATGTCGAGCGCCTTGTGCAGCACCTTGTTGAGCGGGAAGTCCCACTCGCCGACGTACTCGACGGCCTCGCCGCCCGTACCGACCTTGAACTGGATCAGGCCGAACAGGTGGTCGTTCTCATCCAGCGTGTCACTGATACCGCGCAGGTCATAGACGCTCGCCCCCAGCGCGTACGCGTCGCGCAGCATGCGCCACTGCATCGCGTTCGAAGGCCGCACCTCGCGCTTGTGGTTGGCGGAGGCGCCGTACGAGTACCAGACGTGCTGGCCGACGGTGATCATGGTCGCTGCGGCCAGCGCCTCGCCCTCGTGCTGGGCGATGTAGAGCCGCATCCGGTTCGGGTCCTCGGCGTTGAGGGCCGTCCACTGGCGCTGGAAGTAGCTGAGCGGGCGCGGGCGGAACTTGTCGCGCTCGGCCGTGATCTCGTACAGGTGCTGCCAGGTGTGCAGGTCGTCGTAGCCGCCCTGGACGACCTCGACGCCGGCCTTCTCGGCCTTCTTGATGTTGCGGCGCCACAGCTGGTTGAAGCCCTTGAGGACGTCGTCCAGCGAGCGGTTGGCGAGCGGCACCTGGAAGACGTAGCGGGGCTGGACGTCACCGAAGCCGGCGCCGCCGTCCTCGCCCTGCTGCCAGCCCATGCGGCGCAGCTTGTCGGACACCTCGAAGGCGCGGGGCTCGATGTGCGAAGCCTCCACGTCGCGCAGGCGCTTGACGTTCGGGTCCTGGATGCCGGCCTTGATGGCGGCGGAGTTCCAGCGGCGGATGACGACGGGCGGGCCCATCTTCACGGTGAAGGCGCCCTGGCGCTTGAGGTGCGCCAGCATCGGCTGGAGCCATTCCTCCAGATTCGGGGCGAACCAGTTGATGACGGGGCCCTCGGGAAGGTAGGCGAGGTACCGCTTCACCTTGGGCAGCTGGCGGTACAACACGAGTGCGGCACCGACGAGTTCGTCGTTCTGGTCGAACCATCCGAGGTTCTCGGAACGCCACTCGTTCTTCACGTCGGCCCACGCCGGGACCTGGCAGTGGCTAGCCGAGGGCAGGCTCTGGAGGTAACCCAGATGCTGCTCTCGGCTGATGGTCCTCAGGGACAGGCTCATGCGGGGCGTCTCCTCCGGCGGCTTCGCTGGCTATGGCGCGAAGCCTACTGCGACAAGGGCGCCACCCATCTGGGGGACGGGCCCTATCCGGGCCGGTCGGGGGGGCCGGCGCCCTGTCGCGAAGGTGCCCCGGTCAGCCCAGCAAGCCGCCGAAGAGACCGCCGTGGGCCATGCCGAGGTAGAAGCCGAGGCCCGATGCGCCAAGGCCGATGATCAGCGCGAAGCGCTCGCGTGTCGTTTCCGAGACGAACTGTCCGTATGCGCCGGTCAGGATCCCGACCAGTCCGGTCCACGAGGTGAGCAGGTGCAGATTGTCGAAGAACGCTGTGATGCATGCCACGGCGCCGCAGACGAGGGTGACCGCCATCAGGGTGTCCTGCAGCGGATGGGGCTTGCCATCGGTCGAGAGGAGCGAGATGGGGGGCTGGGAGCGCATTGCCTGTGCCATCGGTGGGCACCTCCTGGCTGAAGCAGTCCGGTGCTGCGGTGCTGCCACCGGGCCGGGGGCATAGCACCGAGCACACCCGATGCCTACAGATTGTGGCCCCTCTGCGCCGGATTTCAACCGGAAGGAGGCGGCGGGGTAGTCTGTACGGTCTGCGCGGTGTCTGCTCTCAGACGCCGTGCAGCACGCATCACGACCCTCCTGCCACGGAACGACCGTGGCCGCTGAGTCCAAAGGAGGTGGGTTCCACATGCGTCACTACGAAGTGATGGTCATCCTCGACCCCGATCTCGAGGAGCGCTCTGTCGCCCCCATGATCGAGAACTTCCTCTCCGTCGTCCGCGAGGGCAACGGAAAGGTCGAGAAGGTCGACACCTGGGGCCGTCGTCGTCTCGCTTACGAGATCAAGAAGAAGCCCGAGGGCATCTACTCGGTCATCGACCTGCAGGCCGAGCCCGCGGTCGTCAAGGAGCTCGACCGCCAGATGAACCTGAACGAGTCGGTTCTCCGGACCAAGGTCCTTCGTCCCGAGACCCACTGAACCTCGGTTCAGCGGTAATCGGGTTCGAGTAGCACAGCAGCCAGCAGTACATCCCCGCCGAGAGGTTCATCCATGGCAGGCGAGACCGTCATCACGGTCGTCGGCAATCTCGTCGACGACCCCGAGCTGCGCTTCACCCCCTCGGGTGCGGCGGTCGCGAAGTTCCGCGTCGCGTCCACCCCCCGCACCTTCGACCGTCAGACCAACGAGTGGAAGGACGGCGAGAGCCTGTTCCTGACCTGCTCGGTGTGGCGGCAGGCGGCGGAGAACGTCGCCGAGTCCCTTCAGCGGGGCATGCGCGTCGTCGTGCAGGGCCGGCTGAGGCAGCGGTCGTACGAGGACCGTGAGGGTGTCAAGCGCACGGTCTTCGAGCTGGACGTCGAGGAAGTCGGTCCCAGCCTGAAGAACGCCACGGCCAAGGTCACCAAGACCACCGGCCGCGGTGGCCAGGGCGGCTACGGCGGCGGCCAGCAGGGCGGCGGCGGTGGCTGGGGCGGTGCCCCCAGCGGCGGTCCGCAGGGCGGCGGAGGCCCCTCCGACGACCCGTGGGCGTCCAGCGCGCCGGCCAGCGGCCAGCAGGGCGGCGGCGGTGGCTGGGGTGGAAACTCCGGCGGCGGCTACTCGGACGAGCCCCCCTTCTAGGGAAGCTCGCACCCCCACTTCTTGATCACACAGGAGAGACACAATGGCGAAGCCGCCTGTGCGCAAGCCGAAGAAGAAGGTCTGCGCGTTCTGCAAGGACAAGACCGCGTACGTGGACTACAAGGACACGAACATGCTGCGGAAGTTCATTTCCGACCGCGGCAAGATCCGTGCCCGCCGCGTCACCGGCAACTGCACGCAGCACCAGCGTGACGTCGCCACGGCCGTGAAGAACAGCCGTGAGATGGCGCTGCTGCCCTACACGTCCACCGCGCGATAAGGAAAGGGTGACCGACTAATGAAGATCATCCTGACCCAGGAGGTCTCGGGCCTCGGTGCCGCCGGCGACGTCGTCGACGTCAAGGACGGTTACGCTCGCAACTACCTGGTCCCGCGTGGTTTCGCGATCCGCTGGACCAAGGGTGGCGAGAAGGACGTGGCGCAGATCCGCCGCGCCCGCAAGATCCACGAGATCGCGACCATCGAGCAGGCCAACGAGGTCAAGGCCCAGCTCGAGAGCACGAAGGTCCGTCTGGCCACCCGCTCGGGTGACGCCGGCCGCCTCTTCGGCTCCGTGACCCCGGCCGACATCGCCACGGCGATCGAGGCTTCCGGTGGCCCGAAGGTCGACAAGCGCCGCGTGGAGCTGGCTGCCCCGATCAAGACCCTCGGTTCGTACCAGGTCTCCGTGCGTCTGCACGCCGAGGTCGCCGCGAACGTGGGCGTCGAGGTCGTCGCCGCCTAAGTGCTGCGCATGAAGGGCCGCACCCCCTCGGGTGCGGCCCTTCGTCGTTGCTGCGGGATGGCGGGTGGCGGGAGTGAAGCCGTTGTTTCACGTGAAACACGGCCCGCCCGCAGAGGCACGTTTCACGTGAAACATCAGTCCGGGACTCAGCGGGTCGCCCCGGCGACCGCCCATCGGCCGGAGCGGGCGCGCAGCTGGAGGGTCACCAGCCGGACCAGCATCATCAGGGTCATGGCGCACCACAGCGCCGTCAGCCCGCCACCGGTGGCCGGAACGAGCAGGGCGGCCGGGGCGAACACGGCCAGCGTCGTCAGCATGGCCCAGGCCAGATAGCGGCCGTCGCCCGCGCCCATCAGGACTCCGTCGAGGACGAAGACCACCCCGGCGACGGGCTGGGACACGGCCACTACCAGCAGCGCGGGCAGCAGGGCCTGCTCCACCAGCGGGTCGGTGGTGAACAGTGGCACGATCAGGGGGCGGGCCACGGCCACCAGCGCGCCGAGGACGGCACCGGAGACGATCCCCCACTGCACCATCCGGCGGCAGACGGTTTTGGCGCCCGCGATGTCGCCGGCTCCCAGGTACCGGCCGATGATCGCCTGTCCGGCGATGGCGATCGCGTCCAGTGTGAAGGCGAGCAGGCTCCACAGGGCGAGAAGGATCTGGTGGGCGGCGATGTCGGCGTCGCCCAACCCGGCGGCCACGGCGGTCGCGATCATCAGGACGGCCCGGAGGGACAGGGTACGGATCAGCAGTGGCATGCCGGCCTGGGCGCAGGCCCGGATGCCTGCCGCGTCGGGACGCAGCGAGGCTCCGTGTCTCCGGGCCCCGCGGATTACCACGAGGAGGTAGGCGGCGGCCATGGCGCACTGGGCAATGACGGTGCCCCAGGCGGAGCCCGCGATGCCGAGGCCGGCTCCGTAGACGAGAGCGGCGTTGAGGCCGGCGTTGAGGGTGAAACCGCCCACGGCCACGTATAGCGGGGTCCGGGTGTCCTGGAGGCCGCGGAGGACGCCCGTGGCCGCCAGGACCACGAGCATGGCCGGGATGCCGAACGCCGAGATCCGCAGGTAGGTGACCGCGTAGGGGGCGGCGGTGTCGGAGGCGCCGAAGGCCGAGACCAGCCAGGGTGCTGTGGGAAGCGTGATGGCCACGACGGCCGCGCCCAGGAGGAGGGCGAGCCAGATGCCGTCCATGCCCTGCCGGATTGCGGCCCCCAGGTCGCCCGAGCCGACGCGGCGGGAGACAGCCGCGGTGGTGGCGTAGGCGAGGAAGACGAAGACGCTTACGGCGGTCGTCAGAAGAGCGGCGGCGATGCCGAGCCCGGCCAGCTGGGAGGTGCCGAGGTGCCCCACGATGGCGCTGTCGGCCAGTACGAAGAGGGGTTCCGCGACGAGCGCGCCGAAGGCCGGCACGGCGAGAGCCAGGATCTCTCGGTCGTGCCGTCTCGGTGCAGCCTTCGGTGTCTCCAGGGCCTGTGTCATGCACTCAATCTAATCTTCCACAGGTAACAGACACAATCGACTACTGATCCTTACTGAACGGTCGCTTCCGGCGTTCGCTGCACCCCGCCGGAGGTGATCTCGGGACTGTGACGAAGAAATTTCTCCCCCACAGGCCGTGGAGGAAGAATGTGCAGGTCAGGCTGGGTTATCGGGTAGGTCAGGTGATTTTGTCCACAGGGTCGTCCCCTGGTCCGTACACAGCTTCCGACGAGTTACCCACAGCATTGGGTCCGTCGTCCACATCTCATCCACACAGCCTGTGGATAACAAGATTGGCTGACGTCGCTCCCGGCCCTACCGTTGAGCGTTGCCCGACCGGCTGACTGCCGACTCGGGTGTCCCAAATGTCAGGGCCGTGCCCCGGAGAGCGTGGCATGGTGAGGTCCGCGCTGCGGACGTGAGGAGGCGGGCCGGTGAGCATGCCCGAGCCCATGGACGATCCCTGGGCCGACAGCGGTCCGGGCGACCGTCTGCCCACCCGCTCGCGCCGCGGGGCCGACAGCCGAGGCCGTGGAGATGAGCAGCACGAGCGGGGACGCGAGGGCGGCTCCTGGGACGGTGGCGGCTTCGAGCGGGTTCCTCCGCAGGACCTCGACGCCGAGCAGTCGGTGCTCGGCGGCATGCTGCTGTCCAAGGACGCCATCGCGGACGTCGTGGAGATCATCAAGGGCCACGACTTCTACCGGCCCTCGCACGAGACCATCTACCAGGCCGTCCTCGACCTCTACGCCAAGGGCGAGCCCGCCGACCCGATCACGGTCGGCGCCGAGCTGACCCGGCGCGGCGAGATCGGCAAGGTCGGCGGTGTCTCGTACCTGCACACGCTGGTCCAGTCGGTGCCCACAGCGGCCAACGCCTCGTACTACGCAGAGATCGTGCACGAGCGGGCGGTCCTGCGTCGCCTCGTCGCCGCCGGCACCAAGATCACGCAGATGGGATACGCGGCGGACGGCGATGTCGACGAGATCGTCAACAGCGCCCAGGCCGAGATCTACGCCGTCACCGAGCAGCGGACCTCCGAGGACTACCTGCCCCTCGGCGACATCATGGAGGGCGCGCTCGACGAGATCGAGGCCATCGGCTCGCGCAGCGGCCAGATGTCCGGCGTCCCGACCGGGTTCACGGACCTCGACTCGCTCACCAACGGCCTGCACCCGGGCCAGATGATCGTCATCGCGGCCCGCCCCGCCATGGGCAAGTCGACGCTCGCGCTGGACTTCGCCCGCGCCTGCTCCATCAAGAGCAATCTGCCGAGCGTGATCTTCTCCCTCGAAATGGGGCGCAACGAGATCGCGATGCGCCTGCTGTCCGCAGAGGCCCGCGTCGCCCTGCACCACATGCGCTCCGGCACGATGACGGACGACGACTGGACCCGGCTGGCCCGCCGCATGCCGGACGTCTCCGCCGCACCGCTGTACATCGACGACTCCCCCAACCTGTCGATGATGGAGATCCGGGCGAAGTGCCGGCGCCTGAAGCAGCGCAACAACCTCGCCTTGGTGGTCATCGACTACCTCCAGCTGATGCAGTCGGGCGGCTCCCGCCGGCCCGAGAGCCGCCAGCAGGAGGTCTCGGACATGTCCCGAAACCTCAAGCTGCTGGCCAAGGAGCTCGAGGTGCCGGTCATCGCGCTGTCCCAGCTGAACCGTGGTCCCGAACAGCGCACCGACAAGAAGCCGATGGTCTCCGACCTGCGTGAGTCGGGCTCGATCGAGCAGGACGCCGACATGGTGATCCTGCTGCACCGTGAGGACGCGTACGAGAAGGAGTCGCCCCGCGCGGGCGAGGCCGACCTGATCGTGGCCAAGCACCGAAACGGCCCCACGGCGACGATCACGGTCGCCTTCCAGGGCCACTATTCGCGGTTCGTGGACATGGCCAACACGTAGCATCCAGGCATGGATGCCTTGCCTGAAGACCTGGAGCTGCTTCCCTCCACCCGGCGCGCGCTCGGGCACCGGATCGCCGTCGCCCAGAGCGAGTGCCGGGCGCCCTCGGTGGTCGCCGCCGTGGCGCGGGGAGGCGCCCTGGTCTGGGAGGGGGCCCGGAGCCCGGCCGGCGGGCACGGACCGGACGGGAACGTGCAGTACCGGATCGGGTCGATCACCAAGACCTTCACCGCCGTCCTGGTGATGCGGCTGCGCGACGAGGGGCTGCTGGCGCTCGGGGACCCTCTCGAGAAGCATCTGCCCGGAACCGGCGCCGCAGAGGTGACCGTCCGGCAGCTGCTGGCCCATACGGGAGGGTTGGCTGCAGAGACGCCCGGCGCATGGTGGGAGCGGAGCTCCGCCTCCCTGCGTCCGGAGCTCTCCGACGTCCTGGGAGCGGAGCCGTTCCTCTTCGAGCCCGGCCGGCGCCACCACTACTCCAACCCCGGCTACACACTGCTGGGTTCGCTCGTGGAGGCCGTGCGCGGCAAGCCCTGGGAAGAGGTGCTGCGTACCGAGGTGCTGGAGCCGCTGGGGCTGGACCGGACGACCGCGCAGCCGCAGGCACCGTACGCTGACGGCTGGGCCGTCCATCCATGGGCCGATGTGCTCATGCCCGAGCCGCCGGAGGACCTGGGCCTGATGGCTCCGGCGGGTCAGCTGTGGTCCACCACACGCGACTTGGCGCGGTTCGGGCAGTTCCTGCTGCACGGGGACGAGCGGGTGCTGGGCGCCGAATCCGCCCGGGAGATGGCCGTCGCCGCGGCGCCCGCCGAGCCGGGAATCGCCGAGTACGGGTACGGGCTGGGGGTCCAGCTGACGGAGAGCGGCGGGCGCCGGCTCGCGGGGCACTGCGGCTCGCTGCCGGGCTTCGTCGCCGGCCTGTGGCTGAACCAGGCCGAGGATGTGGTGGCCGTGGTGCTTGCGAACTGCACGTCGGGGCTGCCCGCCGGGGCCGTGGCCGCGGACCTGCTGACCATCGTCGCGGACGCCGAGCCGCGCTTCCCGGAGCCGTGGGTGCCGTTCGAGGAGGCGGACCCGGTGGCACTGGAGCTGTGCGGGCCCTGGTACTGGGGTCCGGCGGCGCACGTGGTCCGGCTGAGGTCGAACGGGGAGCTGGAACTGGGCCCCGCGGGCGGGCAGGGCCGCGTGGCCGGGTTCCGGGCGGAGCCGGACGGCAGCTGGCGGGGCCTGAACGGCTACTACGCGGGGGAGACGCTGCGGGCGGTCCGGCGGACCGACGGCTCGGTCAGCCACCTCGATCTGGGGTCGTTCGTGTTCACCCGGCGGCCGTACGACGCCGAGGCCCCGGTTCCGGGCGGGGTGGACCCGCAGGGCTGGCGGGGGATCGGCTGACCCGCGGCCTGCCCGGCCCGTCGGCCGGGCCCGGTCGGCCCGGCCTGCCGTGGGCGATCAGAGGGCGAGCTTGAAGCCGATGTGGGACGGGGTGAAGCCGAGCCGCTCGTAGAAGCGGTGGGCGTCGGTGCGGGTCGCGTCGGAGGTGAGCTGGACCAGGCGGCAGTTCTCACGGCGGGATTGCTCGATCGCCCATTCGATGAACCGGGTTCCCAGGCCGCTGCCGCGCTCGTCGGCGTGGATGCGGACGCCTTCGATGATGGAGCGGGTGGCCCCCTTGCGGGACAGGCCCGGGACGATGGTGAGCTGGAGCGTGCCCACGACCCGTCCGTCGCGCACCGCCACGACCACATGCTGGTGGGGGTCCGCGGCCAGGCGCTGGTACGCCGCGAGGTACGGCGTGAGATCGTCCGGGGATTCGCGTGCGGCGCCGAGGGGATCGTCGGCCAGCATCGCGACGATGGCCGGCAGGTCCTTCTCGGTCGCCGGGCGGATGAAGAGCTCGGCGGTCTCGGACATGGAGGCACTCCCTCTCAGCCGGCGGCCACGGTGAGCGGGGCCCAGCGCCGGGTCCAGTCGCCGGGGAGTCCGGGGATGTCACGGGTCATGACCGCGTTGAAGGCGACGGAGTCCAAGCCGCGCTCCTTGAGCCAGGCGGCGAACTCTTCATGGCGGACGTCGACATCGGTGCGCAGGGGCCTGCTGGTGGTGGCTGCGAGGGCGGTGACGAGGGCCTTTGCGCAGGCCGTGTCGCGGGCGATCAGCGGGCCGATCACATGCGTCTCCATGTTGGGCCAGACGGCGGCGTATCCGGTGAGGTGGCCCGCACCGTCCTCTGCCACCAGGAGCCGGTCCGCGAAGGCCGGGAGCCGCGTGATCAGGTGGGTCCGGTCGGCGCCGAACACCTCGGCGTCCAGGCGGAGGATCCGTGCGATGTCCCCGGCGGCGGCAGACCGGACCGTGGCGCTGCCCGGCGGCGGGGCCGCGAGATCGGAGCGGAAGGCTCCCAGGAGCATCTCGGTCCGGCCCGTGGCGGTGAAGCCGAGCTCCTCGTAGAGCGGGCGGCCGTACGGCGTGGCGTGGAGGGTGAGCGGGATGCCCTTGAGGACGTCGTCGCAGAGGTGTGTCATCAAGCGGCGGCCCAGGCCTTGGCGTGCGTACCGGTCGGCCACGAGGACCATTCCGATGGCGGCCAGCTCGGGCTTGTCGTACGTGTGCCCGTAGGAGGTGACGACACAGGCGGCGGCGAGCCCCCTCCCGTCCGGGGCGTCGACCCCGTAGCCCTTGCCTGCGGCAAGGAGCAAGCCCCACTTGTGGTCCTCGCGCGGCCATCCGCGGTCTTCGGAGAGGTTGGCGCAGTGGCGGAGATCATCCACCGTCAGTGCACGGATCGGCAGGTCGGTGAGGTGTGGTGGTGTCACGAGCCCAGACTGGATCACCGACGGGGAGGCGTCCAGGGGAATTCGGGCGATGTTCGGCGCCGATCGGTCTGATGTTTCACGTGAAACCGCGCGATGTTTCACGTGAAACCAAACAGAGGTTTCACGTGAAACAGACCGTTTCACGTGAAACCAGCGGCTAGCCTCCACTCCCATGACGCTGTTGCACCTCTTCGACCTCGACGGCACCCTGATGTACGGCTCGGCAGCGCCGGTGGAGATTTCCCGGCAGCTCGGCCTGGGCGCGGATATCGCCGAGTTGGAGCGCGCGTTCGGAGCCCGTGAGATCGGCCCCCAGGAGTTCTCGGTGGCGGCCCACGCCCTGTGGGCCGAGCTGACGCCCGTGCATGTCCGGGCGGCGTTCGACGGTGCTCCCTGGCTGGCCGGGATCCGCGAGGTGTGGCAGGAGATCCGGGAGCGGGGCGACTACTGCGCGGTGATCTCGCTGTCGCCGTCGTTCTTCGTGGAGCTGCTGCTGGACTGGGGTGCACACGCCGCCCACGGCTCGGTGTTCCCCGAGGTCCCGTTCACCCGGCCCGTGGACGTGACCGGGATCCTGACTCCGAAGGACAAGGTCACGGTGGCCGACCGGCTGTGCTCCCGGTTCGGGGTCGACCGGTCGGACTGCGTGGCGTACGGAGACTCGGCGACCGACGCGGTGCTCTTCGATGCGGTTCCGGTGTCGGTGGCGGTCAACGCCCAGCCCGCTCTGGTGGAGCGTGCCACGCATGTCTACGAAGGACGGGATCTGCGCGACGCATACCAGCTCGTTGCCGCGGCACGCCCGGGAGTTGAGGCATCTTAGGAGGAAAGTGGGTTCGAAACGGGGGATTTCTTCATTCCTCCGCGAGTATCTGGGTCGGCTGGCAGTCTGTGAGCCCCGGAACCACGGATTCAAAGGCCGTGGCGTGCTTTACCGACCGAGATGTTCGAAGCGAGGCATCGCATGGACGCTCCGCCCACCAGACCGGCCAGAGGGACCGCCCCGATACCTTCCGGGGGCAGTCTGGCCGGGCCCTCCCCGGACGCGGTGCTCATCCGCCGGACGCTGGCGGAGGTCGCACCCGTGGCCGACCGGGTGACCTCGTACTTCTACGCCCTGGTGTTCACAAGGCACCCGGAGGTACGGGGCATGTTCCCGGCCGCGATGGACGCCCAGCGCGACAGGCTGCTGAAAGCATTGCTCACCGCGGCCGAGCACATCGACAATCCAGAGGTGCTCACGCCCTACCTCCAGCGGCTGGGCACCGGGCACCGCAAGTACGGCACGCTCGCAGGCCACTATCCGGTGGTCGGCGAGGCCCTTATCGGGGCGCTGTCCCGGTACGCCGAGAACACCTGGGGGCCGGATGCCGAGGCCGCGTGGGTGCGGGCCTACACCGCCATCTCCCAGATCATGATCGATGCCGCCGCCGAGGACGAGTGGAAGTCGCCGGCGTGGTGGCACGCCGAAGTGGTCTCGCACGAGCTGCGCACGCCCGACATCGCGGTGCTGACCGTCCGCCCCGACCAGCCGTACACCTTCCTGGCCGGCCAGTACACGAGCCTGGAGACCCCGTGGTGGCCCCAGGTCTGGCGGCACTACTCGTTCGCCTCGGCCCCGCGCGCCGACGGCTTGCTGTCCTTCCACGTCAAGGCCGTTCCGGCCGGCTGGGTCTCCAACGCTCTCGTACGCCACGCCCGCCCCGGCGACGTGCTGCGGCTCGGGCCGCCGGCCGGGTCGATGGTGGTGGACCACAGCACCGACAACGGGATGCTCTGCCTGGCCGGCGGAACCGGCATCGCTCCGATCAAGGCGTTGATCGAGGACGTGGCGGTGCACGGCGAACGGCGCCCGGTGGAGGTGTTCTTCGGGGCGCGCACGGACGGGGACCTGTACGACAAGGACACCCTGTTGGGGCTCCAGCGTTCGCACCCGTGGCTCTCGGTGCGCCCGGTGGTCGGCGCGGGGCTGGAGGGCCAGCTGCCGCGGGCGGTCGGCCGGAACGGCCCGTGGAGCTCGTACGACGCCTTCGTCTCGGGGCCGCCGGCGATGATCCGCAGCGGTGTGGGCGAGCTCGAGCGGATCGGCATTCCCCGGGAGCGGATCCGCTACGACGCGGTCGAGGAGCTGGCGGGCGTCGCCGGCTGACACCGGCGGGCGCCCGCCTCTCGAGAGTTTCCGATCACCCCAGGTCGGGAGCGTGCATGGCCCGCACACCCTCGATGTTGCCGTCCAGGTAGTGGCGCAGGGACAGGGGCACGAGGTGGACGGCGGCGATGCCGACCCGGCTGAACGGCACGCGCACGATCTCGTACGTCCCCTCCGGCTGCTCCACCTCGGGGCCGTGCCGCTCGGCGGGGTCCATCGAGGCGAGTCGGCAGACGAAGAAGTGCTGCACCTTCACTCCGGTCACTCCTCCGTCGGCGATGTGCTCGACGGTGTCGACGAAGCAGGGCACCACATCGGTGATCCTCGCGCCGAGTTCCTCGTGGACCTCCCGGTGGAGGGCGTCGACGACGGTCTCGTCCGAGGGCTCGACTCCCCCGCCGGGGGTCAGCCAATAGGGGTCGATGCCGGGCTTGGTGCGCTTGATGAGGATCAGGTCGTCACCGTCGAGCAGGATCGCGCGGGCGGTGCGTTTGACCACGGGACGTTCGGTCATGGGAGAAGAGTGGCCCAGGACTGCGTTTCTGAAACGCGCCGCGGGCCGGAACCGGAACGCTCACCACTGCGCGGCGGCACGCAGCAGCCGTTCGTGGGCGCGGGAGAGGTGGGCCAGGGAGAGGCTCCCGGCGCGCACGACGAGGAACCAGGTCCGCAGGGGTGGCACGGGGGGCTCCAGCAGGGCGACCACCTGCCCGCTGTCGAGGGCGCTCTGGCACACGTAGCGGGGCAGGACGGCGAGTCCGGCGCCGGCGCGGACGCATTCGAGTACGGCCCGCAGGTCGGGCACGACCACGGTTGCGGCATCGGGCTGCCAGGTGTCGGGCTGGGTCTCGAAGACGGCGGTCCAGTAGCGGGTGACGAGCGGCAGGCTCTCGTGGACCTCGACGAGCGGAATGCCGTTGAGGGTGGCGGGGCCGTGGTCGCGCAGCCGGTCCGGGTCCACGAGGGCGGCCCAGTAGGGCGCGGCGACCAGTACGTGCTCCTCGTCGCACAGGGCGGTGGCGGTGAAGAGCTCGCCGCGCGGGCGGGCGGTGGTGACGACGAGGTCGTGGTGGCCGGCGGCGAGCCCGTCGAGGGTCTCCTCGGCTCCGGTCCGCAGGGTGGTCCGCAGGGTGTGGCCCTGGCCGACGAGGGGCGCGAGGGCCGGCAGGACGCGCAGGCACAGGAACTCCGGGGGACCGGCCAGGTGCAGGGTGCGCGCGGCGCCGGCGGCCTCCCGTTCGGCCTCGGTGATCTGGAGGAGGGCGTCGAGGTGCGGGGCCGCCTTGTGGGCGAGTTCGTCCCCGACGGCGGTGGGGGTGACCCCGCGTGCCCGCCGGTGGAACAGCGGTCGGCCCAGCTGGCGTTCGAGCGTGCGGATCTGGGAGGTGACGGCGGGCTGGGAGAGCCCGAGAAGTGCAGCGGCACGGGTGAACGAGCCGGCCCGGTGTACGGCGACGAAGGTGCGCAGCAGGGCCAGGTCCATGAGGGGCCCCTCTCGGTGGGGCCTTCAACTATAAATATGGCGATAGGACCCTGTCGTTACCGTGATTGGACTCTGACGCTGGGTCAACTAGCCTTGAGCGCGGGGTTCTTCGCGCAGAACCCGGGCGGTCCGAGCCAGGAGGGGGGAGGCTCGGACCGCCCTTCGCGCGGGCGCCGTGGTGGTTCAGCTCCGGTCGGTGCCCGCGGCGTCGAGGGCGCGCAGCACGTCCGCGACCAGGTCTTCCGTGTCCTCGGCGCCGGCAGAGAAGCGGATGAAGCCCTCCGGGACCGGGTCTCCGCCCCACCGCCCCCGCCGCTCCGCGGTGGAACGCACGCCGCCGAAGCTGGTGGCGTCCTCGACGAGGTGCAGCGCGGCCAGGAAGCGCTCGGCGAAGGCGCGGTCGGGCAGGGTGAAGGAGACGACCGAGCCGAACCCGCGCATCTGCCGGGAGGCCGTGGCGTGGGACGGGTCCGCGGTCAGCCCCGGGTAGCGCAGCCCGGCCACCTCGGTGCGCCCGGCCAGGGCCTCCGCGACCGCCCGGGCGTTGGCCCACTGGCGCTGCGCGCGCAGCTGGAGGGTGGCCAGGGAGCGGTGGGAGAGCCAGGCCTCCATGGGCCCGGGGATCGCCCCGATGATCTTGCGCCAGCGGCGGATTCCGGCCGCGAGCTCCGCGTTGCGGCAGACGACATAGCCCAGGAGGAGGTCGCCGTGGCCGGTGAGCCCCTTGGTGCCGCTGGCCACGGAGAAGTCGGCCCCGAGCTCCAGCGGCCGCTGCCCGAGCGGGGTGGCGAGGGTGTTGTCGACGGCGACCAGGGTGCCGCCCGCGCGGGCCGCGTCGGCCAGGCGCCGTACGTCGCACACGTCGAGCCCGGGGTTGGACGGCGTCTCGATCCACAGCAGGCGGGCTCCGCCGAGGGCGGCGAGCTGGCCGTCGCCGCCGGTCGGGGCGGTGCGGACGCGGATCCCGTACGCCTCCAGCTGCTCCCGGACCAGCGGCAGTGCCTGGTAGCCGTCGTCGGGCAGGACGACGGTGTCGCCGGCGCGGGCCTGCGAGAAGAGGACGGCGGAGACGGCGGCCATGCCGGAGGCGAAGACGACGGTGTCCACGCCCTCCCGGCCGGGGGCCTCCAGTTCCCCGATGGCCTGCTCCAGCAGGGTCCAGGTGGGGTTGGTGTCCCGGCCGTAGGTGTACGGGCCGGCAACGTCGCCGGGGAGGTGGAAGTGGGCGGCGAAGACGGGGCCGGGCAGGGCCGGTTCGTTCTTCACCGGCGCGGGCAGCCCGGCGCGCACGGCCCGGGTGCCGTCGCCCGCCCCGGTTGCCGTTGCCGGGGCGGCCTCCGCGAGCGTCTGCGGGACGGGATCGTTCGCGCGGTCGGTCACGCGGCGTGCTCCTTCGGGTTCACAGCCTCCTGTACGGCCTCCAGCAGGCCCGGGCACGCCGCCTCGACGAGCCGCAGGCACTCCTCGAACCCGTCGAGGGAGCTGTAGTAGGGGTCCGGTACATCGGCCCCGGCCGGGGCGGCCGGGTCGTAGGACCGCAGCAGCCGGACCTTCGCCGCGTCCTCGGCGCTGGGGGCCAGGGCCCGCAGCTCGCGCAGGTGCCCCTCGTCCAGCGCGATGACCAGGTCGAGAGCACCGAACCACGAGGGGCGGAACTGCCGGGCCCGGTGGCTCTGCGCGTACCCGGCGGCCTCCAGGACGGTGACGGTGCGCGGGTCGGCCCCGTCCCCCTCGTGCCAGCCGCCGGTTCCGGCGCTGTCCACCCGGACCAGGCCGCCGAGCCCCGCCTCGGTGACATGGGCGCGGAAGACGGACTCAGCCATGGGCGAGCGGCATATGTTGCCGGTGCAGACGAAGCACACGCGGTACACGGTGACTCCGCTCAGTTCTTCTCGGGCAGGGCCAGGGTCACGGCCCAGGACACGACGGCAATGATCACGCCGCCGAGCAGCGCGCTCCAGAAGTTCTCGACGTGGAAGCTGAGGTCGAGCAGATCCGCGAGCCACGAGGTCAGGAGCAGCATCAGCGCGTTCACGACGAGCGTGAACAGACCGAGGGTGAGGACGAACAGCGGCAGCGAGAGGAGCTTCACCACCGGCTTGACGATGAGGTTGACCAGACCGAAGACCAGGGCGACGAGGATCAGCGTCAGCGTTCTGCGCCCCAGTGGGCTGCCGTCGTCGAGGGTGATGCCGGACACCAGCCAGATGGCGACGGCGAGGGCGGCCGCGTTCGCCAGCGTCTTGACTACGAAATTCGTCATGTGTCTGATCGTGGCAGAGAAGATCCGGGCGGCATATCGGCGGATCTGCCGATCCCGGACCGTGAGAACACGAGGGGCACAACAACGATGAAGGCCTTCCGGCTGGACGAGCTCGAAGCGGAGCGGCTCGCCAACGACGGCGCCTACCTTCAGTTCCTGCGTGAGCGGAACATGTCGGTCGGGCTGTACGCACTCGACGCCGGCCAGAGCGACCCGCAGCAGCCGCACCGCCAGGACGAGGTGTATTTCGTGGTCAGCGGCCGCGCCTCGATCACGGTCGGGGAGGAGACGACGACCGTGGGCCGCGGCAGCGTCGTCTACGTGCCGGCCGGCGTGCCGCACAAGTTCCACCACATCACCGAGGACCTGAAGGTGCTGGTGGTGTTCTCCCCGCCGGAGGCCTGACCTGTGCCGCGGGTGAGGGGCGGCACCCCGGTCCCCCTAGGGGCAGGATCAGGGGAGTCCGGGGGCTCGCGGGCCCCCGTCCGTGCGCTCGTCCTCCTAGCATCGAAGACAGGAAAGCGGACGTCACCGACGGGGACGCGGAAGAGGAAGAGGTCGAGGACATGGACGGCATCCGAGAGACATTGGCAGGCATGCCCTGGTGGGTGAAGTGGGTCGCGATCCCCCTTCTGGTGCTCTTCGTCTTCGGCGGCGTCATCACGAGCATCCTCGGTGCCCTGATCGGGTTTGCCTTCAAGGCGCTGCTCTTCGTCGCCCTGGTCGGCGGCCTGGTCTTCCTGGTGAAGAAGTTCGGTGGTGGCAGCGCGAAGTCCTCGTCCCGCGGGTGGTAGCGGGGGTGGAGGGGCCCCGCTCAGGGCTGTCCGGGGGTTAGCCCGGGTGGCCTAACGCGGGGTTCCGAGCAGCTCACAGGGCGCGACGCGGTCGATAGAGTGCAGTCCGCGCCGTCCCCCTGGGTGCGAACGCCGGTACGGCTGCTCCGACCCGCGGTCAAGCCACGCAGGAACGAGCACGACCCCAGGACCCGCGGCATGTGCGGGGGCGGCCCCCGCAGAGCGGGCCCCACAGCCCGCCGCCACGCCTGGGGGTGAGTCCTTGTCTCCGGTTCACAATGCCGGTGTGCCGACACTGATCGGCTCGGTACAGCGGGCGTTGAGGCTGCTCGAAGCGGCCGCCTCCCATAGCGGGGGAGCCCCGGCGAAGCAGCTGGCGCGCGAGGCCGGGCTCCCGCTTCCCACCGCGTACCACCTGCTGCGGACGCTCACGCACGAGGGGTACCTGCGCCGTGAGGGCGGCGTGTTCGTTCTCGGGGCCGCGGCCGGACGGCTGGCGGCCGGCGGATTGCAGCAGAAACGTCGCACCACCATCCGCGATTCGCTCGCGCACTTCCGCGACGCGGTCGGGGCCCCCGTCTACTTCGCGGTCTTCCGCGAGGGTGAAATCGAGCTCGTGGGCGTGTCGGACTCCCCGGGCCATCCAGCCGTCGAGGAATGGGCCGACTTCCGGGCGACCGGCCACGCGCACGCGATCGGGCAGTGCCTGCTGGCCCAGCTCGACGAGGAGACGCGCCGGGACTACTACGACCGCCATCCCGTCGAGGCCATCACCCCGTACACCGTGCGGGACCAGCGGGCCCTGGAGCAGAAGATCGGCTCGCTGGGACGCATGCAGTCCGTGACCGAGCGTCAGGAGTATGCCCTCGGCACGGTGTGCGCCGCCATCCCGATCACCGCCGGCGACGCCGTCGCGACGATGGCCATTTCCCTCCCCCTCCACCAGCAGGACCGATTGCCGTGGGTGGTCGATCGGCTACGGAGTGAAGTAGGCGCGCTGTTGAGCACGCTGTTCTTCTCTATCAGTATCTGAAAACTCACTCCTTGTGATCTGATAGCGCTTCCACCACCCTTGTCAAGGGGGTCCCGGGGGTCATTCCTGGCCACTTCCACTACAGCGGGGTAGGCAATGCGCGAGTCGGTACAGGCAGAGGTCATGATGAGCTTCCTCGTTTCCGAGGAGCTCTCGTTCCGGATCCCGGTGGAGCTCCGGTACGACGCCGACGACCCGTACGCGGTACGGCTGACCTTCCACCTTCCCGGAGACGCGCCGGTGACCTGGGCGTTCGGGCGGGAGCTCCTGCTCGACGGCATCAACAAGCCGTGCGGGGAAGGCGATGTCCACGTCGCCCCGAGCTCGGCCGAGGAGCTGTCCGACGTCCACATCCGGCTCCAGGTCGGCAGTGACCGCGCCCTCTTCCGGGCTGGTGCGGCACCGCTGGTCGCCTTCCTCGACCGCACCGACCGGCTGGTTCCGCTCGGCCAGGAGCGCAGCCTCGGCGACTTCGAGATGAGCCTCGACGAGGCCCTCGACAGGATCCTCGCCGAGTCCCGGCAGAACGAGCAGAACGCCGGCTGACGACCGGTTCAGCGCTTGCGCCGCCGACCCCGGCCCCGGCTCCCGCGCCCGGCGCCCGGGGCGGCCGCCGTACCGGCCGGGGCGGCCGGCCGGTCGGCGGACACCACCAGCGCTGCGAGCGCCGTCGTCACCGGGACCGAGGCCACCAGGCCGATCGAGCCCACGAGGGTCCGTACGATCTCCACCGCGACGAGTTCGCTGTTGGCCACCGCACCCACGCTGCTGTTCGCGATCGAGAACAGCAGCAGCAGGGGCAGGGCCGCACCTGCGTAGGCCAGCACGAGGGTGTTGACCACGGACGCGATGTGGTCGCGGCCGATGCGGATGGCCGCGCGGTACAGGGACCGCGGCCCCATCGCCGGGTCCGCGTAATGGAGTTCCCAGACCGCCGAGGTCTGGGTGACCGTCACGTCGTCGAGCACGCCCAGCGATCCGATGATGATGCTCGCGAGCAGCAGGCCGCTCATGTCGATGTCCGGGTACAGGCCGTGGATCAGCCCGGTGTTGTCGTCGGTGTTGCCGGTGAGGAACGCCCAGTCGATGAACACCGAGCCCAGGAGCCCGATCAGCAGCAGCGAGACCAGCGTGCCGAGGACGGCGACGGAGGTGCGGGCGGTCAGCCCGTGGCACAGGTAGAGCGCGATCAGCATGATGGCGCTGGCCCCGATGACCGCGACGACCAGCGGATTCGAGCCCTGAAGGATCGCAGGCAGGATGAACAGGGTCAGCACGGCGAAGCTTATGGCGAGGGCGATCAGCGCGAACAGGCCGCGCATCCGCCCCACCAGGACCACCACCAGGGCGAAGATGCCGGCCAGCACCGCCAGCGGGATCTTGCGGTTCACGTCGATCACGGAGTACTGCAGGTCCCGGGGCGCGTCGGGGGCGTAGGCCACGACCACCTCCTGACCGTCCGCCAGCTGCCGCGGCGCGCCCGGCTGGACGATCTCGAAGAAGGTGCGGCCCTTGTCGGGTCCGGTGCCCACCTCGACGGTGGCCTTCTTGCACTGGCCGGTCTGCGCGGCCTGCGCCTCGCGGCCCTCCGGTGTCGAGGTGTTGCCCGTGGGCGGCACCTGAGAGGCATTCACGGATTTGCAGTCGACTAGTTCGAGCGCGACGACCCGGCCCTGCTCGGTCTGGCGGTCGAAGCCCACGCCGGAGCGCTCGTGGGCAGGAGCACCTCCCGGCCAGAGCACCGCCATGCCGACGAACACGGCCGTCGCGAAGGGGATCAGTACGGCTGCGATGACCTTGCGCAGGTGCTTCGAAACGGGAGCCGCAGGTCCGTGGCCGTGGGAATGGCCATGCCCGTGACCATGGCCGTGGTCCGCATGTGCGTGGCCGGTGTGACCCGTGGGCTCGGCGGGCTCGTCGGGGGGCTGAGTCGAGGACGTCACCGGCAGATCATCGCAAGAGTTGAGGGGGCCCACTGTTCAGCACGCCACAGATGACGCTAGCGTGGGGGCACCTTTGCACAACGCGGGAGCTCGGAGCACCGGGCTGAGAGGGCGCTGATCACCGTACGCGCGGCACATGCGTACGGGAAGAGGCTGCGCCGACCGCCGAACCTGTTACCGGGTAATGCCGGCGTAGGGAGATCAGGTCTCATGACCATTCAGGACGCACGCACGCCTGCCGGCGGCCAGGACGCCGACCGGCAGACCGAGCGCCAGCCGGGCTGGCACAAGGGCTATGTGGCGGGCTCCCGCCCCGACATCCGGGTGCCCGTTCGCCAGGTCCACCTCACCAACGGCAAGGACGTGACGCTCTACGACACGTCCGGTCCGTACACCGACCCGCAGATCGAGACCGACGTCCGCCGCGGTCTGCCGCCGCTGCGCGAGAACTGGATCATCGGCCGCGGCGACACCGAGGAGTACGCGGGCCGTCCCGTGCGCCCCGAGGACGACGGCATCAAGCACACCTCGCCGCGCGGTGGCCTGAAGAACCTCGACGCCGTCTTCCCGGGCCGCCCGCGCCTGCCGCGCCGCGGCCGCGGCAGCCAGGCCGTCACGCAGCTCGCGTACGCCCGCCGCGGTGAGATCACCCCGGAGATGGAGTACGTCGCGATCCGCGAGAACGTCTCCCCGGAGGCCGTCCGCGAGGAGATCGCCGCCGGCCGCGCCGTGCTGCCCGCGAACGTGAACCACCCGGAGATCGAGCCGATGATCATCGGCAAGAAGTTCCTGGTGAAGGTCAACGCCAACATCGGCAACTCCGCGGTCACCTCCTCCATCGAGGAGGAGGTCGAGAAGATGACCTGGGCCACCCGCTGGGGTGCCGACACGGTCATGGACCTCTCCACCGGCCGCAACATCCACACCACCCGCGAGTGGGTGCTGCGCAACTCCCCCGTGCCGATCGGCACCGTGCCGCTCTACCAGGCGCTGGAGAAGGTCGACGGCAAGGCCGAGGAGCTGACCTGGGAGATATACAAGGACACGGTCATCGAGCAGGCCGAGCAGGGCGTCGACTACATGACGGTCCATGCCGGCGTGCTGCTGCCGTACGTGCCGCTGACCGCCCGCCGCAAGACCGGCATCGTCTCGCGCGGCGGCTCGATCATGGCCGCGTGGTGCCTGGCGCACCACAAGGAGAACTTCCTCTACACGAACTTCGAGGAGCTCTGCGAGATCCTCGCGGCGTACGACGTGACGTACTCGCTGGGCGACGGCCTGCGCCCCGGCTCGATCGCGGACGCCAACGACGCGGCCCAGTTCGCCGAGTTGAAGACGCTGGGCGAGCTGAACGCGATCGCCAAGCGGCACAACGTGCAGACCATGATCGAGGGCCCGGGACACGTCCCGATGCACAAGATCAAGGAGAACATCGACCTCCAGCAGGAAATCTGCGAGGAGGCGCCGTTCTACACGCTCGGCCCGCTGACCACGGACGTCGCCCCGGCGTACGACCACATCACCTCGGGCATCGGCGCCGCCATGATCGCCTGGTGGGGCACCGCGATGCTCTGCTACGTCACGCCCAAGGAACACCTGGGCCTGCCCAACCGCGACGACGTCAAGACCGGCGTCATCACGTACAAGATCGCCGCACACGCGGCGGACCTGGCCAAGGGACACCCGGGCGCCCAGGAGTGGGACGACGCCCTGTCGGACGCGCGGTTCGAGTTCCGCTGGGAGGACCAGTTCAACCTGGCCCTCGACCCGGACACGGCCCGCGAATTCCACGACGAGACGCTCCCGGCCGAGCCGGCGAAGACCGCGCACTTCTGCTCCATGTGCGGTCCGAAGTTCTGCTCGATGAAGATTTCCCAGGACATCCGCCGCGAGCACGGGGGCGATCTGAAGGCGGACGAGATCGAGGCGGGCATGGCGGCCAAGTCCGCCGAGTTCGCGGCGACCGGCAACCGGGTCTACCTGCCGATCGCGGACTGACCTGCCGGGCCCGGCGAACCGGACCCGCGACCCGTATGGGGGGAGTCGCGGGCCCGGCCCGGGCCCGGCGGACCGGATGCCCCGCCCACGTGGGGCTTGCGCTGGAGTGCGCTCCAACTCCTACAGTGCCGCCCCATGACCATGAGATACCGCAGTCTGGGCCGCACCGGCATGGAGGTCAGTGCGCACTGCCTCGGAACCATGATGTTCGGGGCGGTGGGGAACCCGGACCATGACGCGTGCGTGCGGATCGTCCATGCCGCGCTCGACCGGGGCATCAACTTCATCGACACCGCGGACATGTACTCCGCCGGCGAGGCCGAGGAGATCGTGGGCAAGGCCCTCCGCGGCCGCCGCGACGACGTCGTGCTCGCGACGAAGGTCCACTTCCAGATGGGCGAGGGCCGCAACCGCAGCGGGAACTCGCGGCGCTGGATCGTGCGCGCCGTCGAGGACAGCCTGCGCCGGCTGGACACCGACTGGATCGACCTCTACCAGGTGCACCGGCCCGACCACACGACGGACATCGAGGAGACCCTGTCGGTCCTCGGCGATCTGGTGCGGGCCGGGAAGATCAGGGCCTTCGGCTGTTCGACGTTCCCCGCCGGGGAACTCGTCGAGGCGCACCACACTGCCGAGCGGCGGGCGCTGCCGAGGTTCCGGACGGAGCAGCCGCCCTACTCGATCCTCGCGCGCGGTATCGAGGCCGACGTCCTGCCGGTGGCCCAGCGCTACGGGATGGGCGTGCTCACGTGGAGTCCGCTCGCCTCCGGGTTCCTCAGCGGCAGGTACCGGCTCGGTGGGCCCGTCGACCTGACCTCGGGGCGCGCAGCGCTCACGCCGGCGCGCTTCGACCCGGCGATCCCCGGCAACGTGGCGAAGCTCGAGGCCGTGGAGAAGCTCGTCGAGCTCGCCGACGGCATCGGCTGCACCCTCTCCGAGCTGGCCGTCGCCTTCCCGGTCGCGCACCCCGCCGTCACCTCCGTGATCATCGGACCGCGGACCATGGACCAGCTGGAATCACTGGTCGGGGGCGCCGCCAGGGTGCTCGACGACGCCGCGCTCGACCGGATCGACGAGATCGTGCCGCCCGGGACGAACCTCTACCAGCCGGACGGGGTCTGGCGCCCGCAGGCACTGGCCGATGCCGCGCTGCGGCGCCGCCCGCTCCGGGACCGCGCCGCCGGGTGACGCTCCGGCCGGGGGTGACACCCTCCCGGCCGGATCCGCGCTGAGCCACACAGGCCGGATCCGCGCTGAGCTACACCGGCCGGATCCGCGCTGAGCTACACCGGCCGGATCCGCGCTGAGCTACACCGGCCGGGTCCGCTCGGGGCTACACCGTTGCCGCGGGCGATGTTTCACGTGAAACGGGAATGGGCGAGCCGCCGCGGTCCAGGGCGTAGCCGCGGTTGGCCTCGGTCTGCCGCCGATAGGCGTCGGGCAGGTCGGGCAGGGCGAGTAGCCGGTCGCAGGCACGCAGCGAGGCGTCCACGTCCCCGACCCAGTAGGCGGTGATGGAGTGCTCGAAGAGCAGCCCCCACCGGTAGACCCACGGGTGGACGAAGAGCAGGTCCGCCGGGACCGGCCGGTCCAGGATGGCCGAGGTGATCGCGTGTGCGGCGTGGTACCGGCCCAGCAGGCGCAGCCGGGAGGCGAGTTCGTAGCAGGCCTCCAGGCGCGCGGGCCGGAACTCCCAGGCGCGCGTGAGGGCGTCCATCGCGGCCGGCCAGTCGTCGGCATCGGCGTTCAGGACACCGGCCTGGAGGAGCGCGTAGTAGACCTCCTCGTCCCAGCCGCCCATGGCTGCGCGGCGCTCGTAGAGCCGGATCGCCTCCGCGGTGTTCCCCATGTCCCGCATGGTCTGCGCGAGGTAGAAGACGGTCCGCGTGTTCGTGGGGTCCCGCTCGAGGTCGGCACCGAGCAGGCGCGCGTCGCGTTCGAACTTGTCGTGCCGGGAGCCGCCGTCGGCGTGGTCCTCGATGACGAGTGCGTCGAGGTTCTCCTGCTTGCCGGGGCGCTGGTCGTACTCGTCGGGGCGGTCGCAGGTCAGGTACTCGTGCGTGACGCCCTCGTATCGCCAGGGGAGGTCACCGCGGACCAGGCGCTTGATCCGGTACTCCGTCGCGCCCTTGTGCCGCAGCATGTACGACTGCGCGGTGAGCGGCGGCAGCGGGCCGTTACGGCACAGGACCAGGTCGGCGTCGAGGAGGAGCAGGTAGTCGGCCTTGCCGCGGGCGTGTGCGATGTTGAGGCTGCGGTTGTGCCCGAAGTCCTTCCAGGGCTCCTCGTGGAGTTCGCCGGGGATTTCGCGCAGGGCGTTGCAGATCAGCTGCTGGGTGCCGTCGGTGGATCCGGTGTCGGAGATGACCCAGGTGTCGATGAGGTCCCGCACCGAGTCCAGGCAGCGCTCGATGACGGCAGACTCGTTCTTCACGATCATGCAGAGGCAAATGGTCGGCTTCACGGCCGCCGACCCTAGGTGCGCGGCCGCTCGGGCCTCGTGCGGCACGCCGGTCCGCGGCCCCGGGCGGCTGTCGCACACACCGCCATGTGGCCCTGCGTGCCGCTCCGTTCGTCTGACCAACCGGCGAGCCGGACCGGCGCTGTCAGCGCGGTCGCGGTTCGATCCCCGGGCCGCCGAAGTCCGGGCTCGTGAAGTCCGGAGGCGTGTAGCCGGGCCGGGTTCCCTGTGACGGGGATCCGGGGCTGGTGAAGTCGGGCCGGGTGTATCCCAAGGTGGGGATGCGCCCGGCCTTCGGCGTGCTGGGCGCCGGGTGCGCGGGCGCCGCCGCGTCCGGATCGGCCAGGGCCTCGCGCAGGAACGGCAGGATGCCCCGCTCCAGCAAGGCGTTCCGCCACGCCTCGCGCGCCAGCGCGACCTCGTCGGGTGCGGTCGCGGCCTCGTCCCCGGCCACGACCTCGGTCGACCGGTTGCGCACGGCCGTCACCAGCAGCGCGACCACCGCGCCGAACAGCGTGACCGCGGTCAGGGCGCCGAAGAGCCAGCCCGCCGTCAGCATCGTGTCGGCGAAGGACGGTTCGGGCTCGACAGCCTTCAGGATGTAGCCGACCAGTAGGAAGATCACCATGGCGGTGGCCGCCAGGACCGGGGCGAGGACCGCGACCATGGCGGTGATGCCCGCCCCGTCGCTCTCCTCTCGCGCGCCGTCCCGGTAGTCCGCCCTCGGGGTTGAGCGGATCTCCTCGCGCTGCGCGCCGCGCACCTTCACGTAGTGGTCGTACTCGGCCGCGGCCGCGGCCGTCAGCAGGGCGCTGGCCCCGACGGCCATGGTGCGCAGTTGTTCGGCGTTGAGCCGTTCGCCGAGCCCGTCGAGTCCGGACCGTTCGTGTGCGGTGCGCAGCGCCTCGTCGAGGAGCCGATCGAACTCCGGCCGGTCTTCGGTCAGCAGGTGCGGAGCGCTGTTCATGTGCATCCCCCGGATGCTCCGTGGGGGCCGGTTTGCCCGCGTAGACCCGGGGCGCCGGCGTAAACGGAGGAGAGCCTGCTACGGATAGAGCGATGGTAGAGGGCTCATGCCGCGCCGTGACAGGGGCTTTCCCGAAATACCCCGCTTCTGACAAGCCTCAGTCGTTCAGCGGGAGTTGCACGACCAGCAGCTTGCCAGCCATCGTCACACCGCCGTCCATCGCGATGGCGAGGCCGTCGGCGTACACGTGGGGCCCGTCGACGAGCTCCGGGCCGCCGGTGCCGTCGCCGTCCTCGGTGCCCACCTCGCCGAGCAGGTACGGGATGGGGCTGTGGCCGTGTACGACGCGGCTGCCGCCGTAGGTGTCGAGGAGCTCGCGTACGGCTTGCGGGCCGGTCTCCTCGTCGCGGAAGGCGAACCGCTTGGTGAACTTGCGGAACAGGTCCCAGGTGATGTCCGCGTCGTTGCGGTTGAGCAGTTCGTGGATGGTGTCGTTGACGTCCTCGATGGAGTCGCCGTAGTCGAGGTAGGCGGTGGTGTCGGAGTGCAGCAGCAGGTGCCCGTCTTCCAGTACGGCCGCGTCCAGGCGCGACATCCACTGGAGGTGTACGTCCTCCAGCCGCTCCATGTCGGTGCGCTGGCCGCCGTTGAGCAGCCAGGCCGCCTGGAAGGTGGCGGTGCCGGCGCCCGACTGGACGGGGGTGTCGCCGAACCGCTTGGCGCCGATGAGCAGCAGCTCGTGGTTGCCCATGAGGGCCTTGCAGTATCCGCCGGCGGCTGCGGCCTCGGCGGACAGCCGCATGACGAGATCGATCACGCCGATGCCGTCGGGGCCGCGGTCGGTGAAGTCGCCGAGGAACCAGATGCGGGCGTTCCCCGCCGACCAGCGCTGGTCGGCGTCGATGATGCCCTGGGCCTGGAGCTCGGCGACGAGCTCGTCGAGGTAGCCGTGCACGTCGCCGACGACGTAGAGCGGGCCGGGGCCGCTCGGTGCCTGCTGGGGGACGTAGTGCACCTGGACGGTGTCACCGGGACCGCCGAGGCCGCCGCGGCCGATGACCGGAAGGTCGCGCTGGGTGGGGGTGTAGCCGTCCATGCCGTCCTCCGCGGGCGGCATGCCCGCGGCGGGCTGCGGCGGGACGTGCGGGACCGGCGGCGCGGGCGGGACCGGGGGTACCGGGGCGGGCGCGGGCGGCACCGGTCCGGGCGGCGGCGGGACCGCTCCGGGGGCGGGCGCGGGCTCGCCGTAGTACGCGGGGTACTCGCCGTAGACCGGGGCTTCTTCGGGAAGTCGTGCGGGCACGCCGTACGGATGGGGTTCGGTGACCGGCACCCGGAAGTCCCGCAGCGTCTCCGTCCGCATCGCGGGTCCCTGACCGGCCCCCTGAGTCATCGACCCCTCCACCACCGTCGCGCTGCCGTACACCTGCGGATCCTCCTGGCCTCCGGCTCGGAGGATCCGTGATGTCGTGCGCCCATCATAGGAATGCGGCTCGCGCTGTGTGACGCACCAGGGGTGGTGAATCCTGTGCGGAACCGATCGTTCCTGCCGCTTTATCCCGAAATCGGCGTTGCCGAACTTTCCGGCGGGACCACCGGCCCCGCTGGTACGGCGGTGTAACGGTCAGTCCTGAGCCGGTGACCGCGGCGGGCTGATCGTCGTACGGGGCCTCCTGCGCTGCGAGGAGGTACGGACGATCAGCTCGGTCGGGACGACCTGTTCGACGGTGCGCCCGGTCTCGACTCCCTCGATGGCGTCGATGAGCAACTGCACGACGGCGGTGCCGATGCGGCGCGGTTTGAGGGAGAGCGTGGTGATCGGCGGCTCGGTGTTCGCGTACACGGTGGACTCGCTGCAGCACACGAGCAGCAGGTCCTCGGGGACCCGCAGGCCGTAGCGGCGGGCCGCGGCGAGCAAGTCGGTGCCGTTCGGGTCGAAGAGCCCGTAGACGGCGTCCGGACGGTCGGGCCGGGCGAGCAGGCGGTCGGCGGCGACCGCCCCCGCGCACGGGTCGTGGGCCGGGTAGGACTCGTAGACGGGGTCCTGGCCGACGCGCTTGCACCAGTTGAGATAGGCGGTGGTGGACAGGTGGGTGTACGTGTCGGTGGTCGTCCCGGTCAGCAGCCCGATCCGGCGGGCGCCGGCGGCGGCGAGGTGGTCCAGCAGGTTGAGTACGGCTGCCTCGTGGTCGTTGTCGACCCAGGCGGTGACCGGGAGGGAGCCGGCGGGGCGGCCGTCGGAGACCACCGGGAGGCCCTGGCGGACCAGCTCGGTGACGACGGGATCGTGGTCGGAGGGGTCGATCACGACGGTGCCGTCGAGGGCGACGTTGGACCACACGTCGTGCCGGGAGGTTGCCGGGAGGATGACGAGGGCGTAGCCGCGGGCGAGCGCGGCCGAGGTGGCGGCTCTGGCCATCTCGGCGAAGTACGCGAACTCGGTGAAGGTGAAAGGTTCATCCCCGTAGGTGGTGACGGTCAGGCCGATGAGTCCCGATTTGCCGGTACGGAGGGTGCGGGCCGCGGCGGAGGGGCGGTACCCCAGCCGGTCGGCGACCTCGCGGACGTGGCGGCGGGTGGCATCGGGCAGCCGCCCCTTGCCATTGAGCGCGTCGGAGACTGTCGTGATCGAGACGCCCGCCGCGGCGGCCACGTCCCTGATGCCGGCCCGGCCCTGTCGGCCGGCGGCCCGCCGGGGGGTCTCGGTCCGGCTCACCTGATGCTTCCCTGCTGCTGTCATGGCGAGCCGATAGTAGGGCTCGGTGGGGAGGGTGGCCCGGGCGCATATGCACGCGTTGACAGGCACGGTTCTGCATGGTTCGCCACCCCCAATGACCTTGGAATTAAAGGGATTTGGGAGGTCGAGGTGAATGGGTTCTTTGCCTTCGGGTACGAGCATGCCAAAACGACGTGGTCCCGGGGCATCCCCAACTCACCTGTACGAGGGATGCGCGCCACGGCGCAAGCCACCGGCGCACGCATATATGCGTGCGCTCCCCCGCAATCCAGGCGCTGCCATTTTCGCCAGAGCGGAATCCTCTTAAGGTGAGCAGTATTGACTCGACGGCGACGTCGGACGGGATGGTCTAGGAGGACCTGCGGTGAGCGAGAAGACCCCTAAGCTGCGCGCCGAGCTGGACGGCATCCCCGTCTACAAGCCGGGCAAGCCTGCCGCCGCGGGCGGTTCCGTCGCGTACAAGCTGTCCTCGAACGAGAACCCGTACCCGCCGCTGCCCGGCGTGCTCGAGACCGCGGTGGCGGCGGCCGGCCGGTTCAACCGCTACCCGGACCTGGCCTGCACCGGCCTGGTGAACGAGATCGCGGAGCGGTACGGGGTCCCGGTCGACCACATCGCCACCGGCACGGGCTCGGTGGGCGTGGCCCAGCAGCTCGTCCAGTCGACGGCCGGCGTCGGCGACGAGGTGATCTACGCCTGGCGCTCCTTCGAGGCTTACCCGATCATCACGCAGATTTCGGGTGCGAAGTCCGTACAGGTCCCGCTGACCCCCGGGGACGTGCACGACCTCGAGGCGATGTACGACGCGATCACCGACCGGACCCGCCTGATCTTCATCTGCAACCCCAACAACCCCACCGGTACCGCGGTGCGCCGCGCCGAGCTGGAGCGCTTCCTGGAGCGGGTGCCCTCGGACATCCTGGTCGTCCTCGACGAGGCGTACCGCGAGTTCGTCCGCGACCCCGAGGTGCCGGACGGCATCGAGCTCTACCGCAACCGCCCGAACGTCTGCGTGCTGCGCACCTTCTCCAAGGCGTACGGCCTGGCCGGCCTGCGCGTCGGCTTTGCGGTGGCACACGAGCCGGTGGCCGCGGCGCTGCGCAAGACGGCGGTGCCTTTCGGCGTCAGCCAGCTGGCCCAGGACGCGGCGGTCGCCTCGCTGCGCGCCGAGGACGAGCTGATGGGCCGGGTCGGCTCGCTGGTCGCCGAGCGCACCCGGGTCCACGAGGGGCTGCTCAGCCAGGGCTGGACGGTCGTGCCGGACACGCAGGCGAACTTCGTGTGGATGCGGCTGGGCGAGCGGACCCTCGAGTTCGCCGCGGCCTGCGAGAAGGCCGGTGTGGTGGTCCGGCCCTTCCCGGGCGAGGGCCTGCGGATCACGATCGGTGAGTGCGAGGCGAACGACATCTTCCTGCACACGGCAGAGGGGTTCTTCAAGGAGATGTAGCGCCGGGAGGGGGCTTGGCGCTCGCTCGAGGCTAGGCCTGTTCCACCCGGATCGGGTCGCCGTCGCGGACGGTGGCCAGCAGGCGGGGGTCGCCGTCGAAGGAGCCGAGGACGTTGCACGGGCTCGCCAGGCGGCTCTCGCCTCCGCGCGAGATGGGCGTCGGGCCGTAGGGGAGCGCGAGGGCGTCGCCCTCGGTCCAGAACGCGACGGTGCCCGGCTCGACGACCTGCCGGGCGTCGGGCTCCAGGGCGACGGAGACGCCGGTGTCGAAGTAGACCTCCTCGCCCCAGGTGTGGGCGGAGGCGGAGATCGGGAGGGCCTCGGCCAGCGCACTGCTGGTCGGGGTCTCGTCGAGGGTCGCGGTGAGGTGGCCCGCGGGCCACGAGATGCGAATCTTCATGGCGTTATTCAACAATTTGTTGAATCTGTTGACTAGGGGACCCCGCCTGAAAGTCGCCCGAGGTGGTGCGACATAATGCTTGTGAATGTGAACGCGTTCACAAGCCCTGCCTGTTTTCTCCCGGAATGGGGAGTGCAGATGGGCAGACTTCGGCCATGACCACGGCGACCCGAAGGAGAAGACGACGTGGACGTAGCTTTGGCCCCGGAAACACTGGCGCGCTGGCAGTTCGGCATCACGACCGTCTACCACTTCCTCTTCGTCCCCCTCACGATCTCCCTCGCCGCACTGGTCGCGATCCTGCAGACCGCGTGGGTGCGCACCGAAAAGGAGAAGTACCTCAAGGCCACGAAGTTCTGGGGCAAGCTCTTCCTGATCAATATCGCCATGGGTGTCGTCACCGGCATCGTCCAGGAGTTCCAGTTCGGCATGAACTGGTCCGACTACTCGCGGTTCGTCGGCGACGTCTTCGGTGCCCCACTGGCCTTCGAGGCGCTCATCGCCTTCTTCTTCGAGTCCACCTTCATCGGCCTGTGGATCTTCGGCTGGGACAAGCTGCCGAAGAAGATCCACCTCGCCTGCATATGGATGGTGTCCCTCGGCACCGTCCTGTCCGCGTACTTCATCCTCGCGGCGAACTCGTGGATGCAGCACCCGGTGGGCTACCGCATCAACAAGGAGACCGGTCGTGCCGAGCTGACCGACTTCTGGCTCGTCCTGACCCAGAACACCACCCTGGCGCAGGTCTTCCACACCCTGACCGCGGCGATCCTGACGGGCGGCGCCTTCATGGTCGGCATCGCCGCCTTCCACCTGCTGCGCAAGAAGCACATCCAGGTGATGCGCACCTCGCTGCGGCTCGGCCTGGTCGCTGTCGTCATCGGCGGGGCGCTCGTCGCGGTCAGCGGCGACACCCTGGCCAAGGTCATGTTCAAGCAGCAGCCGATGAAGATGGCCGCCGCCGAAGCCCTGTGGGACGGCGAGGAGAGCGCCCCCTTCTCCGTCTTCGCCTACGGCGACGTCGACAAGGGCCACAACAAGGTCGCGATCGAGGTGCCCGGCCTGCTGTCCTTCCTGGCCGACAACAACTTCGACTCGTTCGTGCCCGGCATCAACGACGTCAACAAGTCCGAGCAGGAGAAGTACGGCCCCGGCGACTACCGGCCCAACATCCCCGTCGCGTACTGGGGCTTCCGCTGGATGATCGGCTTCGGCATGGCCTCGTTCGCCATCGGCGCCGCCGGCCTGTGGCTGACCCGGAGGAAGCTCCTGCTGCCGCCGGCCCTTCGGACCGGTGAGGACGAACGGCCGCACCTGGTCCCGTTCAACAAGGCCCTCAGCCCGCGGCTGACCCGGCTGTACTGGCTGGCCGCGGTCTGGACGCTCGGCTTCCCGCTGATCGCCAACTCCTGGGGCTGGATCTTCACCGAGATGGGCCGCCAGCCGTGGGTGGTCTACGGAGTCCTGCGGACCAGGGACGCGGTCTCCCCTGGGGTCTCCCAGGCCGAGGTCCTCACCTCGATGCTCGTCTTCACCGCCCTGTACGCCGTACTCGCCGTGATCGAGGTCAAGCTGCTGGTCAAGTACGTCAAGGCCGGCCCGCCCGAGCTCACCGAGGCCGACCTCAACCCGCCGACCAAGATCGGCGGACACGACTCCTCCGACCGGCCGATGGCCTTCTCGTACTGAGGCTGAGGGGACCACACCATGCAACTCCACGACGTCTGGTTCGTGCTCATCGCCGTCCTGTGGACCGGCTACTTCTTCCTCGAGGGCTTCGACTTCGGGGTCGGCGTCCTGACCAAGCTGCTCGCCCGCGACCGCAGGGAGAAGCGGGTCCTGATCAACACGATCGGGCCCGTGTGGGACGGCAACGAGGTCTGGCTGCTCACCGCGGGCGGTGCGACCTTCGCCGCCTTCCCCGACTGGTACGCCACCCTGTTCTCCGGCTTCTACCTGCCGCTGTTGCTCATCCTGGTCTGCCTGATCGTCCGCGGCGTCGCCTTCGAGTACCGGCACAAGCGGGACGAGGAGCGGTGGCAGGCGAACTGGGAACACGCGATCTTCTGGACCTCGCTGATCCCCGCGTTCCTGTGGGGTGTGGCGTTCGCCAACATCACTCGGGGCGTGAAGATCGATCAGAACAAGGAGTACGTCGGAACCCTCTTCGACCTGTTCAACATCCACGCGGTCCTCGGCGGCCTCGTCACCCTCGCCCTGTTCACCTTCCACGGCGCGGTGTTCACCGCGCTCAAGACGGTCGGTGAGATCCGGGACCGCGCACGGACACTGGCAGCCCGGCTGGGCGTGGCCGCCGCGGTGCTCGCCCTTGTGTTCCTGGGCTGGACTCAGCTCTCGCACGGCGACGGCTGGAGCCTGGTCGCGCTGATCGTCGCGGTGGCGGCACTGGCCGGCGCCCTCGGCTGCAACCTCGCGGGCCGTGAGGGCTGGTCGTTCGCCCTGTCCGGAGCCACCATCGCGGCCACCGTCGCGATGCTCTTCCTGACGCTGTTCCCGAACGTCATGCCGTCCTCGCTGAACGACGCCTGGAGCCTCACGGTCACCAACGCCTCGTCCAGCCCGTACACCCTGAAGATCATGACCTGGTGTGCGGCCGTGGCCACCCCGGTGGTCCTGCTCTACCAGGGCTGGACGTACTGGGTGTTCCGCAAGCGGATCGGTACGCAGCACATCGCCGACGCGCACTGACCCTGATCTGCACTGACCCTGCTCTGGGGGATGTTTCACGTGAAACCGATAGACCCGCGCCTGCTTCGGTACGCCCGCTCCACCCGCCTCTTCCTGGCAGCGGTGGTGGCCCTCGGCTGTGCCGGGGCGGGGCTGGTCATCGGTCAGGCGATGCTCATCGCCGAGATCGTGGTCGGCGCCTTCGAGGAGGGCCTGGACGGCGGGCAGCTGCGCACGCCGCTGTTGCTCCTGGCGGCCGTGGCGGTGGGCCGCGGCCTGCTCGCCTGGCTCACCGAGCTCGCCGCCCACCGGGTGGCCGCGTCGGTCAAGTCGGAACTGCGGGCGCGGCTGCTGGACCGAGCCACCGGTCTTGGGCCGGGCTGGCTGAGCGGGCAGCGAACGGGGTCGCTGGTGGCGCTGGCCACCCGGGGCGTGGACGCCCTCGACGACTACTTCGCCCGCTATCTGCCCCAGCTGGGGCTGGCGGTGGCCGTTCCGGTCGCGGTCCTCGCCCGGATCGTCACCGAGGACTGGGTGTCGGCGGCCGTCATCGTGGTCACCCTGCCGCTCATCCCCCTGTTCATGGTGCTGATCGGCATGGCCACCCAGTCGCGGATGAACCGCCAGTGGCGGCTGCTGTCCCGGCTGTCGGGGCACTTCCTCGACGTCGTGGCGGGCCTGCCGACGCTGAAGGTCTTCGGTCGGGCCAAGGCCCAGGCCGAGTCCATCCGCAGGATCACCGAGGACTACCGGCGGGCGACGATACGCACCCTGCGCATCGCGTTCCTGTCGTCCTTCGCACTGGAACTGCTGGCAACGCTGTCGGTGGCGCTGGTCGCCGTGACCATCGGCATGCGGCTGGTGCACGGGGAACTCGACCTCTACACCGGCCTGGTCGTCCTGATCCTGGCGCCCGAGGCGTATTTGCCGCTGCGGCAGGTCGGGGCGCAGTACCACGCGGCCGCGGAGGGGTTGGCGGCGGCGGAGGAGGTCTTCGAGGTCCTTCAGACTCCGGCCGCGGCGGTCGGTGCCACCGGTGCCACCGGCATCGGCGTGCCCGGGGCGGAGGCCGCCGGACTGCGGATCGAGGTCGACGGGGTGTCCGTACGGCACCCCGGGCGGGGCGAGGACTCCCCCGGGCCGGTCTCGTTCACGGTGGGGCCCGGCGAGTGCGTGGCCCTCACCGGCCCCAGCGGGGCCGGCAAGTCCACCCTGCTCCACGTCCTGTTGGGGTTCACGGCACCGACCGCGGGCCGGGTGCGAATCGGCGGCGCGGACCTGGCCGGGCTCGCGCCGGAGCAGTGGCGCGAGCGGATCGCCTGGGTGCCGCAGCGGCCGCACCTGTTCGCGGGAACCCTCACGGAGAACGTGCGCCTGGCCCGGCCGGACGCCTCCGACGAAGCCGTGGCGGCCGCCCTGGAGGACGCCGGAGCGGGGGAGTTCGTCGCCGCACTGCCGCGCGGCATCGAGACGGTGCTCGGTGAGGGCGGCGCCGGGCTGTCCGCCGGGCAGCGCCAGCGAATCGCGCTGGCGCGCGCCTTCCTGGCGGACCGGCCCGTGCTGCTGCTGGACGAGCCGACGGCGGCGCTGGACGGTGAGACCGAGGCCGCGGTGGTCGAGGCGGTACGCCGCCTTGCGGTGGGGCGGACCGTGCTGCTGGTCGTGCACCGGCCGGCGCTCCTGGCCCTCGCGGACCGGGTGGTGGAGATCGGCGCCGGACCGGCGGGCGTATCCGCGACTACGGCGCACCCCGTATCGGAAGACCGGGCGCCGGAGGGCAGCGTGCCGGAGCCGCGGGCCCCGGAGTCTGCGGACACCGCCCCGCGGAGCACGTCGGCCGGGGCCGGCTGGGGCGACTCGGCCGGGCGGGATCCGCTGCGCCGGGTCAGGGGCGTGGCCAAGGCCTGGCAGGGCCGGTTCCGGCTCGGACTGCTGCTGGGGGCGCTGGCCGTCGGGTGCAGCGTCGGACTGATGGCCGTCTCCGGTTGGCTGATCTCGCGGGCCTCCCAGCAGCCTCCTGTGCTCTATCTGATGGTGGCCGTCACGGCCACCCGTACATTCGGGATCGGGCGGGCCGTCTTCCGGTACGCGGAGCGGCTGGTGTCGCACGACGCCGTCCTGCGGATGCTGTCCGACCTGCGGGTGTCCGTCTTCCGGCGGCTGGAGCGCATCGCGCCCGCCGGGCTGCCCGCGCAGCGCCGCGGGGACCTGCTGGCCCGTCTGGTGGCGGACGCCGACGCCCTTCAGGACTACTGGCTGCGCTGGCTGCTGCCGGTGGGCACCGCCGTCCTCGTCGGCGGCGGGTCGGTCGTGTTCACCGCCTGGCTGCTGCCCGAGGCCGGGGCCGCCCTCGCCGTCGGGCTGCTGGCCGCCGGGATCGGGGTGCCGCTGGTCAGCGGGGCCTGCTCCCGCCGCGCGGAGCGCAGGCTGGCACCCGCCCGCGGGGAACTGGCCGCCCGTACTGCCGACCTGCTGACCGGGACCGCCGAACTGACGGTCGCCGGCGCGCTCGGACGGCGCATGGACGCCGTGCGCGAGAGCGACCGGACCCTGACCGCCATCGCCGCGCGGGGCGCCGCCGCCACCGGTCTCGGCAGCGGACTGTCGGCCGTCGTGTGCGGGCTGACCGTGGTGGCCGCCGCGGCCTTCGCCGCCGACGCTGTGCAGGAGGGGCGGCTGTCCGGGGTGGCCATGGCCGTGGCCGTACTGACCCCGCTGGCCGCCTTCGAAGCGGTGACCGGGCTGCCGCAGGCCGTGCAGTTCCGGCAGCGGGTGCGGCGCAGCGCCGAGCGGATCTACGAGGTCATCGACGCCCCGGCCCCGGTGGCCGAGCCGGAGAAGCCCGCGCGGCTGCCCGTCTCGCCCTTCCCGTTGCGCCTGGCGGGGATCGCAACCCGGCACCCCGGCCAGGAGGGCGACGCCCTCCACGGCTTCGACCTCACCCTGGAGGCAGGGCGGCGCATCGCCGTCGTCGGTGTCTCCGGCGCGGGCAAGTCCACTCTGGCCCAAGTCCTGCTCCGCTTCCTGGACCCGCGCGCGGGCTCGTACACCCTGGGCGGGACCGACGCGCGGCTGCTCGACAGCGACGAGGTCCGCCGGATCGTCGGCCTGTGCGCCCAAGACGCCCACATCTTCGACAGCTCGGTCAGGGAGAACCTGAGGCTGGCCCGCCCCGGGGCGAGCGAGGAGGAGTTGCGCGGGGCCCTGGCCGGGGCCCGGCTGCTGGAGTGGGCCGACGGGCTGCCGGACGGCCTCGACACCCTGGTCGGCGAACACGGCGAGCGGATCTCCGGCGGCCAGCGACAGCGCCTGGCCCTGGCCCGCGCCCTGCTTGCCGACTTCCCGGTACTCGTCCTGGACGAGCCCGCCGAACACCTGGACTTTGCGACGGCCGACGCCCTGACGGCGGACCTGCTGGCCGCGACCGAGGGCCGCTCCACCGTGCTGATCACGCACCGGCTGGCCGGCCTGGAAGCGGTGGACGAGGTCCTCGTCCTGGACGGGGGAGCCGTCGTCCAGCGCGGCGGCTTCGCCGAGCTGGCCGCCGCGGAGGGCCCGCTGCGCCGCATGCGGGAGCGGGAGGCGGCAGCCGACGGCGCGCTGGCCGACTTTCCCCGATAAAACGGACTAACTAGGCTCACGTGCATGTTGCTGCAGCAGTCGCCGGAAGCGCCGGATCCGGCCCCCCGGGCTCCGGACCCGCTGGAGGCCGCCACCCTGGCCACCCGAAGCCTGCACGGCCTGTCCACCGAGCTCACCGCCCGGGTGCCGCAGCTGTTGGAGGCCATGCGGTCGGTCGGCACCGGCCTCGAGCTGCACTCCACGCTCGACCGCATCTGCGAGACCGCCGCCGAGCTGGCGGATGCCCGGTACGCGGCGATCGGCGTGGTGGACACCGAGGGCCGAGGTCTGTCGGACTTCGTCACCTTCGGTGTCAGCGCCGAGGTGGCGGAGCGGATCGGGCACCGCCCGGACGGCAACCGGGGCCTGCTCGGAGCGCTGATTTCGCACGCCGGCACCGTACGGCTCGCCGATCTGACGAAGGACCCGCGTTCGGCGGGCTTCCCGCCGCACCACCCGCCGATGAAGACCTTCCTCGGTGTCCCCATCCGCGTGCAGGGGGAGATTTTCGGCAACCTGTACCTCGCCGAGAAGAACGGCGGCGGCGAGTTCAGCGACTACGACGTCCACATGGTCCGGGTGCTGGCCACCGAGGCGGGCATCGCCATCGGCAACGCCCGGCTGTACGAGGCCGCCACCCAGCGGGAGCGGTGGATCGACGGCTCGGTGGCCGTCACCACGGCCCTGTTGTCGGGCGGGGACGCGGACGACGCGCTCTCCGTGGTGGCCGAACAGGCCCGTCGGCTTGCCGGCTCCTCCGCCGGGATCGTGATGCTGCCGACCGAGGACGGCGGGATGGAGATCGTCGCCGTCTCCGCCGACACCCCGGCCACCTCGCTCGGTCTGGTCGTCCCGGCCGAGAGTCCGGTCGTGGCCAGACTGCTGCGGGGAGAGCCGGTCTTCGTGGACGACGCCGCGACCGACCCCCGCATGGCCGGCCCGCTGACCAGCCGGTACGGGCCCTGCATGATGCTGCCTCTGCACAGTGGCGGGCGGGTGCTGGGCGCCCTGGTCACCCCGCGGGACCGCGGGCAGCGGCCATTCAGCGAGGCCGAGCGGACCCTGGCGACGCAGTTCGCCTCCCAGGCGGCGCTCGCGCTGATGATGGCCGAGGCGCAGCGCGACCGTGAGCGCCTCGCGGTGTTCGAGGACCGCGACCGGATCGCCCGGGACCTGCACGATCTGGTGATCCAGCGGCTGTTCGCCACCGGGATGATGCTGGAGAGCGCGCAGCGGCGCTCCGACGTCCCCGAGGTGCGCGACGGGGTCGGGAAGGCCGTGGACGAGCTGGACGTGACGATCCAGGAGATTCGCACCGCGATCTTCGCGCTCCAGCAGGGGCCTGCGGAGGCGCCCTCGGGGCTGCGGACCCGGGTGCTGCGGGAGATCAACATGGCGGCCGTGCCGCTCGGCTTCAAGCCCGCGCACCGCTTCCTCGGCCCGCTCGACACGATCGTCGGCGAGCTGGTGGGCAAGAACCTGATCGCCGCGCTGCGCGAGGCCCTTTCCAATGCGTTCCGGCATGCGGCGGCGTCCCGGATCGAGGTGGTGGTGGACGCCACCGTCACGCTGCCCGACGGGCGGCCCGGGGTGCGGCTGGAGGTCGCCGACGACGGGATCGGCATCAGCGAGAGCGGGCGCCGCAGCGGGCTGCGCAACCTGCGCCGGCGGGCCGAGTCGCTGGGCGGGTCGAGCTCGTATGGTCCCGGGATCGGGGAGCGCGGCGGCGGGACCACCCTCGTGTGGGAGGCCCCGCTCTGACGCCTAGGGCTGCTGCCGTCCGCCGAGGCCGGCCAGGATCTGCTCGATGACGACGGCGACTCCGTCCTCGTTGTTGGCGACCGTACGGCCGGAGGCGGCCGCGATCACAGCCGGGTGCGCGTTGCCCATGGCGTAGGAGATGCCCGCCCAGCTGAGCATCTCCACGTCGTTGGGCATATCACCGAAGGCGACCACCTCGGACGGGGATATGCCGCGCTCCTCGCAGCACAGTGCCAGGGTGCTGGCCTTGGAGACGCCCAGGCCGCTGATCTCCAGCAGGGCGGTCGGGCTGGAGCGGGTGATCGAGGCGTGGTCGCCCGCTGCGGAGCGCGCGAGCGCCAGGAACTCGTCGGGGGCCAGCTCGGCGTGGTGCGCGAGCAGCTTCAGGACCGGGGCGGAGGCGTCGTCCGCCTCCACGTGCAGCAGCTTCTCCGCGGTGGCGACATGAGCGCCCGGATCCTGGAAGAAGGGCGGGTAGAGCGGTTCGTAGTTTATGCCCGCAGTCGTCTCCACTGCGAAGGACGTGCCGGGGGCGGCGAGGCGCAGGGTTTCCACGACCGTCAGCGCCGTCGCCCTGGGCAGCGCCCGGACCTGGACGAACTCCCGTCCGGCGTGGAGGTCGACGACTGCGGCGCCGTTCGCGCAGATCGCCAAGCCGTGGCCGTGCACGTGATCGCTGACCACATCCATCCAGCGGGCCGGTCGGCCTGTGACGAAGAAGACCTCGATCCCGGCCTCTTCGGCGGCGGCGAGAGCGGCCACCGTGCGCGGCGAGACGGATTTGTCATCGCGCAGCAGGGTGCCGTCGAGATCGGTGGCGATGAGCCGGGGAGTGGGGGTTGGCCCGTCCGGGCGCTGGGGAGCCGAGGTCACCGCACCATCTTCGCCCATGGTCCTGCGCTGGAGGACCCGGGCCCAGGAGGGCAGGGGGCGCGATGGCGATGTTTCACGTGAAACTGCGGTCTGCTGTGTTTCACGTGAAACATGGGCGACGTCGTAGTCTCGAACGCACGGGCTGGCGTCCGAGCACTGCGCTTTTCCCGGTACGACCGTGGTGTGAGGGCAGCCGCGACCGGTGTGGGCGGGCCGAGGAGCTGGGCGTCCACACCGCTTACAGCTGTGACCACCCCTCCTGGCGGTCCTTCCGGGACCTCCCGTGGTTTGGCGCGATTCCGACTCTGACGGCGGCGGCCGCGGCCACCGAGAGCATGCGTCTGGGCACCCTCGTTACCTCAGTCTTGCCTCGTTTGCTTATTGCGGCCTGACCAGGGGGTTACCCTCAGTGGCCGATGAGCCTGATCAAACGAGCAGCTCACTCAGACGGTCGCCGATGACGGACACCCCAGGGCGCGGCTCGCTCTCGTAGTACCGCGGCTTGCGTCGGCGCAGCAGCGTCTCACCGTGCTCGCTCCAGGTGAATCCTGGTTTGCGGAGCAGTTTCCGGAACACCGCGTCGACGGTCTCCGGGTGAGAGGCAGCCAGACGGCGGATCGGCAGTGGTGTGATCGACTCCTCGCGCAGGTAGGTGCGCAGCAGGTCTTTGTGCTGCTTGCGACCCACCAGGGCCGGGTCCGCGAAGAGGTCCCGCAGCATCCCGTAGTCGGCGTAGAAGTTGAGTCCGTCGACCTGGTCGTAGATGACGCCGATGGTGTCCGAGCCCGCGAGCTCTCGCGGCAGCTCGAAGAACGGCAGGTCCAGGCCGGGAAGCCGGCTGCCCCGGGCCCGGCCCGGTCGTCCGGCGACAGCGGCCTCCTGGCGGTGGCGGTAGTAGGCGTTGAGGAGTGCCTCGGCTTCGGCAGGTGGAAGGACCAGTTCGTCGCCGCCGCAGAAGTCCATGAAGGCGGCCCGGTCCTCCCGCATCCGCTGCCACCCCTGCTCGATCTTCTCGGCGTTGCGGAAGACCAGTTCGGGGTGGTGCGTGGCCAGTTGCAGAGCGGCTTGGGCTATCTCCGTGGTGCTGGACCTGGGGTAGCTCGTCATCGCCCCGGACACCAGCCACGCCCCGTCGGCCGACTGAACGGGCACCAGGCAGGTGTGGAGGAATCCTCCCTTGGACACCCCACGGAAAGCCGCCCTCCCGATATTCGAGTACGTGCGGTACTCCAGGTCATCGACCAGGTTCAGTAGGACGACGGCATTCCCTTCCTTGCGCTGGATCTCGAAGATGCCCTCGACCGGGTCACGCCAGCCGAGCAGCATCTCCCGGTCGTCGGCGGTCAAGTCCTTCCGTCCGGCGACGAAGCGGTCCACCACGGTCGAACCGTCCGGCAGGCGGTACCTCAGGATGAAGTGGTCGGTGATCCGGATCGCCTCGCCCTCGTCCAGCTCCCGTGCGGGCCCAGCGGCCGCCAGCAGGAGGGGCGTCAACCACCGGTCGAAGCGGGCGCTCTGAGCGAAGGCGACCAGCTGCCCTTTCAGCTCGGCACTGCGCTCGATGAGATCGGTCAGCGAAGGTCCACCGGTGTCCTGAGGCGCTGCCTGTACGGTGTTAGCCACGTTCGATCCTTCCATGCAGGCAAGCCGTCGCTTCATCGACCATGGCCACGAGTTCAGCGTCACTCCACGTGCTCATGAGGCCACCGTAGCGACAGTCGGCGCCGGTGCGGTTCCCTTCATCCGCTCAGCCGGCACGGTCGTGGGGGCAGAACCCGGCGTAGGGTCTGCACCATGCGTCTGAGTACGGTGATCCTCCCCATCCACCGGTGGAGCGAGGGACAGAAGATCTGGCGGCGGGCCGAGGACCTCGGGTTCCACGCCGCGTACACGTACGACCACCTGTCCTGGCGGTCGTTCCGGGACGGGCCGTGGTTCGGGGCGGTGCCCACGTTGACCGCGGCAGCGACGGCTACGCAGAGTATGCGATTGGGTACGCTCGTGACCTCGCCGAACTTCCGGCATCCGGTGACCCTGGCCAAGGAGCTCATGACGCTGGACGACATCTCCGGCGGGCGCATCACCCTCGGCATCGGGGCGGGCGGCAACGGTTTCGACGCGACCGCGCTCGGACAGGACGCCTGGACCCCGCGCGAGCGTGCGGACCGATTCGCCGAGTTCGTGCCGCTGCTCGACCGGCTGCTGACCGAGCCCGCGGTGAGCACGCGCGGCACGTTCTACTGCGCGGACGAGGTCCGCAGCATCCCCGGCTGTGTGCAGCGGCCCCGCCTGCCGTTCGCGGTCGCGGCGACCGGACCGCGCGGACTGAAGCTCGCTGCGGCACACGGTCAGGCCTGGGTGACCACCGGCGATCCGAAGCTGTACGAGGACGGCACCCCCGAGCAGTCGCTGGAGGCACTGCGCGGACAGCTGACCCGGCTGGAGAAGTCCTTCGCGGAGATCGGCCGCGACTTCGACCCGATGGAGAAGATCCTGCTGACCGGGTTCACCCCGGAGCGCAACTCCCTGCTGGCATCCGTGGACGCCTTCGTCGACTTCGCGGGGCGCCACCAGGAGCTCGGCTTCACGGAGCTCGTGATCCACGCGCCGATCCCGGACTCCGACTTCGCCGCCGACCAGGGTGTCTTCGAGAAGATCGCCACCGAGGGGCTGGCCCAGCTGGCCGCCTGACCGGCCGAGCGGCCGACCGGGCAAGCGGCCGAGCCGCCCCCCGGGACTGCGCACGCGAGCCGGTGCTCCCCCGCGGCGGCGGGGTGCACCGGCCGGGCGCCTCAGCTCAGGAGGCCAGCCGTTCGAGCGTGTACTCGGCACGCTCCAACAGGCCCTCCGCCGTGCCCTCGGGCAGCGCCCGCAGCTCGTCGACCAGCGCCGACATACGGGCCACCCCCGCCTCGTCGTGTCCCAGCTCCTGCTCGGTCCAGGCGGCGTACTGGACGCACTGCAACCGGTCGTCCAGATGGTCCGGTCCCAGCTCCGCGTAGACGGCGGCCGCCCGCTCGCACAGGTCGATCTCCTCCAGCCGCAGAGCACGCGTCTCCGCCTCGTCCAGCCTTACGGCGGGCCGCGCGTCCTCGTCGTCTCCGTACTCCTCGTCGAGCTGCTCGGCGGCGGTCACCTGCCGGTCGAGCACCTGCGCCAGCTGGTGCCAGGTCTGGGCGAGCTCGGCCCGCAGCCGAGGATCCCCCGGGTCGGAGGCTGCCGTCAGCACTCCGGCCGCCTCGTCCATCAGGGACCGCGCCCGCGCCACACTTGCGCCGGAAGCTCCCTCGCGCAAGGTCAGCCAGGCCAGGGAGCGCAGGATCCGCACCTCCGCTACCGGCGCGCCGCCGTTCGCCCGGTACAGCTCCAAGGCCCGTTCGTACGCAGCGATCGCCTCCTCGGGCAGCTGCGCCGCGGAGAGCTGGTCCGCGGCCGAGTGGGCCAGGTTCGCCTGCGGCTGGAGGCCGTTCCAGCTCTTGGCCACCTCCGCCGCCAGCAGGAACTGCTCCGCCGCTGCCCGCGGATCGTTCAGCCGGCGCAGCAGGTCGCCGAGGAACTCCCGGGCGGAGACTTCCTGGAGATCGCCGTGCTCCAGCAGGTCGGGCAGTGCCGACTGCAGCACCTCCGCCGCGTCGGCGGTGCGGTCGTTCCGCGCGTACGCCCGGGCCAGGACGAGTCGCGCCTGTGCCCCGTTCACGGAGGCCAGTCCGGCGAGGTCGAACCAGTGCGCCGCGGTCAGCGCGTGCTCGGCCGCCTCGGCTGCCCCTGCCGCCGCGTCGGCCCGCTGCAGCAGGATGTCCGCCAGGGTGAGCCGTGCGGTCCCCTGGGTCTCGGCGTCGGTGATCTCCGCGGCGAACTCCACCGCGGAGCGGGCCGCCTCCTCGGCCTCCTCGGGCTGCCCGAGCGACATCAGCAGCCCGGCCCGGAGCACCAGTGGGTCCACGGCCTGCCACGGGCGGCCCGCCTCGGCCACGCGCCGCGCGGAGGAGCCCAGCAGCACCGCGGCCCGCTCGGGGTCGCCCTGGGACAGGGCGATCCGGCCCAGCAGCTCCTCGGCGTCGGCGGCCAGATCAGGCAGCGTCTGCGCGTGGGCCTCGGCGAAGGCGGCCAGCTCCCGCTGCCCGTGGTCGTGCTCCGGGTCGTGGCCGTGCCCGAGTTCGTGCCCATGCCCGTGCTCGTGGCCGGTCTCGCGGGAGCGCAGGTACGGCTCGATCCGGATCGAGGCCAGTTCCGCGGCGGCGATCCGCCGTGCGCGCAGCGGCTCGCCCGGGTCCAGCGCCTCGGCGGCCCGCGCCGCTGCGGCCAGCAGCTCCCGGACCTGCGGGGGCTCGGCCCCGCACTGGCCGGCCACGCTCGCCAGCCGCAGCTCCGCCAGCGCGGCACGCTGCGCCTGGCCGAGGTCCCGGTAGCGGTCGCGGACCGCCTCCAGAAGCTCGCCTGCCTCCGGGGCGCCGGCACGTGCGGCGGCCAGGGCCCGGCTGTCCGCCACGTCGGCGGCGACCAGCGGATCCACGTCCTCCTCCGGGAGGGCGCCAACCCGCGCGGCCACCTCCGCCCAGAGCCCCTCCGCGGCCGGACGCCCCTGGTCACGAGCCTGCCGGGCCTGCTCCACCAGATCCGCGAAAGAGGCATCGGGGGTGACCGGAGCCGTCGCCGGCCTGGCCGCCGCCCCCGGTACCGCGGCCACGGGCACCGCCGCGGCCGGGGTGCCCGCGGTCTGCGGCAGCGGCGCGCTGCGCACCCCCAGCGGCAGTACGCCGGCCAGCGGCTGTGCTCCGATCCGGGCGAGGAAGCGGTCCGAGACACGGGTCGTGCCGTTGCGGGTGTCGAAGCGGCGGACGATGGCGAGCGAGCCGGCGTACATCAGCTCGTACAGCTCGCAGACGGTGCGGGGTACGCCCTCGTAGGAGGCGGCCGGGCTGTCGCCGTGCCCGAGCTCCTTCAGCCGGCGCAGCAGGACGAGGATGCCGCCGTGGAAGGCCAGCTGGTCGTCGACGTTGGCGAGCGGGCCCAGATGGACGGCGTGCTCGGCGAGGATCTCCAGACCGCGTGACTCGTTGCCGCTCAGCGCGCAGAACTCGATGTGCTTGGCGATCGACGGCAGCAGGCTTTCGTTGCCCCGGGCCAGGCGGTAGCCGCGCAGATGGTGGGAGCGGGCCTCGTCGAGGCGGCCGAGGCGCAGCAGCGGCAGCAGCGAGGCGGCCAGCACCCGGTGGGGCTCCTCGGCGCAGGTCCGCTCGCCCTCCAGCACGGGCCGCCAGTGCTCCAGGGCCTGGGCGTCGTCGCCGCGCAGGGCGGCGTAGCCGCCCTGGCTGTTGAGTTCGCAGGCGTGGCAGTCGCTCATGCTGTCGCGGTCCGCCGCCAGCCAGGCCCGGTGGGCCCGGTCGGCCCGCTCGTCTTCCCCGGTGGAGTGCGCGAGCCACATCTCGGCCTCGCGCACCGGCCGCTCGCTGTAGCCGGCGACCCGGTAGCGGCGCTCCATCTCCGCAACCCAGCCCCAGGCCGACTCCAGCGGGATCTCCGGGGAGTCGGAAATGGCGGTGGCCACCCACTTGAACTGCCAGAACAGGGAGTGGGCGTCCCACTTGGCGAACGATCCGGGGTCTTTGTCGTATTCCTGGAGCAGCCGGGCGAAGGGCACCAGCATCTTGGAGGACTCGGAGCTCCAGAGGTAGGCGTGGACCAGGTTGTCCAGTGCGTCGCGGAACAGGGCCGCGTCGCCGAGGGCCTCCGCCGCGCCGACCAGCGCTTCGGCGTGGGCGTTGCGGGCGGTCCCGTTCGGGGTGTTGCGGTTCTCCGCCAGCCCCCGCTGGATCTCCTCGTGCGTCGTCATCGTCACTGCTGGCCCTCCCGGGTGTCGGCGGAGTGGGTCGCCCATTCCAGGAGCCCGAGGAAGGCCCGGTTGAGCAGGGTGGAGTCGGCTGCACGCAGCGGCCGCTGGGACATCAGCAGCGCCTGCCCGTACAGGGACTCGACGGCGGTGCCGGCCAGCGCCTCGTCGGACAGGGCCGCGATCCGGCGGATGAGCGGGTTGTGGTGGTTGAGTACCAGGCGGGCGCGCGGCGCCGAGCCGCGCAGGGCGCCGAGGATGCCCGTCCACAGGGAGTCGGCGCTGTCCAGCGCGGCGGTCCGGTCGCGCTCCTGGCGGGCCTGCCGGTCGTCGAGGTAGAGCGCCGGGACGGAGACGGGCTGGAAGGCGCGCAGCACCACGTCGCAGCCCTGCGGCTCCAGGCGGGTGCGGGCGGTGGACAGGAAGGAGGCGAGGGCCAGCTCGGCGGCGGTCGGGACCGGGTCGAGCCGCTCGGTGACGGCTCCGGCGTCCAGCTCGGTGACCTTCAGGTCCGGCCGTACGGTGGGCAGCAGGGCGAGCAGGTCGGCGTCGTAGGTGTAGCCGGCGTTGATGACGCCGAGGCCGTGGGCGGCCGCGATCGGGGCGATCTGGCGGAACTCCTCGACGGTGCGGGTGTAGTGGATCTCGCTATGGGCGGCCGCGAACTCCTGAAGGCTCATCGAGCCGTCGCTGGTCTCGAACGGCAGCCAGGGCAGCATCAGGCCGAGCAGTTCGGCGTCGTGCCGGGCCAGGGACTTCACCCCGAGGTGGTGGACGTTCAGGAACGCCGCCAGCCGCTCCGGTTCGCTGGCGGCGAGCTCGGCCAGCCAGGCGCGGATGCGGGCGCCGAGCGCCTCCCGGACGGCGGACAGCGTCTCGTCGTCGTAGAGGTTCTCGCGCGAGGCGGTGGGCCGCAGGGTGTCGGTGTCCAGGACGGCGCGGACGAAGAACGCCCAGTCCGGCAGCAGGTTGTCGGCCCGGTCGGTGAGCAGCATGCCCTTGAGGTGGACCCGGTGTCCGGCCCGGTGGGCGGGGCTGGTCGGCTCGGGCAGGACGTAGGCGACTCCGCGGACCCCGGCGACCGGCAGGTCGAGGTCGATGGTGTCGAGCGGGGTGAAGCCGAAGAGCTGCGCGCAGTGCCCGGCGAGCGCGACGCGGCGGGCGGCCGGGGTGGGGAAGGCGCGGTCCCAGACGGCCGGCCGGTCGGTGACGGGACGCGGCTCGCCGCCCTCGCCGTCGTCGAAGGTGATGTCGTACGGGAGGAGGGAGCCGTAGTCGCGGGCCAGCTGCTCGACCTTGGCGGGGACCATCCACTCCTCGGCCCCCGGGCGGGCCTGGAGGACGACGGTGGTTCCGGGTTCCGGGCGGGCGTCGTCGGGCAGTTCGCGGACGGTGTACGAGCCGTCGTCGGTGGCCAGCCATTCGACGGGGGCGGCCTGCGGGTCGCGCGCGGAGCGGGTGACGACGCGGATCTGGCGGGCGACGACGAAGCAGGCGAGCAGGCCGATGCCGAACTGGCCGAGGAACTCGCGGCGGGTGGTCTCCAGGCCGTGCTCGCCGCCGCGCTTGGAGCTGCGGCCGATCGTGGCGAGGAGGGAGTGGGCCTCGGCGGCGGTCAGGCCGATGCCGCTGTCCTCGATGGTGACCCGGTCCGCGGTCGCCGACAGGCGGATGCGGATCTCCGCCTCGGGGTCGAGCGCGTGGCGGGCGGTGACCGCGTCGACCGCGTTCTGGAGGAGTTCGCGGACGTAGACGCGCGGGCTGGAGTAGAGGTGGTGGGAGAGCAGGTCGACCAGACCGCGCAGGTCCACCTGGAAATTGGCGGCCGAAGGCTCGTCGGTCCGCGCGTCGGGTGCGGGTGCGGATGCGGATGCGGACGTCATGGAGTGTCACCTCGCGTGCGTACGGGAAAGGTTCGGCGATCGCGAGGTGCCCCCCCTCACAGATCCCGGAGTGAGGAACAGATTAGGGGGACGATCTGACAATCTCTTGGGAAATTCGGGCGGTCACGGCAGGCGCAGGAACTGCGGTGGGACGGCGTCCACCAGCCACACCCCGTTGGTGCTGACCCGGAAGACGTGCCCGGCGGCGCGCATCGCGCCCGCGTCCACGCTGAGCACGATCGGCCGGCCGCGCCGCGCGCCGACGCGGGTCGCGGTCTCCCGGTCGGGAGACAGGTGGACGTGGTGGCGGGCCATGGGCCGCAGGCCCTCGGTGCGGATCGCGTCCAGCGCGGCGGCGACCGTGCCGTGGTAGAGGTACGCGGGCGGCTCCGCCTCCGGGAGGTCCAAGTCGACGGGGACGGTGTGGCCCTGGTTGGCGCGGATGCGGGCGCCGTCGACGGCGAAGCGCTGCTTGTCGTTGGTGGCGACGACGTGGTCGAGCTCGGCGCGGGTGATGGGGAAGCCGTGGGCCGCGGCCGCATGCAGGAGGGTGTCGATCTCCACCCAGCCGTGCGGGTCGAGCTCGAGTCCGATGCGCTCCGGCCGGTGCCTCAGGTGTTTCGAGACGTATTTGGACACCTTCACGGTGCGTCTGTCGTCCATGGGCCCAGCTTGCCGCTCCGGACAGCGCCGCCGCAGCGATTTTCCGCCATGCCGCCCGACCGTGAACGCGCCCCCTACCATCCTTCCGGGATACGGAATACATTTTCCATTATTTGTTTCTGCTCAGGGGGAGGACCCATGACGATCCACGCTTCCCTGCCGCGCCGGGCGGCCGCCGAGCTCGTCGGCACCGCCGGCCTGCTCGTGGTGGTGATCGGGTCCGGCATCCAGGCCGCCGGCCTCAGCCGCGACACCGGCGTCGCCCTCGTCGCGAACTCGCTCGCGTCGGCCATCGGCCTCGGGCTGATCATCACCTTGTTCGGGCCGCTGTCCGGGGCCCACCTCAACCCCGTGGTCACCCTCACCTCCTGGTGGGTCCATCGGCGCGGCGGCGAGGGGCCGGCCGGGCGGGAGGCGCTCGTCTACACCGCGGCGCAGACCGCCGGGGCGGTCGCCGGGGCGCTCCTCGCCGAGGTGATGTTCGGGCGCGCCCCGGGCGTCCTCTCCACCCGGGTCCGCGACGGCGGCCACCTCCTCATCGGGGAGATCGTCGCCACCGCCGGGCTCGTCCTCGTCATCCAGGGGCTGGAGCGCATCGGGCGCACGAACCTCGTCCCGGCGGCGGTGGCGGCGTACATCGGCTGCGCGATCTGGTTCACCTCCTCGGGCTCCTTCGCGAACCCGGCCGGCACCGTCGGGCGGGCCTTCAGCGATTCCTTCGCGGGCATCGCCCCGCAGTCGCTGCCCGGTTTCGTCGCGGCACAGCTGGTCGGCGGGGGCGCGGGACTGGCACTCGCCGGTTTCCTCTACGGCAGCACGGGGCGCGGCGCGGGTCGGGTCGCGGCGCGCGGCGCAGGTCGGCGTACGGGCGGGGGCGCGGGCGCGGGCGCCGGTGGTCGGGAGGCCGAGGGCGGGGGCCCGGGTCGGGAGGCCGAGGGCGGCACGCGGGAAGCCCCCGCCGCCAGACCCGCGTACGAGGCCGTCAGCTGAGTCGTCCACAGGGTTGCCCACAGGAATCACCGACTTGTCCACAGCCGGTTGGGTGGCATTTGACGGTAAACGAGTGATCCGTCCTGTGGACTACCGGCTGCCGTCGGCCGGGATCCGGCGGCCGCCCCGCTGTGCCAGGTCGTTCATCGTGCGGGCCTGGATCTCCCGTTCGGTCGCCGCCCGGACGAACTCCCCCACGTGCTCGGCGCCGACCAGCTCCTGCACCGCCCGTACCGTCCCGGCCGGGAGGGCCACCGACACCGGCCCCGCCGCCTGCGGCGCGCCGGCGGCGCCGAGGTGCCGCTGCAGGTGCCGGGTCGCGAACAACTGCATGGCCCGGGCCAGCTCGGCGTCCACGGTCTGCTGCGCCAGCGGCCGCAGCCGGCGGACCAGCGCCGCCGCCTCCGCCGCGTCCGCATCCGTCGGCGGTACCTGCCCCAGGTAGCGCGCGAAGACGTGCTCGGTGGTGAACTCCAGGAAGCGGGAGGCTATGTGCTCCACCTGCCCGCGCAGCTCCCGCAGGTGCCCGGTGATCGCCGGCAGCGGCACTCCGGCCGCGTACAGCTCGGCGGCCACCGCCAGTTCCTGCGACGAAGGGACGAGGAACTCCTCCGGACGGCCCGGGATCCGCTCCAACACGCCCAGCTCACAGGCCTCGTTCACGGCGTCGTCGTCGGACGTGCCGCCGAAGCGCTCGTTCAGCTCGGCCCGGCTGACCCGGACCGCCTCCTCGTCGGTCCACGGTCCGTGCACCTCGGCGACGAGCCCCAGGACGCCGCCGAGCCCCCGCCCCGCGTCCCAGGCCTCCAGCAGCTCCTTGATGGAGGCCAGGGTGTAGCCGCGGTCCAGCAGGTCCGCGATCTGGCGCAGCCGGGCCAGATGCGTGTCGCGGTAGACGTTCGAACGGCCGCGCCGCTCGGGCTTCGGCAGCAGGCCACGGTCCTGGTACGCCCGGATCGTGCGCACCGTGGCTCCGCTGTGGTGCGCCAGATCCTCGATCCGGTACTCGGCTGCTGCCTGATCGGACAATCCCGGCTCCCTACGACATGGCGGCCCGGTCCCGCCTGCTCAGCGAGCCCTCCTGCGAGGGATGGTACGACCGCCGGAATGAGGGGTACACGGCCGCGTGGCCCCGTTCACAGCCGGGGTTCCATCCGGGCCAGCCGCCGCAGGACGCGCGGCGCGAAGCGGGACATCCACAGGGCGCCCTTGGACTCCGGTGTCACCGGGACCACGGCCTCGTTGCGCACGACCGCCCGCAGGATCGCGTCGGCGACCTTCTCCGGCGGGAAGTTGCGCAGCCCGTACAGCCGCGAGGCGCGCTCCTGGCGGCGCTTCTCCTCGGCCGCGTCCACTCCGGCGAACCGGGAGGTGGCGGTGATGTTGGTGTTCACGATGCCCGGGCAGATCGCCGAGACGCCGATCGACTGCGGGGCGAGTTCGGCGCGCAGGCACTCCGACAGCATCAGCACCGCCGCTTTCGAGGTGCTGTACGCAGGCAGGGTCCGGGACGGCAGGTAGGCGGCGGCGGACGCGGTGTTGACGATGTGTCCGCCCTGGCCGCGCTCGGCCATCTGCTTCCCGAAGATCCGGCAGCCGTGGATGACGCCCCACAGGTTGACGTCGAGGACCTTCCTCCAGTCCTCCGCCGTGGTTTCCAGGAACGGGCCCGACAGGCCGATCCCGGCGTTGTTGACCAGGACGTCCACCACGCCGTACTCGGCCGCGGTCTTCGCCGCGAGCTTCTCCATGGCCTGCTCGTCGCTGACGTCGACGCATTCGCCCCAGGCCTCGGGGGCTCCGATGAGCCGCGCCATGTCGGCCGTGCGCCTCGCGCCCTCCGCGTCCCGGTCCACGCACACCACCCGGGCTCCGGCCTCGGCGAACGCGAGGGCGGTGGCCCGGCCGATGCCGCTGCCGGCGCCGGTGACCAGGACCAGGCGGCCCCCGAACCAGTCGGCGTACTTGCCCGGAGCCCTGTCCTTCGGAGCCCGTGCGGCGGGCTCCTCGCGGGTGGTGACGAACTCGGTGATCCATGCGGCCAGCTGGTCGGGGCGGGTCCGGGGCACCCAGTGCCTGGCCGGCAGGGTGCGCCGTACGAGGTCGGGGGCCCACCGCTCCAGGTCGTCGTAGAGCTTCTCGGAGAGGAAGGCGTCACCGGTCGGCGTGATCAGCTGTACGGGTGTGTGGGCGTACGCGTCGGCGCGGGGGCGGCTCAGCCGGGACCGTACGTTGTCGCGGTAGAGCCAGGCCCCGTGCGCGGCGTCCGACGGCAGGGAGGGCGTCGGGTAGGAGCCGGCCGGCACCTTCTCGAGGCGCTCGAGGATGCCGGGCCACCGCTTGCCGAGCGGCCCGCGCCAGGCGAGCTCCGGCAGGACGGGCGTGTGGAGCATGTAGACGTACCAGGACTTGAGGCCCTGACCCAGCAGCTGCGCGGCCCGGCGCGGGGTGGGCCGGCTCATCCGCTTCTTGATCCAGTGCCCGAAGTGGTCGAGGGAGGGCCCCGACACGGAGGTGAAGGAGGCGATCCGGCCCTCGGTACGGGCGACGGTCGCGAACTCCCAGCCCTGTACGGAACCCCAGTCGTGGCCGACCAGGTGCACCGGACGCTCCGGGCTGACCGCGTCCGCCACCGCCAGGAAGTCGTCGGTCAGCTTCTCCAGCGTGAACCCGCCGCGCAGTGGCTTGGGAGCGGTGGAGCGCCCGTGGCCGCGTACGTCGTAGAGCACCACATGGAAGCGGGCCGCGAGCCGTTCGGCGACCTCCGCCCAGACCTCCTTGCTGTCGGGGTACCCGTGCACCAGCACCACGGTGGGCCGGGCCGTGTCCCCGAGCTCGACCACGCACAGGTCGATCCCGCCGGTGCTCACCCGTCGCTCGCGCGCTCCCGCCAGGCCCGTCCGGCGCACGCCGTCCACCCCGTCCACCCCGTTCACCCGGTTCACCCCGTTCATGCTGCCTTCTCCTCGGCCCAGCGCCGCACGTGCGGCAGATCGTCGTCCAGCCAGAACGCGCTCTCCTCGGGATCCCGGGAGTCGGTGACGACCAGGATCTCCTCGAACTTCGCGCCGGTGCCCCGGAACCCCAGGTGCGGCTCCACCGCCCACAGCCCGGGCTGCGGGGCGTGGTCGGAGAAGCGGTACGGGCTCCACAGCGGGGACCAGCCCTCCCGGTGCCCGTGCAGTGCGTCGGAGGCCAGCCCCTTGAGGGACTGCACCCCGAACCCGAACGCGGTCGGGGACCAGCGCCGCTCCCGCACCCGGTCGATCTTGTGCGCGATCACGCCGAAGGGGTAGGCGCGGTGCCGGTTGGCGTACCCCTGGCGGACCATCAGCCGGTCGACGTTCTCGTATACCTCGCGCAGCGAGCGGCGCTCGCGGACCTGTTCGAGGATCAGCTCCCGGTGGGCGCGCAGGTCGGACATCAGCCGGTCCTGCACCGGGTTCAACCCGAGGCTGCCCGAGTACCCGATATCGGCCGCGTAACCCCGGTGGACCGGTGCCATGTCGAGGATGAACGGCATCCCCGGCTCCAGCTTCCGGTTGGTCGGGAAGAACTGGAGCGGGACCTTGAAGTCCACGAAGGCGGTGCGGTCCCCGAACCAGGCGAAGGGCAGGTGGAACCAGTCCCGTACCCCGCGCTCGCGCAGCCACTCCCGCTGCATCCGTGCGGCCTCGCGCTCGGTCACGCCCGGCCGCAGCTGCGCCGCCACGGCCTCGGCGCACTCGTACGCAAGGCGCTGCACCTCTCTGAAACCGTGGAGGTCGGCGGCGAGCCGACCGGTGAGCTGTGCGGTGCGATGCCTCGTGTCCCCACCCATAGCCGTCCGTCCGTAGAGCCGTACCGCCCGTAACTTGACACTGATGAATGTGACAATGGCCGGAGGCCACGTCAAGGGGCGTGCCTGGGACCTGTGGACAAAGTTGTCCGGTGCACATCAGCCTTCGGTCAGGGTCCGTAGTCCTGAAGGCTGATACCGGATCGCGCTCCAAGTCTGACGACCTGCGATTGACGCGCCACTACCGTCGAAGCCGTGACAGTCATCGCGGCCGAAGGCCTGACCAAGCGGTACCCCCGAGTGACCGCCATCGACCGGCTCTCCCTGGACATCGGCCCGGGAGTGACCGGCCTGGTGGGCGCCAACGGGGCCGGCAAGTCCACGCTGATCAAGATCCTGCTGGGACTGTCCCCCGCCACCGAGGGGCGCGCCTCCGTGCTCGGCCTCGACGTCGCGACGCACGGCGGCGCCATTCGCGAGCGGGTCGGCTACATGCCCGAGCACGACTGCCTGCCGCCCGACGTCTCGGCCACCGAGTTCGTCGTGCACATGGCGCGCATGTCCGGGCTCCCGCCGACCGCCGCCCGCGAGCGGACCGCCGACACCCTGCGCCACGTGGGGCTGTACGAGGAGCGCTACCGTCCCATCGGCGGCTACTCCACCGGCATGAAGCAGCGCGTCAAGCTCGCCCAGGCGCTCGTCCACGACCCGCAGCTGGTCCTCCTCGACGAGCCCACCAACGGCCTCGACCCGGTCGGCCGTGACGAGATGCTCGGCCTGATCCGCCGCGTGTACACCGACTTCGGCATCTCGGTGCTGGTCACCTCCCATCTCCTCGGGGAGCTGGAGCGGACCTGCGACCACGTCGTGGTCGTCGACGGCGGCAAGCTGCTGCGCTCCAGCTCCACCAGCGACTTCATGCAGACCACAGCGACCGTCGCCGTCGAGGTCACCGACTCGGACGCGCACCCGGACGGCACCGCCGCCCTGCGCGCGGCGCTCACCGCGGCGGGCGTCGTCCTGCACCCGGGCGAGGAGCAGGGCCTGCCCGGCGCGGGCCACATCCTGCTCGTCGAGGCCACCGGCGAGAGCACCTACGACACCATCGTCGACACCGTCGCCCGCCTCGGGCTCGGCCTGGTCCGCATGGAGCAGCGGCGCCACCACATCGCGGAGGTATTCCGTGACAACGACCAGCGGAAGGGAACCGGTACCGATGGCGCCTGAGACCTCCACCCAGATCCACAACATCGGCTACCGGTCCTACGAAGGCGCCCGGCTCGGCCGCTCCTACGCCCGCACCTCGCTGTACTCGCAGTCCCTGCGCGGTGCGTACGGACTCGGCCGCTCGGCCAAGTCCAAGGTCCTCCCGATGATCCTCTTCGCGGTGATGTGCGTCCCCGCGCTGATCATCGTGGCCATCGCCATCGCGGTGCCCGGGTCGACCGGCCTGCCGATCAAGTACACGACGTACGCCCTGACCACCCAGATGGTCATCGGCCTGTACCTCGCCTCGCAGGCACCCCAGTCGGTCTCCCGGGACCTGCGGTTCAAGACCGTGCCGCTGTACTTCTCGCGGCCCATCGAGCGGGTCGACTACGTCCTCGCCAAGTACGCGGCGATGGCCTCCGCCCTGTTCATCCTCACCGCCACACCGCTGCTGATCATGTGGATCGGCTCGCTGCTGGCCAAATTTGACTTTGCGGACCAGACCAAGGGGTTCGCTCAGGGGCTGGTCTCCGTGCTGCTGCTCTCGGTCCTGTTCGCCGGCCTGGGCCTGGTCGTTGCCGCGCTCACCCCGCGCCGCGGGTTCGGCGTCGCCGGCATCATCGCCCTGCTGCTGATCCCCTACGGCGCGGTCACCGCGGTGCAGGGCGTCGCCTACAGCGCCGGGGAGACCGCACCGATCGAGTGGATGGGCCTGTTCTCCCCGATCACCCTGATCGACGGCATGCAGACGGCGTTCCTCGGCGCCACCTCCGCCTTCCCGGGCGGCGAGGGCCCCTCGGCCGGCGTCGGCTTCGTCTACCTGCTCGTCATCCTCGCCCTCATCGTCGGCTCGTACGCCGCCCTGATGGCGCGCTACCGGAAGGCCGGGCTGTGACCACCATCGACATCGACCACACCTCCCGCTGGTTCGGGAACGTCGTCGCCGTCAACGACGTGACCATGCGCATCGGCCCCGGCGTCACCGGACTGCTCGGGCCCAACGGCGCCGGCAAGTCCACCCTCATCAACATGATGGGCGGCTTCCTGGCCCCCTCCACGGGCACCGTCACCCTCGACGGCGCCCCCATCTGGGGCAACGAGCAGGCCTACCGGCAGATCGGCGTCGTACCCGAGCGCGAGGCCATGTACGACTTCCTCACCGGCCGGGAGTTCGTGGTCGCCAACGCCGAACTCCACGGCCTCGACGCCGCCGCCGCGCAGCGCGCCCTGGCCACCGTCGAGATGGAGTACGCCCAGGACCGCAAGATCGCGACCTACTCCAAGGGCATGCGCCAGCGCGTGAAGATGGCCTCCGCGCTCGTCCACGACCCGTCGGTGCTCCTCCTCGACGAGCCGTTCAACGGCATGGACCCGCGTCAGCGCATGCAACTGATGGACCTGCTGCGGCGCATGGGCGAGGAAGGGCGCACCGTCCTGTTCTCCTCCCACATCCTGGAGGAGGTCGAGCAGCTCGCCTCCCACATCGAGGTGGTCGTCGCCGGCCGGCACGCCGCCTCCGGCGACTTCCGCAAGATCCGCCGCCTGATGACGGACCGCCCGCACCGCTACCTGGTCCGTTCCTCCGACGACCGGGCCCTCGCCGCAGCCCTGATCGCCGACCCGTCCACAGCCGGGATCGAGGTCGACGTCAAGGAAGGCGCCCTGCGCATCGAGGCCGTCGACTTCGGGCGCTTCACCGAGCTGCTGCCGCAGGTCGCCCGGGCCCACGGCATCCGGCTGCTGACGGTCTCACCCTCCGACGAGTCCCTCGAGTCGGTCTTCTCCTACCTCGTCGCGGCCTGAAGGAGCTGGCACCCATGTACAACCCCACCGTGGCCCGGCTCACCTACCGTGCCCTGCTCGGCCGCCGCCGCGCGCTGATCCTTTTCGCGCTGCCCGCCATGCTGATCGTCATCGCCGCGGCCGTCCGCGTCTTCATGGGCCTGGACGACAAGATCGCCGCCGATCTGCTGGGCGGCTTCGCGCTCGCCACCATGGTCCCGCTGATCGGTGTCATCGCCGGCACCGGTGCCATCGGGCCGGAGATCGACGACGGCTCGATCGTCTACCTGCTCTCGAAGCCGGTGAAGCGGCCGACGATCATCATGACCAAGCTGATCGTCGCGATCGCCGTCACCATGGCCTTCTCCGCCATCCCGACCCTGATCGCCGGCTTCATCCTCAACAACAACGGCCAGCAGATCGCCGTCGCCTACACCGTCGCCGCGCTGGTCGCCTCCATCGCCTACAGCGCCCTGTTCCTGCTGCTGGGCACCATCAGCCGGCACGCGGTGGTCTTCGGCCTGGTCTACGCCCTGATCTGGGAGTCGCTCTTCGGTAGCCTGGTCTCCGGGGCCAAGACCCTGAGCGTCCAGCAGTGGGCCCTGGCCCTGGCCGAGAAGGTCGCCGGCGAAGGCTATGTCGACGCCACCGTCGCCCTGCCCACCGCGATCACCCTGCTGACGGTGGTCACCGTCGGCGCCACCCTGTACGCCGGCCAGAAGCTGCGCCGCCTCACCCTCGCCGGCGAGGAGTAGGACGAGCCCGGCACGAGCCCGGAATCCCTGTGCCCCGCCCGGCCCACCGGCCAGGCGGGGCACAGCCGTGCGGGGCATGACCGAGCACCCCCGCCCCAGCCGCCCTCCTGAGCATGTTTCACGTGAAACATGACCGGCGGCGACCTGACCGGGGGTCGGCGCCGAGGCGCCGAAAATCACTGGTACGGGGCTTCCGCCGGGGGCAGAGTGGGCGGTGCGGGGAGAACAAAAGGTCCGGGGCAGCCACTTCGAGCGCGCCGTTCGGCGCGGGCTGCCCCGGACCCTCGTATCTGCGCTTGCGCGCCGTGTCCTTGTGCGGTGGCGTCTTACGCGGCGCCCAGCAGGCGCTCCAGTACCACCGCGATGCCGTCCTCCTCGTTGGAGGTCGTGACCTCGCCGGCCACTGCCTTGAGCTCCGGATGGGCGTTGGCCATCGCCACGCCGTGCGCCGCCCAGCCGAACATCGGGATGTCGTTGGGCATGTCGCCGAAGGCGATCGTCTCGGCGGCCCTCACCCCCAGCCGACGAGCGGCCAGGGAGAGCCCGGTGGCCTTGGTCAGGCCGAGCGGCAGGATCTCCACTATCCCCGGACCGGCCATGACGATGTCGACCAGTGAGCCGACGGTCTGCCGGGCCACCGTGACCAGGGCGTCGTCGTCGAGCTCCGGGTGCTGGATGTACAGCTTGTTCAGCGGAGCCGACCACACCGCGGCGGTGTCCTCCAGATAGACCGCAGGCAGGCCTGCCTGCACCCGGTAACCGGGCCCGGACAGCACATCGCCATCGACCCCGTCACGGCTGGCAGCCAGCGCCAGCGGGCCCACCTCGGCCTCCAGCTTCGACAGCGCCAGGCCGGCCAGCTGCCGGTCCAGCGTCACCGAGGTCAGCAGCCGGTGGGCTCCCGCGTCGTAGACCTGGGCGCCCTGGCCGCACACCGCTATCCCCCGGTAGCCGAGGTCGTCCAGCACGCGCCGGGTCCAGGGCACGGCCCGGCCGGTGACGATGATGTGGACGGCGCCCGCCGCGGTGGCCGCGGCGAGCGCTTCCCGAGTGCGTTCCGAGACGGTGTCGTCGCCACGCAGCAGCGTGCCGTCGAGATCGGTCGCGACGAGCTTGTACGGGAACGGGGCCGGGCTCACTTGGTGACCGGCTCCAGGACCTCGCGGCCGCCCAGGTACGGACGGAGCACAGCGGGGACCCGGACCGAGCCGTCGGCCTGCTGGTGGTTCTCCAGGATCGCGACGATCGTGCGCGGCACGGCGCACAGCGTGCCGTTCAGCGTCGCGAGCGGCTGGGTCTTCTTGCCGTCGCGGACGCGGATCGACAGGCGGCGGGCCTGGAAGCCGTCGCAGTTCGAGGCGGAGGTCAGCTCGCGGTACTTGCCCTGCGTCGGGATCCACGCCTCGCAGTCGAACTTGCGCGAGGCGGAGGCACCGAGGTCACCGGTGGCGACGTCGATCACCTGGAACGGCAGCTCCAGGCTGGTCAGCCACTGCTTCTCCCAGGCGAGGAGGCGGGCGTGCTCGGCTTCGGCGTCCTCCGGCGCGACGTACGAGAACATCTCGACCTTGTCGAACTGGTGGACGCGGAAGATGCCGCGGGTGTCCTTGCCGTAGGTGCCGGCCTCGCGGCGGAAGCACGGCGAGAAGCCGGCGTACCGCAGCGGAAGCTTCTCGGCGTCGATGATCTCGTCCATGTGGTACGCGGCGAGCGGGACCTCGGAGGTGCCGACCAGGTAGTAGTCGTCCTTCTCCAGGTGGTAGACGTTCTCGGCGGCCTGGCCGAGGAAGCCGGTGCCCTCCATGGCCCGGGGGCGCACCAGTGCCGGGGTCAGCATGGGGATGAACCCGGCCTCGGTGGCCTGCGCGATCGCCGCGTTGACCAGGGCCAGCTCCAGCAGGGCGCCTACGCCGGTCAGGTAGTAGAAGCGCGAGCCCGACACCTTGGCGCCGCGCTCGACGTCGATGGCGCCCAGCGCCTCGCCGAGCTCCAGGTGGTCCTTGGGCTCGAAGCCTTCGGCGGCGAAGTCGCGGATCGCGCCGTGCGTCTCGAGGACGGTGAAGTCCTCCTCGCCGCCGATCGGGACGTCCGGGTGGACGACGTTGCCGAGCTTGAGGAGCAGCTTGCGGGCCGCTTCGTCGGCCTCGTTCTGCTCGGCCTCGGCCGCCTTGACGTCGGCCTTGAGCTGCTCGGCCTTCTTCAGCAGCTCCGCGCGCTCCTCCGGGGAGGCCTTGGGGATGAGCTTGCCGAGCGACTTCTGCTCGTTGCGCAGTTCGTCGAAGCGCATCCCGGAGGACCTGCGGCGCTCGTCGGCGGAGAGCACGGCGTCGACGAGATCGACGTCCTCTCCACGGGCGCGCTGCGAGGCGCGGACACGGTCAGGGTCTTCACGGAGCAGCCGAAGGTCAATCACTCCTCCAGGCTACCGGTCTGGGCTTGCCGGGCTCACACCGATATCACGCTGCGTGTCGCTATGCCCTAATTGCCGCGAATGGAAAACTCTCCTCGGTGGCCGGAAACGGCCGCTCCCGTTCGGTCGGTAAAGGCCGCCCCTTCCCGGGAGGATGCAACCCGGCATTCGGACGGCGGCGGGGCGGCCGACTGGTCCCCCCGTCTTGTCCACAGGAATTGTCCGCCGGCAAGAGTTGTCCACAGGCTGTGAGCCGCATCTGTGGACACGGAATCAGATCAATCCCGTCCACTGGGTGGTCATCCCGATTCAAGGTTCAAACCACCTTCACACACTCATTCGGGTGGGAATGGCTCGCTCCAAAGAGTTGCCCGCCGATAGACGGGTGACGCCGTTCACCCGTCGCTCTCCAGCGCGAAACCTGAGCCGCCGGCCGATTTGTCGACCTTGCGGGCCCGACTGTCGACTAGTCCACAGGCCTCTTTCTCGTCCTGTGGATAACTCTGTGGACAGTGGGCGGAGGCGGACGAGCCTAGGGTCGGCCGTCGAGGCAGCGGGCCAGCCAGTCGGAAGCAGCCGTGAAGTCGCCGTCCGACGTCCCCGGCCGCGGATCCCGGACGTCACTGCGGGTGACCCCGGCACGGGGATAGGAGCCGAGGAACCGCACCTGGGGACAGGTCCGCTTGAGACCCATCAGCGCCTCGCTCACCCGCCGGTCGGAGACGTGGCCCTCGGCGTCGACCGCGAAGCAGTAGTTGCCGATGCCCTCGCCGGTCGGCCGGGACTGGATCAGCATCAGGTTGACCCCCCGCACGGCGAACTCCTGGAGCAGCTCCAGCAGCGCGCCGGGGTGGTCGTCGCCGAGCCACAGCACCACCGAGGTCTTGTCGGCGCCGGTCGGTGCGGCGGGCCTGGCCGGCCGGCCCACCAGCACGAAGCGGGTCTCGGCGTTCTGCGCGTCGTGGATCTCGGTGACCAGCGGGACGAGCCCGTAGGTGGCGGCCGCGAACTCGCCCGCGAAGGCCGCGTCGAAGCGGCCCTCCTGGACCAGCCGGGCCCCGTCGGCGTTCGACGCGGCCGACTCCCACACCGCGTCGGGCAGGTTCGCCCGCAGCCAGTTGCGCACCTGCGGCTGGGCGACCGGGTGCCCGGTCACGGTCTTGATGTCCGACAGCTGTGTCCCGGGCCGGACCAGCAGCGCGAAGGCGATCGGCAGCAGCACCTCGCGGTAGATCATCAGCGGCTCGCCGGAGGCCAGCTCGTCCAGGGTGGCCGTGACACCGCCCTCCACCGAGTTCTCGATCGGCACCAGCGCCGCCGCCGCCTCCCCGTTGCGCACCGCGTCCAGGGCCGCCGGCACCGACACCATGGGGACGAGCTCCCGGGTCGCGGCTTCCGGCAGTGTGCGGAGGGCGGCTTCGGTGAAGGTGCCCTCGGGACCGAGATAGGTGAAGCGGGTGGCCGACATGCGATCAGCCTAATGCCGGGCACCAGCCGGGAGGGGTTCTGTTCACCCTTCGAGCAGGCGCTGCCCCACGTACTCTCCGTCGCGCGGCCCGGGCGGCACGGCGTACAGGCCGCTGGACTCGTGCCGGATGAACTCCGACAGGGCGTCACCGCGGTCCAGCTTGCGCTGTACGGGCACGAAGCCGCGCAGCGGATCGGCCTGCCAGCAGATGAACAGCAGCCCGGCGTCCGGGGTGCCGTCGGCGGATATCCCGTCGTGGAACGAGAAGGGGCGCCGCAGCATCGCCGCCCCGCCGTTCTGCTCGGGGGCGGAGATCCGGGCGTGGGCGTTGGCGGGGATGACGGGCTTGCCGTCCGGGCCGAGCTTGTCGAGCCCCATCCGGCTGGTCTCCGTGCCGCCCGTGAGCGGCGCGCCCGTGGCCTTGGTCCGGCCTATGACCTGCTCCTGCTGGGCGAGGGACCGCTTGTCCCACTCGTCCAGGAGCATCCGGATGCGCCGGACGACGGCGTACGAGCCCCCGCCCATCCACGCGTGCTCAGCGGGCCCGGGCCCGCCGGCGGGCACGAAGATCCGCTTGTCGAAGTCGGGCTGCGAGGGCTTCGGATTGTTGGTGCCGTCGACCTGGCCCATCAGGTTGCGGGCGGTCATCGGGGTGGCGGTGGCGCCGGGGGACCGGTTGAAGCCGTTCATCTGCCAGCGCACGCGGGCGGCCTCCCCCGCGTCCTTCTGGAGGGAGCGCAGTGCGTGGAACGCGACGAGGCCGTCGTCGGCGCCGATCTGCACCCACAGGTCGCCGTTGCTGCGCTGTGGGTCGAGTCGGTCGGAGGAGAACTCCGGCAGCGGGTCCAGCGCCGTGGGGCGGTGGTCGGTGAGCCCGGTGCGCTCGAAGAAGGAGTGGCCGAAGCCGAAGGTCACCGTCAGGGAGGACGGCCCCGCGTCGAGGGCGATGCCCGTGTCCGCCGTCGGCGCCGTCTCGCCCGCCATGAGCCGGCGGGCCGTGTCGGACCAGCGGCGCATCAGGGCGGCGGCCTCCTTGCGGCCGGCGCCGGGGGACAGGTCGAGGGCGAGCACATGGCCCTTGGCCTGGAGCGGCGTCGTGATGCCGGCCTGGTGGTCGGCGTGGAAGGCGACGCGGGCGGCGCCCACCGAGGACAGCCGGGTGCCGCCGGACGGACCGGCCGCCCCGGACGGCGCGTCGGCCAGGGCGGAGTGCACGAGTGCGCCGCCGGCGCCGCCGAGGGCGAGTCCGGTGGCGCCCGCGGCGCCGACGGTGCCCAGCAGCCTGCGGCGGGAGATTGCGATGTCGGTGTTGCTCTCGGTCACGCTGGTCAGCCGATCTTCACGGTCTTCTGCACGGTGGTCTGGTCGATCTCGGAGGTACGGACGGTCACGTCGATCCGCCACTCCCCGGCGAGCGGCAGCTGGACCCCTGAGGCACTCCAGTGTCCGGGGGCCTCCCGCTCGGGAACGAGCGGGAGGGGGCCGATGTCCTTGGCGGCCAGGGTGAAGGCGACCTTGGTCTCGGGGATGTCGAGGGGGTTGCCGTCGGGGGACTCGACCCAGAGGTGGAGGGTGTTGGCGCCGACCCGGCCCGGGTCGAGCTGGAGCCGGACGGAGCCCTTGCCGTTCGCGCCGCCCGCGTCGAACGGCAGGGTGATCTTGACGGCGCGGTCGGGCACCGCCGTGGCGGCGCCCGCCGTGCGACTGGTCTCCTGCGCGGCGGCACGCCCGGGCTCGGTGCTGGTCAGGAGGGTGGTCACGGCGAGGATCACGATGGCCACGCCCGCCTCGGCGAGCACGGAGCGGCGCAGGCCGGCGCGGTTCGGGTCGGCGTCGCGGGCCTGCCGCTCGCGGGCGTTCTGCACGGCCGCGCGCTGCCGCGCGAGCTGTGCCGCGCGGCGAGGGTCGGTGGGGGCCTCCGGGGCCTCGGGTGCCTCCAGGGCCTCGGGTGCCTCCGGGACCTCGGAGCTCTCGGCCGGTGCCTTGGACGTTTCACGTGAAACACCGCTCGCCGCAGCGGCCTTGGCCGACTCCTCGGTTGGATCCTCGGCCGGTGCCTCGGCCAGCCGCGCGGTCCAGCCCCGGGAGAGGTAGGCGATGCCGACGAGAACGGCGACGATCCCGACCTTCAGCAGCAGCAGCCGTCCGTACTCGGTCCCGGTGAGGGCCGACCAGCTGCCGAGCTGGCGCCAGGACTGGTAGACGCCCGTGACGGTGAGGACCAGGACCGCGGCGAACGCGAGCCGGGAGAAGCGCCGGACGGCGTCGCGCTCGATGCCGGGGACCTTGTGGAGCGCGAGGAGCAGTGCGGCCAGTCCGCCGAGCCAGGCGGCCGCCGCCAGCAGGTGCAGGATGTCGGCGGGCATGGCGATACCGGGCTGGATGCCGGTGGACGCGTGCTCGGACAGGGCCCATGTCGCGGCGATACCGGCGGCGACCACGCTGCCGCCGATGCAGAGGCCGAAGAAGAGGTCCGCGGTGTCCTTCTCGGCGGCGCCGTCAGACCCGGCAGCCCCGTCAGCGCCCGCGGCACGGCCGGCGCGATCGCCGCCGCCGGCGCCGACCTGCCGCCGCGCGTAGGCGCCGAAGAGCACGGCGATGAAGAGCGCGGCGGCCCCGAGCAGCATCAGCCGGGACACCAGGGCGGCGCCGGTCTTGGTCTCCAGCACGGCCTTGAGGCCGCTCAGGTCGAACGCGTCGGCGAACTCCCCGGACCCGGTGTACGGGTTGCGCAGCACCAGCATCACCAGCGTGGCCGCGGTCAGCGTCACCCAGGCCCGCAGGACGAGCTTCTGGACCGGCCGCTGAGCGGACCCCTGCCGCCAGCACGCCAGGACGAAGGCGCAGCTGCCCACCAGCACCGTGAAGCCCGCGTAGGCGGCGTAGCGGGCGATGCCGTACGCGATGCCGACGGGGCCGCCGCCGGCCTGTCGGTCGGGCAGGGTGACGCTGGTGGCCGAGGGGGCGCCGATGGAGAAGGTGAAGGCTCCCGAGATGGGGTGGCTGTCGGCGGAGACGGCCTGCCAGGCGACGGTGTACGTGCCGTCGGGCAGGCCGGAGTGCAGGGCGGTGCCGTAGCGGATGGTGGATCCGCTGCACATGTCGCGCAGTTCGCCGGTGTCCACGCGCTTGCCCTGGGGGTCCAGGACGCGGATCGAGTCGTCGCCCATGGCGACCTGCTCCGAGAAGGAGAGGGTGACCTGGGCGGGAGCCGTGGCGACCACCGCCCCTTCCTTGGGGTCGCTCGCGGTGAGTGCGGCGTGTGCCGTGGCCGGGGCGGCCGCGGTGAACAGGGTCGCCAGCAGGGCTGCGAGGACCAGCGCGAGCCGCGGCAGGAGTGCCGCGGCCCGGTCGCGGGCCGTGGAGGGGGCGGGGGCGGTGGCCGTCATGGCGTGTCAGTCCCTCGGTCCGTCAGTGCGTCAGTGGGATTCGGTGTGCTGGGCCTGGTAGGTCCGTTCCTTCACGTCCAGTTCGACCTTGACCGGGGCGGCCTTCTCGAAACGCAGCTCGATGGTGACCTTGTCGCCGACCTTCGGCTTGTTCTTGAGCCCCATGAACATGACGTGGTTGCCGCCGCGCACCAGCTTGAGCTCGCCGTTCGCCGGCACGTCCATGGACGGGACCTGCTGCATCTTCTGGTCCTTGGTCTCGTGGATCTGCATGTCGTCCGAGAGCGGGCTGGTGACGGCCGTGAGCTTGTCGGCGGTCTTGGAGTCGTTCTTGATGACCATGAAGGCGCCGGCCATCTTGTCGTTGACCGGTTCGGGCATGAACGCGCCGCTGACCGTCATCTTCGGCTTGTCGGCGGCGTCCGAGTCGGAGGAGCAGCCGGATATGGCCAGTGCTGCCGTCAGGGAGAGGGCGGCGGCAAGGGTGCGGGTGGTGCGGGTGGTCACGGGTTCTCCCCCTTGATGATCTTCGGCAGGTCCTTGGTGTAGGTGTCGACGGTCGTGTTCTCGCCGTAGAGGAGGTAGCCCTCGTTCGACTTGGGCGAGAACGCGATGACCTGGGCGCCGTGCATGGAGACGACGCTGCCGTCGGCCTCCTTCTTGGCGGGGTCGATGCCGATGCCGAGCCGGCGCGCGGCGGCCTGGATGGTGGCGAAGTCCCCGGTCAGTCCGATGAAGGACGGGTCCTGGGCCTTGAGCCACGCGCCGAGGGATTCGGGGGTGTCCCGTTCGGGGTCGGTGGTGACGAAGACGACCCGGAGGTTCTCCTGGTCGGCCTTCGGGAGCGCCTTCCTGGCGACGGCGATGTTGCTCATCGTCAGCGGGCACACGTCGGGGCAGTTGGTGTAGCCGAAGTAGATGAGGGTCGGCTTGCCCTGGGTCTGCTCGCGCAGGTTCCACGGCTTGCCGCCGGTGTCCGTGAGGACGAGCTCGGGCTTGTCGAAGGGGCGGTCGAGGACCGTTGCGGCCCCCGCCTTGGACTGGCCGGTGATCTGCGTGACCCCGTCGGTTGCGGCGGGGGTCCCACCGTCGCAGGCGGTGAGGGTGAGCGCAGCCGCCGCCACGAGGGCGGCGACCGTCACACGTGTGGTGCGCATGGTGTGTTGTCCCTGGAATCGGGTGGATTGCTGATGCGCCGCCGGACGAGGGTCCGGCCGCGCGTGATGCCGTGGTGGTGTGGATACGCCCCGGGAGGGCGGCAGGTCAGGACGCGCGGCGGCGCGAGGAGACGCCGAACGCGACGCCGGCGAGGCCGATGGCGATGCCGACGACGCCGAGGGCGCGCGCGGTCGTGTCGGAGCTGCTTCCTGCGGCCTCGGCGTGGCCGTCCCCTGCGGAGTGCGCGCCGTCGGCGGGCTTCTTGGCGTCGCCGTGGTGGGCGTCGGCGGCCTTGGCCGCGGTCAGCTTCAGGACGGGAGCCGGGGTCTGCGGCTCGGCCGCGCCCTCCTTGGGCTCCTCGATCCAGCGGACGACCTCGTTGTTGTCGTACGTCTGGATCGCCTTGAAGACCATCCGGTCGGCGTTCTCCGGCAGCTTGCCGACGGAGACGGGGAACTGCTGGAACTTGCCGGGTTCGATCTTGCCGCCGCTCCAGGTGACCTTGGTGACGGCCTCGTTGATCTGCTTCCCGTGCACGGTGAGCGGCTTGTCGAGCTTGGTCTTCTCGACCGTCACGGTCCAGCCCGGCACGTCCTGCGGCATGACGGACGTCAGCGGCTGGTCGGCCGGGAAGTTGACCTCCAGCTGCGTGGTCGAGGCGTTGTCGCGCTCGTTCGGCACCTTGAAGTCGAGGGTGGCGTAGCCGCCCTTCACTGCTTCGCCGGGCTGCACGCTGACGTGCGCGAAGGCCGAACCGGACAGGGCGAGGACGGAGCCGGCGGCGAGGGCGGCGACGAGGGGGACGCGCGAGGTCTTCATGGCGGAAACACTCCACATGAGGCAGAGATGACGGTGGATCCGCGCGCGGGCGCGCACGGGTTCCGCGGCACCGCCGCCCGGGTGCTCGGTGCTTCCGGGGTGGAGGGTGCCGCGTCAGGCTGCGAGGGCGAGCGCCGTGGGCGGCCCGCGCCTGATCACCGCGTGCTGGAGTGCTTCCCGGCCCGTGGGCGTCGCGGGCTCGGAGGCGGTACGCGGGAGCTTCGGCCCGCCCGCGGGGGCCGGGGCGAGCCCGGCGCCGAGTGCCCGTACGAAGGCCAGGGCGGCGCGCAGCGGGCGTACCGGGCCGGCTTCGGCGGAGCTGCGGGACAGCTCGACGAGCCGGAACAGGGCGGCGTCGCCGCGTCCGAGCAGCCAGGCGGCGGCGACCGCCGCCAGCAGGTGGCCGGCGAACATGCCGGGCGTGAGCAGGCCGGTGGCCGGCTCGACGGCTGCCCGGGCCAGGTGGGCGTGGCCGGCGTGGGCCTGCGCCTCGGCCTGGGCCGCGAGGGCGGCCGGGTCCAGCCCGGCGGCCTCCAGGATCCGCCGGGCGTCGGCCGGCCCGGGCGGGACGGAGCCGCCCCCGCACACCAGCTGCGCGGCGAGTTCCGCCAGCGAGGTGTCGGCGGCGGTGCGCGCCTCGGCGGCCGAGGCGCGGTGCTGGGCGAGGCCGAACACCGCGTGCAGTCCCAGCTGGCCGGCGGCGAGCCCGGCCGCCATGCCGGGCAGCGAGCGCCGTCGTCCCGCGAGCGGGGCGGCGACGGCGAACACGGTGAGGAAGCCGATGACCAGAGCCCACCAGGGCACGGTGGCGCAGGACCCCAGCGCGTGCCCGGCCGCGGACAGCACGACGCAGACCGCGGTGAACACCGCGGCCCGGATCAGCCGGAGGCCGACTCCGGCGGACGTCGCATGGGGGACAGTCATGGCCGGGTCATCATCGCACTGCGCCCGTGCCGCGCATACGGCAGGTCCGGAAGGTCGCGTGTGCCCGTCTGCGACCCGTTCATCTCATCCGTCCATCGCACGGCCATACACGGCGGCCCCGGCGTGCCGCATCGGCCGAATGAGGGCTGTGCGGGCCGCCGGGTGCTTACGGTGCGCCGGGGGTGGCAATAGGTAACCGTATGAGCATCTGGTGGTCTCTCCAGTTGAGGCGCGAAGCCGCGAGCGTGCCGCTCGCCAGGCGACTGCTGCTGAGGACGATGGAGACCGCGGGGGTGGATCCGGACATCTCCTTCGACCTGTCGGTGGCCCTGAGCGAGGCTTGTGCGAACGCGGTGGAGCACGGCGGGCCCGCGCCGGCCGCCGGCCGCGACGGGGAGCCGGCCGCGCAGGCCTGCGGCGCCTACCGCGTCACGGCGTACCTGGACGGGGACCGCTGCCGCATCGAGGTGACCGACTCGGGCCCGGGGTTCCCGGAGGCGGCGGGGCCCGCGGCGTTCACGGGGGCTCCGGATCCGGTGCCGTCGGAGTGCGAGAGCGGTCGCGGTCTGTGGCTGATCGAGGAGCTCGCCGACCACGTCCGGTTCCGCAACCGGCCGGGGCGCGGCGCGGTGGTCAGCTTCGACAAGATCCTGAAGTGGCGCGAGGGGGCGGCCCTGCTCCAGGCGTCGTGATACGCCGACGGGCGGGACCCCCGTGCGTGTGCGTACGGGGATCCCGCCCGTGGCGGGGTGCGGGGTGAGGGCCGTCAGCCCTTCAGGCGGGCCATCCAGGCCTCGACGTCGGCCGAGGCGCGCGGCAGGCCGTCCGACAGGTTCCGGTTGCCGTCCTCGGTGACCAGGATGTCGTCCTCGATGCGGACGCCGATGCCCCGGTACTCCTCGGGCACGGTCAGGTCGTCGGCCTGGAAGTACAGGCCCGGCTCGACGGTCAGGCACATGCCCGGCTCCAGCGTGCCGTCGACGTACGCCTCGGTGCGCGCGGCGGCGCAGTCGTGGACGTCCATGCCGAGCATGTGGCCGGTGCCGTGCAGGGTCCAGCGGCGCTGGAGGCCCAGCTCCAGGACGCGCTCGACCGGGCCCTCCAGCAGGCCCCACTCGACGAGCTTCTCGGCCAGCACGTGCTGGGCGGCGTCGTGGAAGTCGCGGAACTTCGCGCCCGGCTTGACCGCGGCGATGCCGGCCTCCTGGGCCTCGTACACCGCGTCGTAGACCTTGCGCTGGATGTCGGTGTACGTGCCGTTGATCGGCAGCGTGCGGGTGACGTCGGCGGTGTAGAGGGTGTGGGTCTCCACGCCGGCGTCGAGCAGGAGCAGGTCGCCGGGGCGGACGGGGCCGTCGTTGCGGACCCAGTGCAGGGTGCAGGCGTGCGGGCCGGCGGCGCAGATGGAGCCGTAGCCGACGTCGTTGCCCTCGACGCGGGCGCGCAGGAAGAAGGTGCCCTCGATGTAGCGCTCGGAGGTGGCCTCGGCCTTGTCGAGGACCTTCACGACGTCCTCGAAGCCGCGGACGGTGGAGTCGACGGCCTTCTGGAGCTCGCCGATCTCGAACTCGTCCTTCACCGCGCGGGCCTCGGAGAGGTACACGCGCAGTTCCTCGTCGCGCTCGGCGGTGACCTTGTCGGTCAGGGCCTTCTCGATGACGGAGTCGTGGCCGCGCACGACGCGCACCGGGCCCGTGGCCTCGGCGAGGGAGTCGGGGAGCTCGCGGACGTCCTTGACCGGGATGCCCAGGAGCTGCTCGGCCTCGGCGAGGGAGTTGCGGCGGCCGACCCACAGCTCGCCCTGGCCGGAGAGCCAGAACTCGCCGTTCTCGCGGTTGGAGCGGGGCAGCAGGTAGAGGGTGGCCGTGTGGCCGCTCTCTCCGGTCGGCTCCAGGACGAGGGCGCCGTTCTCGGTCTGGTCGCCGGTGAGGTACGCGTACTCGGTCGCGGCGCGGAAGGGGTACTCGGTGTCGTTCGAGCGCATCTTCAGCCGGCCGGCGGGCACGACGAGGCGGTCGCCCGGGAAGCGCGCGGACAGGGCCTCGCGGCGGGCGGCGGTGTGCGCGGCCTGGGCGATGGGCTCGAGGCCGTGGAGCTCGGTGTCGGCCCAGCCGGTGCGCATGTTCTCGGCGAGCTCGTCGCTGACGGCCGGGTACAGCCCGTTCTTGCGCTGCTTGTGCGTCTTCTTGGGCTGCTCTTCTTCCGGGGTCTCCGGGGTGAGCTCGTCAGCCACGTCTTCTCCTCAAGCTACGACAGCTACGACAGGACCGGGTAAGGACCGTATCCATCGTATGTGCGAGGGGAAGACGCCCGGGGACGGCTGTGATAAATCAGTCAAAACGGGCAGCGAGCAGGACCAGGTCCTCCGTGTCCTGCTGCCTGCGGGCCGCGGAGGCGGCGGGCGGGGCGGGCACGGCGGGGGCCGTGCCGCCCTTCACGGGGCCGCCCAATGCCGGGCCGCCCAATGCCGGGCCGCCCAATGCCGGGCCGCCCGATGCCGGGCCGCCCAATGCCGGGTCCCCCTCGGGCAGCACCGCGCGCAGGACGTGCTCGCACAGCGCCGCCGGGTCGTCGCGGACGCCGCGCGGGGTGCCCGCGGCGGCGGCGTGCAGCCGGGCGTAGGCCCGGTCCATCGGTTCGCCTATGCGCCGCAGCAGCCCTTCGGTGTACAGCAGCACCGTTTCTCCTGGTGCCGGTTCGAGCTCCACGCTCGGCGCCTCCCAGCAGGACAGCATCCCGAGCGGCGCGGAGAGCGAGGTCTCCACGTACTCCGTGCGCCGCTCCCCGACGAGCAGCGGCGGGGTGTGGCCCGCGCCCGCCAGGACGATCTTGCGCCGGGCGGGCTCGCAGTAGGCGAAGAGCGCGGTCGCGCAGCGGGCCGGCTCGGTGAGGCGCAGCAGCAGTTCGAGGTCGGACAGGACCGCGACCGGGTCCTCGCCCTCCATCACGGCGTACGCCCGCAGCGAGGCCCGCAGTCGGCCCATGGCGGCGACGGCGCTGGGGCCCGCTCCGGTGACGGAGCCGACGGCCAGCCCCAGGGCGCCCTCCGGCAGCGGGAGCGCGTCGTACCAGTCGCCGCCGCCGTGCGGCCCGGTGTGGTGGCGGGCGGCGAGCTGGACGCCGGGGATCCGGGGCAGCCGGCTGGGCAGCAGCTCCTCGGCGACCGTGGCGAGGCGGCTGCGGGACCGTTCCACCTCCAGCATCCGGGCCAGGTGCTCGGCGGCGTGGCGGACGTAGAGGCCGACGACGCCGCGCTGGCGGCCGTTCGGCTCGGCCTGCTCGTCGTACAGCCAGACGGCGGCGCCGAGCCGGCCGGTGGCCTCGGCGGTCAGCGGCAGGGCGTAGCTGGCGGCGTAGCCGAGCCGGGCGGCGACCTCGCGGTGCCGGGGGTCGACCGGGGCTCCGTACCCGCCGATGCCGGGGGCGGCGTCGGGTTCGGGGAGCACCTCGGAGCCGCCGTGCGCATCGGGGAGTCCGTCGAGGATGCGGCCGTACGGGGTCGCGGCGCGCGGGACGGTCTCGATGTGCCCGAGGTCGGCGCGGCCGAGGCCGAGGCCGATCGTGGTCGTGGGGCCGAGTCCGTCGGAGGGTTCCAGGACGATCAGGCCGCGGCGGGCGCCGACGAGGGCGGCTCCGGCGCGCAGGAACTCCTGGAGGGAGGACTCCAGATCGCCGGCGCGGGCGAGGCGTTCGGTGAGTTCGTGGAGGGTGGTCAGGTCGGAGACCATGCCCGCGAGGCGGTCTTGGACGAGCGTGTTCGGGGCGGGGGCCGCGGCGGGTACGGGGGCGGCCAGGACGGGCGTGGGGGCCGTAGTGTGCGGGACCGATGCAACTGCTGGATCGATTCCAGCCACTTTCGGCAGATGCGGGGCGCTCATGGCGTCCGCCTTTCCACCTGGTGCGATTCGCCATATAGCATCGCAAACCCCCAGATCGTGCTGCGCCGCCATCAATGAATCCACATCTACACGCACACGAGGATCGATGTCCAGCATTGTCCGGCTGGGAATCCTGGTGTCCGTGAGGCGGCAACTCACGGTCCAGCCAAGGCTAGAACTTGGCTGGAAAAAGACGGAAGCGGACGGTTTTTGCGATCGACTGAGCGGGCGCCGAAGTGGCCTCGGGTACGTACTCAGTGATGCCCGGGGGTGGTTGGCGCAGCCCGGCATCCGCCGGGAACCGCCCGGCAGGGGCCGTCGTCCTTAGCGGCGGCAGCCGGTCTCGGTACCGGCGCGGGTCGCGTTCCGCCCCGCCGGACGATTCATGGACCCGTAAGAAAACTGCACGAACCGTGTGAACCTGCTTCTGGCGGACAGTGACGCGAAACGTGTACGTGTGGTGAGTCATCGCTTACATGGTGTGATGTGGCCCTCGGCGTTCAAGGAAAGGAACGAGCGCTCATGCGCGAGATCCTCGGAAGGCGTCTCCAGCGGCTCCGCAACCGCCTGAAAACCCTCCGGCCCGCCCCGGCCCAGAGCGGCGACCAGGCACTTCCCGACCCGGCGCTCCCTGCCACTCCCGACCAGGCGCTCCCCGAAGCGGAGCCCCCCGACGCGGCGTTCCCCGGCACGGCACTGCGCGACGCGGCGGTGGCCTGCGCCGCCGGGCGGCAGTGGCCCGTCCTGCCGGGTGTCGGCCGCTGCGGGACCGGCGCCGCCGACCGCTGTGCCTGCCCTGACCCCGACTGCCCCGTCCCCGGCGCGCACCCCTTCGAGCCGGGGCTGCTCGCGGCCACGACCGACCCCCGGATGGTGGCCTGGTGGTGGACCCGCCGGCCCGCCGCCCCCGTCCTCCTCGCCACCGGCGGCTCCGCTCCGTGCGCGGTGAGCCTGCCTGCCGCCGCGGCCGCGCGGGCCGTCGTACGGCTGGAGGCGCAGGGCATGCGGCTCGGCCCGATCGTGGCCACGCCCACGCGCTGGTCGCTGCTGGTGGCGCCGTACTCGCTGGAACGGCTCGGCGAGCTCCTCTACGCCAAGGACCACGTCCCCTCCGCGCTGCGCTTCCACGGCGAGGGCGGCTACCTGCTGCTCCCGCCCTCCCCCGCCTGCGGCGGCGGGCAGGTGCGATGGGAGCGGGAGCCCGCGGACTCCGGGAGCGTGTCGCTGCCGGAGGTCGAGGCCGTGGTGGACGCGCTGGTCGAGGCGAGCAGCGGGGCCTCCGGCGGCGGCAGTCGGCTCGCGTACTGACGGACCAGGGCGGGCCGCGGCGGCTGCGGTGCCCGCCCTTCACTCGTTCGGGTGCCTGTGCGACGCGTTTCCCGGGGAATTGGGCGCGGGGATCTCCGTGCCCCATTCCCGCGTCGCTATCTTCGGCGAATGAATCTCCGCTTGATCGGTATCGGCGCCGGTGTGCTGATCATCTTGTCGCTCCCGCTGGCCGGAGCGATCGCCGGACCGGATTTCGTCGGTCAGGACGACGGAAAGGGCGGCGGCTTGCTGTCCGCCCTCGGGTTCGCCGATCCACCGGGCCGGTCCGGTGCGGCGGCGCCCTCGGCCGCGTCCGAACGGCAGCACGGCGCGGCGGGCCAGGCCGCGGGCAAGGACGGTCCGGCCCAGCCGGGTCCGCCCGAGCAGTCCCGCACGGACTCCCGGTGCGGTCCCGAACTGTCCTCGCCCCAGGGGGTGGAGGCGCAGACCTGTGTCCTGGCCGCCGACGGGCAGACCTGGGGCCGGAGCTACTTCCGCAACACCGGCGGCCGCGCACTGGACGCCGTCCTGACGATGATGGGACCCGCCGGGCAGACGGTGCAGATCCGGTGCACGGTCGGGGCGGGGGACGAGCCGGGGCTGTGCGAGACCCCGCGGGAGCGCTCGGCAGGGCCGCAGGACGCCTACTCGGCCGTTGCGGAGTTTGCAGTTCCGGGTGAGGAAGGGCGGCTGCTGCTGCGGTCCGGGAGCAACTCACCGGCACCGGAAGAGGGCTGAGCCCCCCCGGAAATGGAAGGGCCCGGTCGCTGGCGACGGGGGATGCACCAGCGACCGGGCTACAAGAACGGTAACAAGAGATCGCCTGTTCGCAAATTCGATCTCTGATATTCAGACACCGATTTGCCGACGATTAGCGGGAGTTGTGACCGCGGTCACCGCTCCTGCGGGCGCGTGGGCGATCAGCTGAGCGTGATCTGGCGGTTGGTGAGCCCGCCGCGCGCCCGGCGCTCCTCCGCGGTCAGCGGCGCGTCCGAGGCCAGCGCCGTGGCCAGGCGCTCCGCGAACTCGGCGGCCGGCTTCTCCACGTCGTCGGCGGTCACGCCGGTGGGCAGGTCCCAGACCGGGACCACCAGGCCGTGCGCCCGGAAGGAGCCGACCAGCCGGGTGCCCTCGCCGAGCGAGGAGGTGCCGGCCGCGTGCAGCCGGGCCAGGGCGTCGAGCAGCTTCTCCTCGGGGTGCGGCATGACCCAGCGCAGGTGGTTCTTGTCCGGGGTCTCGCACCAGTAGGCCGCTTCCACGCTCGCCAGCTTGACCGTGGGGATGGCGGCGGCGTTGGCGCGCTCCAGCGAGGCGGCGATCTCCGGGGAGGCGTTCTGGGCGGTCTCCGCATCCGGAATCCAGAATTCGAAGCCGGTGTGCACAACCGGCTCGAAAACGCTGTCGGTGTCCAGGAGATCCTGAAGTCGGGGGCCCTCGGCGGGAACCCGGCGGCCCGGCACCGGATTGCCCGGTTCCGTGGCCAGGGCGCGCTCCAGGGTGTCGGCCATGTCCCGGGCGAGGTCGCCGGTGGTCGAGTCGTTCTGCAGGGCGAGCAGGACGGAGCCGTCCTCGCGGCGCAGCGCCGGCCAGGCCATGGGCAGCACGGTCACCAGCGTGACGGACGGGACGCCCTCGGGCAGGCCGCCCTTGAGCGTCAGCGGGATGGTCGCCGCCGGCACGAGCTCGCGCAGCGCCACCCAGTCGCATTCGCCGGGCAGGCCCTCGAAGGGACGCTGCACGCGCGCGGTGGCGGCGTGCGCGGCGGCCGCGCCGTGGCAGGCCTTGTAGCGGCGCCCGGATCCGCAGGGGCAGGGCTCGCGCGCGCCCACCACCGGGATCTCCCCGTTCTTGAGCTGCGGCTTTGCACTCTTGGCTGCGGGGCGCTTCTTGGCCATCGTGGGTGTCTCCCGGTTGCGGCGGTACGGCTGTTGCGTCTGGGCGTGAGCCTAGCCGTTTCAGCCGCCGCAACCGGTGGGGTGCGGCCGGGAGCACGGTCGGCGTGCGCTCCCGGTCGGCCGCTTGTACGGACGCTGTGCTGATGGTCGTACCGATGGCCGCTGATGCGGGTGCTGCAGTCGGGTCGTTCGGGTTGCTCAGGTCGGTCGGGTTGTTCGGGTCGTTCGGTCGTTCGGGTCAGTCGGGGATCCGTTGGAGGATCCGGTCGGGGATCCGGTCAGGGATCCAGATCGTCGAAGGCGGTGCTGAAGTCGAGGACCGGGGGCGCAACGCGCGTAGCAAAATCCGCGTGACGTGCCCCGCACGCGACGATCACCCAGACGGTGACCTCGCCGGCCGCTCCGTCCCGGACTCCCCAGTCCTGTGCGAGGGCGCTGATGATGTTCAGCCCCCGGCCGCCGTGCGCGGTGACCGAGGGCGTGGCCGGAACGGGGCGGGTGGGGCCGCCTCCGTCCGTGACCTCGACTGTCAGCCGTCCCGCCATGTCGATGCGCCACGCGGCGCGTATCTCCCCGTCGCCGATCTCCCCGGCGCCCAGCGGCCTGCCGTGCCGACAGGCGTTGCCGAGCAGTTCGGAAAGGATCAGTACGGCGTCGTCCACGACCGATTCGGACACCCCGCTGATACGCAACTGCTCGCGCATCCGGTGTCTCGCCTCGCCTACGCCCGCAGGACCATGGCGTACGTCCATGCACGACGACGTGGGCACTTCCTGTGCCACCACCAACGCCACCCCCGGAACCTCCTTAGTCCCACGCCATGGTCTGGATGCCCCAATGGCCTGGACCGGAAACCGACGAACCGGGAGCCCTCTGACGCATTCATGACCACCGGTTGCGGAGCGGATGCGCCGGGGCACACCCTGTCACGGGCGGGTCCGGCGGGGCGGGTGGGCAAATAGGGACGTCAGCGCCCGAGCTGTGACAGAACCTGTCGCGGTCTGTTCGTGATGATTGCTTCCACGCCGAGATCGGCGCAGAGCTGAACGTCCTCGGGTTCGTCTACGGTCCACACGTGCACGGAGTGGCCCGCGCTCTGGAGCCTGCGGATGTAGCCGGGGTTGTTGCGCACGATCCGCATGCCCGGGCCGGCGATCCGCACACCGGCCGGAAGCCGCCCGTCGCGCATCCGCGGCGACACGAACTGCATCAGGTAGACGGTCGGGATCGTCGGCGCGGCGGCGCGCACCCGGTGCAGGGAGCGGGCGGAGAAGCTCATGACGCGGACCGGGTGCGGGCCCTCGGCGGGCGGAGCGTCCAGACCGAACCGCTTGAGGAGGAAGAGGAGGCGCTCCTCCACCTGTCCGGCCCAGCGGGTCGGGTGCTTCGTCTCGATCGCGAGCGGTACGGGCCGTCCGGCGTCGGAGACCAGCTCCAGCAGCCGCTCCAGGGTGAGGACCGAGGTCCGCTCGGGGTCGGCGTCCCAGTCGGGGGACTCCTCGCGGTCCCTCCACGAGCCGAAGTCGAGGGCCGCGAGATCGGCCAGCTCCAGGGCGGAGACGGCGCCGCGGCCGTTGGAGGTGCGGTTGACCCGGCGGTCGTGGACCAGGACCAGATGACCGTCGGCGGTGAGCCGGACATCGCATTCGAGGGCGTCCGCGCCGTCCTCGATGGCCCTGCGGTAGGCGGCCAGCGTGTGCTCGGGGGCATCCTCCGAGGCGCCGCGGTGGGCGACGACCTGGATGGGGAGCGGCATTGCGTGGGTCACCGGGTCATGGTGCCACCGAGGAGGCTCCGGATGGAGGCCTTCGACCCTGCAGGTGTGACCGAAATGCCAGATATAAAGGATGGGGGAGATGCACAGGTCCGGCTTACAGTGCTCTGACGGGTGATGGGGAACGCTTTTCCCAGGAACTTGTGCGGCACGTCGAACGTTCAGACGGGCCGAAACGCCAGTTTGTGAAGCCGTGTGTGACGAGGAGAGAGCGCTGTGAGCACCGATAACGAGGGAACCGCGGCCCCGACGCCCCCCGCGGCCCCTCCGGTCCCGGCTTCCGCCCCGGCGGCCCCGGCCGCGGCGCCTGCCGCTCCCGCCCCGGCGGCCCCGGCTTCGGCGCCCGCCCCCGCTGAGCCCGTGACCCAGCAGCTCCCGCCGACGCCTGCGCCCGGCACCGAGCCCACCCAGCAGATCCCGCCCGCCCCGCACCAGGCTCCGGCCCCGGCGTACGCGCAGCCTGCCGCCCCGCACACCGCGCCGGCCCCGGCCGCGTACGGTGGTGCCGAGGGCTGGCCCCCCGCGCCGCCGACGGTCCCGGCATACGCGGGAGGCGGCGGCCACGGCACCGGCTGGGGCACCCCCCTGGTCGACGGCGTGCCCCCGGCCAAGCCGAAGGGGCGGAGCGGTTTGATCGCCGCCGTGCTCGTGGCGGCCCTGCTCGCGGGCGGTGTCGGCGGCGGCCTCGGCTACTGGGCGGCGGAGCGCAAGAGCGACGGCTTCGGCTCCACGACGATCACCGCCGGCAACACCCCGAAGGACCTCAAGCGCGAGCCCGGCTCCATCGCGGGTCTGGCCGCCTCCGCGCTGCCCAGCGTCGTCACCATCCAGGCCTCCGCCGGCGACGGCGAGGGCGGCACCGGCACCGGGTTCGTCTACGACCAGCAGGGCCACATCCTCACCAACAACCACGTGGTGGCCTCCGCGGCGAACGGCGGCAAGGTCGCCGCGACCTTCTCCGACGGCAAGAAGTACGAGGCCGAGGTCGTCGGCCGGGCCCAGGGCTACGACGTTGCCGTGCTCAAGCTGAAGAACCCGCCGGCCGGCCTCAAGCCGCTCCCGCTCGGCGACTCCGACAAGGTCGCGGTCGGCGACGCGACCATCGCGATCGGCGCCCCCTTCGGCCTGTCCAACACGGTCACCACCGGCATCGTCAGCGCCAAGGACCGCCCGGTGGCCTCCGGCGACGGCTCCGGCGGCAAGAACTCGTACATGAGCGCCCTCCAGACGGACGCCTCGATCAACCCGGGCAACTCGGGTGGTCCGCTGCTCGACGGCCGCGGCGCGGTCATCGGTATCAACTCCGCCATCCAGTCCGCCGGCGGTGGCGGGTTCGGCGGCGGACAGGCCGGTTCGATCGGCCTCGGCTTCGCCATTCCGGTCAACCAGGCGAAGATCGTCGCCGAGTCGCTGATCAAGACGGGCAAGCCGGTGTACCCGGTCATCTCCGTTTCCGTGGACCTCCAGTCCAAGGTCGACGGCGCCAAGATTTCCGAGCAGGGCGCTCCGGCCAACGAGCTGGTCGATCCCAACGGCCCGGCCGGCAAGGCCGGCCTCAAGCCGGGCGACATCATCACCCGCTTCGGCGACCGGCCGATCGACAGCGGCCCGACGCTCATCAGCGAAATCTGGACGCACAAGCCGGGCGACGTCGTGAAGCTGACCTACCTGCGCGACGGCAAGCCGACCACCGTGGACATCACGCTCGGCTCGCGCGTCGGCGACAAGTAGCAGCGGGCGGCCGGCCGGGACGGCTGGCCGGAATGAGGAGGGGCCGCGGGCGGGATTCTGCCTTCGGCCCCTCCCAACGTCCGCTTATGCTTCCCGTGTGTTCGATTCGCGGCACATACGTACTTTCCACGAAGTCGTGGCCTCTGGTTCCTACTCGGCGGCTGCGCGTGCCCTCGGGTACACGCAGCCCGCGATCACCCAGCAGATGAAGGCGCTCGAACGCGCCGTCGGTACCCCGCTGTTCACCCGCGTCGGCCGCAGGATGCAGCTCACCGAGGCGGGAAAGTCCCTGGCCCGGCACGCCGAGTCCATCCTCGGCAGTCTCTCCGCCGCCGAGGCCCAGATGAAGGCGCACGCGCGCCTGCGCACCGGGCGGGTGCGCCTGTGCGGCTTCCCCAGCGCCAACGCCACCCTCGTTCCCGAGGCCCTGAGCAGCCTGGCCAAGGACCATCCGGGCGTCCAGGTCGAGCTGCTGGACGGGGAGCCCCCGGAATCGCTGCTGCGGCTGGAACGCGGGGAGTGCGACATCACCCTGGCCTTCACCTACCCCGGGCTCCATGAGGAGGTTCCCGAGGAGGTCGTGGAGGTCAGGCTGCTGGAGGACCAGCTCACCGTGCTGCTCCCGACCGGGCACCAGCTGGCCCGGCGCCGGGCCGTGCACCTGGCCGACCTCGCGGAGGAGCGGTGGATCGCGGGGTGTCCGCGCTGCCGGGCCAACCTGCTGCACGAGTGCGCCGAGCTGGGCTTCGTGCCCGACATCCGGTTCGCCTCGGACGACAACCTGGTCGTTCAGAGCATGGTCGGGCAGGGGCTCGGCGTGGCGATGATGCCCGCCCTGGTCCTGCCCTCCCTCTCCCTGACCCGGGTCTGCGGGCGGCCGCTCCAGCCGGACGCCCGCCGCCACATTGCCGCGTACGTGTACCGCGACCACCTGCGGATACCGGCGACGGCCGTGCTCCTCGACGCGCTCAAGCTGGTGGCCTCGAACCGCATAGGGTGCTGACCCCGTCGATCACGCCCCCGGCAACCCATAAGCAGTGCTTGGGATTTCAGGTGAAAACTGTCGTTGGACGTGATGGGTGAGCTGTCCGACTCTGCCCATATGACCACCACGACGCCGGCCCGTACCACTGCGAGGATGGCCGCCCTCGTCCAGGAGATCCGCACGGTCGTGGACCGGGGGCTGGCCCCGGACCTGACCGCCTACCTCGTCGGCGAACGACTCGCCCCGCAGCTGGGCACGCCCGACCTGCTCATGCCCGAGCAGTGCGAGGGCAGCCCCGACCGGTACCGGCAGCATGTCCTGCATGCGGAGCCGGACGGCAGCTTCTCGGTGGTGGCGCTGGTGTGGCTGCCCGGTCAGGAGACCGCCATCCACGACCACGTCTCCTGGTGCGTGGCGGGCGTTCACGAGGGCGAGGAGAGCGAGCTCCGCTACCGGCTCGCGCCCGCCACAGCGACGTCCGGCGCCCGGCTGGTGGCCACCGAGGCCGTGGTCAACGGCGTCGGCGACGTCTGCGGATTCGCCCCGCCCGGCGACATCCACAAGGTCCGCAACTCCTGTACCACCAAGGCGATATCGATCCACATCTACGGAGCCGATGTCGTCCGCCTGGGCAGTAGTGTGCGCCGCGTCTACACGCTCCCCGCCGACTGATGGCGCTTCTCAACCGCCCGATACGCGCGGCAGGAAGCGCACCGGCGGGCCGGGTTTCACGTGAAACATCCTCTTCCTGGCCGGGGTTGGGGATGGCCGCCGCCGGCGTCGCCGTGGCGTGGTGCGTGCACCGGCTCGTGCCCGCGATCCCCATGCTGACCGCGTCGGTGGTGCTGGGGATCGCCGCGGCCCACCTTCCCGGCCTACGGGCGACCGTACGCGGAGCCGCCCGTCCCGGCCTCTCGCTGGCCGGTCGGCGGCTGATGCGGATCGGCATCGTGCTGCTCGGCCTCGGTCTGGGCCTGGACCAGGTGCTCGGACTGGGCTGGGCCACCCTGGCCATGGTGGCGGGCGTGGTCGCGGCCACCTTCTTCGGGACGCTCTGGCTGGGCCGACGGCTCGGCCTGCCGGGCGACCAGCCGCTGCTGATCGCCACCGGCTACTCGATCTGCGGGGCCTCGGCGATCGGTGCGGTGAGCCAGGTGACCGGCAGTGACGAGGAGGACGTGGCCGCCTCGGCCGCGCTGGTGACCCTGTGCGGCACGCTGGCCATTGCCGTACTGCCGCTGCTCCAGGATCCGCTCGGGCTCTCCGACGTGGCGTTCGGGCGCTGGGTCGGCGCGAGCGTCCACGACGTCGGCCAGGTCGTGGCGACCGCGCAGACCGCGGGCCCCGGCTCGCTCGGCGAAGCGGTCGTGGTCAAGCTGATGCGCGTGGCGCTGCTGACTCCGCTGGTGGCGGCCGTGGCCTTCGCACTGCGGGCCCGCCGCCGGGGCGAGCGCACGTCTTCCGGTCGCCGCCCGGCTCCCGTGCCGCTGTTCGTGGTCGGTTTCCTGGCCGCGGCCGCCCTGCGCGCCACCGGTGTGCTGCCCGGGGCAGCCCTGGAGTGGGCGCACACCGTGCAGGAACTCCTGCTGGCAGCCGCCTTGTTCGGGCTCGGCAGCGCGGTGGACCTCCGCTCCATGGCCCGGACAGGCGGTCGGGCCGCCGCACTGGGGCTCGGGGCGTGGGTGGTGGTGGCCGGAGTCTCGTACGCGGGCGTGCTGATGACCGTATGAGGGAAGAGATGGTGAGGGGCGGGAGGGGCGTACGGCCGGTCCCACGGGCGGGAGTTGGCCAATTCCTGGCCTGAACCGACCGAACGGTCCGGCCGTCTCCTGACATCTCGTGCCGCGCGTGCCACCCTGCGGCCGATCCGCACCGACAGCTCTTCACCCCCACCCTGTCCGGTTCGACGGGACCGGGCACGGCAGAAGGAGTCATGCGTGAATCGTCATCGCACGGCGGCATCGGTCCTGCTGGCGGCAGGCGCCCTCATCGCGGGCGCGCTGACGGCGGCCACCCCATCGGCCGCCGCGGAAGCCCCGGCCTCGTTCCGGCAGCAGCACACCGCCGGCTTCTGGACCGCCGAGCGGATGCGCAGCGCCGTCCCGCTGGACGTGGTGGCGGCGCCGGGGACAGGACGGGCGCCGGCCACGACCGCGGACCGGCCCACGCTGATCGCTCCGACCGCCGCCTCCGCGCCCGCCTCCGCCGCGGCCTCCCCGACGGCCTTCCCCCAGGCGGGCGGCGCCTGGACGGGCGGCGGGGCGGTGGTGAAGACCTCCGGCCGCGTCTTCTTCACCTTCGGCGACCGGACCGCGTCCTGCTCCGGCGACTCCGTCACCAGCGCCAACGGCAGCACGGTGATCACCGCCGGCCACTGCGTGAAGTACCAGGGCGCTTGGCACACCAACTGGGTCTTCGTCCCGGCGTACAACAACGGCAACGCGCCCTACGGCCAGTGGCCGGCCACCAAGACCTTCGCGACGGACCAGTGGGCCGCCAGCGAGGACATGAACATGGACGTCGGCCTCGCGGTCGTCGCCCCGCAGAACGGCCAGAAGCTCAGCCAGGTCGTCGGCGCCCAGGGCATCCTGTTCAACGGCGGCTACAACAAGCGGATGTACGCCTTCGGCTTCCCGGCTGCCTCGCCGTACGACGGCACCAAGCTGGTCTACTGCAGCGGCAACAGCAGCAGGGACTTCCTGCTGACCAAGGACCACAGCCTGGCCTGCAACATGACCGGCGGCTCCAGCGGCGGCCCCTGGTTCCAGGACTTCAACGAGACCACGGGCCTGGGCACCCAGGTCTCGGTGAACAGCTTCGGCTACACCTTCCTGCCGAACCGGATGTTCGGCCCCTACTTCGGCAACGAGGCGAAGGCCGCCTACGACAAGGCCCAGAATTCCTGACGCCACCGCCTCCCACCTCCCGGTAGTCTGTACCGGCCAGGTGGGTTGCCCGAGCGGCCTAAGGGAACGGTCTTGAAAACCGTCGTGGCGCGAGTCACCGTGGGTTCAAATCCCACACCCACCGCACCAGGTCGGCGCGCGCTGACCAGAAGGGGTGTCCCGGTTCCGGGGCACCCCTTCTTCGTTTGGGCCCTTCGGGTGGTGTTTGTCGGACGATCGGCGCGGGTGGTGCGGGCCGTGCATTTGCGGATACATCATGACGAATGTATGCAGATCCGCCCGCCGGAACAGTGCGAAGCGAGGCACCTCGTCATGGCTCAGCGCATCACTCTCACCTCGGTCTGGACCGTTGTCGTCACCGCGCTCGCGTCGCTGCTCTCCGTCCTCGGGCTTCGCGGCGGGGCCGCAGCGCCGACCGTCTCCGTCGGGGAAGCGCCCGCTTGGTGCAGGTGCGTGGAGGTGTGCCGGCCGGCCGTATCGCGGAGCCGGGGGACGGTGATGCCGAGCTGGGCGCTGCCGCCGACCATCAAGCAGCGGATCTGCGCCGAGGCGCACGGCAGCACCCCGTCCGTCCGCAACTCGGCTGTTGCCGCCGCTGCCCGCGTCGGTGAGGGTGCCCCCATCGGGGCTGCCGCCCGTGCCGCTTCCCGTGTCACCGGCTCGGCGCGGGATGCCGTTGCCGCGGCGGACGTCCGGCTTCGGCTCGCGCTCGCCGCCTAGCGCGCGGGGCGGACACAGGAGGCGCGGGGGCGCGCGGGAGGGCGCGCAGGGGTGTGAGGCATGGGACGGCCAAGCATCCGTACCGCCCGTGTCCTCGCCGCCGCCGCTTCGCTCCCGCTTGCCGCCGTGCTCTGCAGGGGGGGTGGCGTCGGACCAGAGCAACTCCGCGCAGGTCAACGGCTCGGCACTGGCCGGAATCCAGCAGGCCAACTCGAATGTGGCGGTCCACTTCCTCCCGATGCGGTAGCTGCGGCAGGCACCCGCTCCCCGTGCTGCCCCTTTTCGTGTGCGTCCGAGCCTGCCGCCGCCCGCCGGCGACCTTGACATCCTCCGCAGAACTGACGGACAGTCAGATTCACATCGCCGATGTGAGCCGGGAGGACTGCGCCGTGCACCTCGCCCCGACCGAAGGCCAGTTGCGGCTCCGCGCCGAACTGCGCGCGTACTTCCACGACCTCCTGCCGGACGGCGCGCCCCCCGCCGACCCGGCCGCCCAGCGCGCCCTGCTGCGCCGGATCGGCGCCGACGGCCTGCTCGGCCTCGGCTGGCCCGTCGAGTACGGCGGCCAGGGGCGCGGCGCCGACGAGCAGTTCGTGTTCTTCGACGAGGCCTACCGGGCCGGCGCCCCCGTCTCGATGGTCACCCTCAACACGGTGGGCCCGACCCTGATGAAGTACGGGACCACGCAGCAGAAGGACTACTTCCTGCCCCGGATCCTCCGCGGCGAGACCGTCTTCGCCATCGGCTACTCCGAGCCCGCGGCCGGCACGGACCTGGCGTCCCTGCGCACCCGCGCGGTACGTGACGAAGCCGATTGGATAGTCGACGGCCAGAAGGTCTTCACGTCCAACGCCCAGAACGCCGACTGGATCTGGCTGGCCTGCCGCACCGATCCGGCGGCCCCCAAGCACAAAGGAATCTCGATCATCCTCGTGCCGACCGCCGCGCCCGGCTTCTCGTGGACCCCGATCGAGACGGTAGGCGGCCTGACGACCACCTCGACGTACTACGACGGGGTCCGCGTGCCCGCGGGCAACCTGGTGGGCCCCGAGCACGGCGGCTGGGGCCTGATCACCAACCAGCTCAACCACGAGCGGGTGGCCCTGGCCGCCATCGGCATGCAGGCCGAGGACGTCTACGAGGCCGCGCTCCGGCACGCCCGCACTCCCGACCCGGTCACCGGCGAACGCCCCGCCGACCGGCCCTGGGTGCAAGCCCGGCTCGCCGAGGCCCACGCCCGGCTGGCCGCCGTACGCCTCCTCAACTGGCGCCTGGTCCAGGACGTGGGTGCCGGCACCCTGGCCCCGGGCGACGCCAGCGGCGTGAAGTTCTTCGGCACCGAGACCACCGTCGAGGTGTACCGGATGTGCCAGGAGGTGGTGGGCGAGCGGGCCCTCTTGCGGGGAGCCGGGCCCGGAGCCTTCGCGGACGGCGAGCTGGAGCGGATGAACCGCGCCGCCCAGATCAACACCTTCGGCGGCGGAGCCGGCGAGGTCCAGCGGGAGATCGTCGCCATGATGCGGCTCGGCATGAAGGGGAGGAAGCGATGACCGCCACGGAGTCCGGGAAGGCACAGGACGCGGCAGCAGAGCGGTTCCTCGCGCGGCTCCTGGCCTACGAGGGCCGGCCGGCCGCCACCGCCGGGCAGGGCAAGGACCCCGTCAACGAGGCGATGATCCGCCACTGGTGCGAGGCGATGGGCGACACCAGCCCCGCCTACACGGGCCCGGACGCGATCGCCCCGCCCACCATGCTCCAGGCCTGGACGATGGGCGGACTGTCGGGGCACACCGCCCGCTCCGGCGCCTACGACGAACTCCTCGCCCTCCTCGACGGAGCCGGCTGCACCTCCGTCGTCGCCACCGACTGCGAGCAGGAGTACCTGCGCCCGCTGCGCCCCGGCGACACCGTCACCTTCGACGCCGTGATCGAGTCCGTATCGCCGCGCAAGACGACCGGGCTGGGCCCCGGCCACTTCGTGACCACGCGCATGGACGTCCGCGTCGGGGGCGAACTCGCCGGCACCCACCGCTTCCGGATCCTCAAGTACGCGCCCGCCGCACGGCCCCGACCGGCCGGGCAGGACGCGCCCCCGCACGCGGCACCGCCCCGGCGGCGGCCCGAGCAGCCCCGCCGCCCCCGTCCCGTGGTCAACCGCGACAACCAGGGCTTCTGGGACGGCGTCCGGGACCACAGGCTGCTGATCCAGCGATGCACCTCCTGCGCGACCCTCCGCTTCCCCTGGCTGCCCGGGTGCAACGCCTGCGCGAGCCTGGACTGGGACACCGTCGAGGCCTGCGGCGAGGCCACGGTCTTCAGCTACGTCGTCCTGCACCATCCGCCGTTCCCGGCCTTCGACCCCCCGTACGCGGTCGCGCTCGTCGAACTCGCCGAGGGAGTCCGCATGATCACCAACATCACCGGCGTCCCGTACGACGCGGTCCGCATCGGGATGCCCGTCCGGCTGGAGTTCCTGCGGGTGGACGAGGAGTTGGAGCTGCCGGTCTTCCGAGGCGGGGCGGAGGGCTGATGGACTTCCGCCCCACCGAGGAGCAGGCAACCGCGGCCGCGCTCGCCACCCGCATCTTCCGCGACCTCGCCACCCACGAACGCCTCGCCGCGGCCGACACCGGCACCGACGCCGAACTGTGGAAGGCCCTCGCCGACTCCGGGCTGATCGGCGCGGTGGAGGACATCGGCCTGCTCGGGCTGGTGCTGCTGCTGGAGGAGCAGGGCCGCACCACGGCGCAGGTCCCGTACGCCGCCACCTGCGTGTACGGGGTCCTCCCCGTCGCCGCGCACGGCAGCGCCGAGCAGCGGGCCCGCCTGCTGCCCGCCCTGTGCACGGGCGAGGCGGTGGCCACCGGCGCCCTCCCGGCCCGCGGATGCTTCACCGCGTCGGCGGACGGCCGGCTGACCGGTACCGCTCCCCTCGTGCCGTGGCTGCGCGATGCCTCCCATGTCCTGGTCCCCGATGCGGACCGGGCCCTGTGGCTCGTACGGACGGACGCTCCCGGCGTGGAGACCGCGCCCGTGGAGACCACCGCCCCCTGGGCTGCCGGGCGGCTCGGCCTGGCCGGGGCCGAGGCCGAACCGCTCGGCCCGGCGCCCGCTCCCGGCGGGCAGCCCTACGGGCAGGTGCTCGCCGCCGCCCGCACGGCGTTCGCGGGGCTTCAGGCGGGCGTATGCGCGGGCGCCGTGGCCCGCGCGGCCGAGTACACCTCCACCCGCGAGCAGTTCGGCCGGCCCCTCTCCACGAACCAGGGGGTGATGCTGCGCGCCGCCGACGCGCACATGGACACGGAGGCGATCCGGGTCACCGCCTACGAGGCGGCCTGGCGCATCGACCAAGGGCTCCTGGCGCACGAGCACGCCCTGACGGCGGCCTGGTGGGCCTCGGAGGCGGGCAAGCGGGTCGTCCACGCGGTCCAGCACCTGCACGGCGGGACGGGCGCCGACCTCGACCACCCGGTCCACCGGCACTTCCTGTGGGGGCGCCAGCTCGACGCCTACCTCGGCTGCGGCAGCGAGCTGCTGGCCGAGCTCGGCACCCTCCTGTCCCGGCCGAACACACCGCCCGAGGGGGAGGACGCATGAACGTCGGCGACACACTGCCGCCGCTGGAGATCCCGATCACCCGCACGCTCATCGTCGCGGGCGCGATCGCCTCCCGGGACTACCAGGACGTGCACCACGACGCGGAGCTCGCGCGCGAAAAGGGCTCCCCGGACATCTTCATGAACATCCTGACCACGAACGGGCTGGTCGGCCGGTACATCACCGACCACCTCGGCCCCGGGGCCGTCCTGCGCAGGGTGGCCATCCGGCTGGGCGCCCCGAACCACCCGGGCGACACCATGACCCTCACCGGCACCGTCACCGCCCTCGCCGGGGACACCGCCGAGATCCGCGTGGTCGGGGCCAACGGCATCGGCCGGCACGTCACCGGCACCGTCACCGTGACCCTGCCCGCCCCGGGAGGCACGGCATGAGCGTGCGGAACCGGGACGGGCTCGGCGGGCGCGCCGCCATCGCCGGTATCGGCGCGACCGAGTTCTCCAAAGACTCCGGCCGCAGCGAGCTGCGGCTCGCCGTCGAGGCCGTGCACGCCGCACTCGACGACGCCGGGCTCACCCCCGCCGACGTCGACGGCATGGTCACCTTCACCATGGACACCAGCCCCGAGATCACGGTCGCCCAGGCCGCCGGGACCGGGGAGCTCTCCTTCTTCTCCCGCATCCACTACGGCGGCGGTGCTGCCTGCGCCACCGTCCAGCAGGCCGCCCTCGCCGTCGCCACCGGGGTCGCGGAGGTCGTCGTCTGCTACCGCGCCTTCAACGAGCGCTCCGGCCGCCGCTTCGGCTCCGGTGTGCAGCAGCGCGAGCCCTCTGCGGAAGGCGCCGCCCTGGGCTGGTCGCTGCCCTGGGGGCTGCTCACGCCGGCCTCCTGGGTGGCCATGGCCGCCCAGCGCTACCTGCACGCCCACCGCCTCACCCCCGAGGCGTTCGGGCACGTCGCCGTCACCGGCCGGCGGCACGCCGCGAACAACCCCGCCGCCTGGTTCCACGGCCGGCCCATCACCCTCGCCGAGCACGCCGCCTCGCGCTGGATCGCCGAGCCGTTGCGGCTGCTGGACTGCTGCCAGGAGACCGACGGCGGCCAGGCCATCGTCGTCACCAGCACCCGGCGGGCCCGCGACCTGCGCCACCCGCCTGCCGTGATCACCGCGGCGGCGCAGGGCGCGGGCCGCCGCCAGGAGGGCATGACCTCCTTCTACCGCGACGACCTCACCGGCCTGCCCGAGATGGACGTGGTCGCCCGGCAGCTGTGGCGGACCAGCGGACTGCGCCCCTCGGACATCGACGTCGGCATCCTCTACGACCACTTCACGCCGTTCGTGCTGATGCAGCTGGAGGAGTTCGGCTTCTGCAAGCCCGGCGAGGCCGCCGACTTCGTTGCCGCGGACGAGCTGCCCCTCAACACGCACGGCGGCCAGCTCGGGGAGGCATACCTGCACGGCATGAACGGCATCGCCGAAGCCGTGCGCCAGCTGCGCGGCACCTCCGTCAACCAGGTCCGCGGGGCCGCCCACGCCCTGGTCACGGCCGGGACCGGGGTACCGACGTCCGGGCTGATCCTCGGCGCGGACGGCTGACGCCCCGCGACCCGTGGCCCTGCCCACCGCCCCCGCCCCCTCCACCTTCAGGAGGTGGGATACGCCCCGCCCCTACAACCTGAGAGGGACCCCCCTTCGGCACCTGCGGCCGATCCCCTGCCAGGCCCCGCGCTTCTAGCGTGGAGCCATGACCACGCCCGTGTGCACGCTCGCCTCGCAACCGACGCCGTACCCGTCGTTCTCGGCGTACGTCCGGACCCGGGGCGCGGGCCTGCTGCGCACCGCGCGCTCGCTCACGCCCAACCCGTGCGATGCCGAGGACCTGCTCCAGACGGCGCTGGCCAAGACCTACGCCGCCTGGGACCGCATCGAGGACCACCGGGCCCTGGACGGCTACGTCCGGCGGGCCCTGGTCAACACCCGCACCTCCCAGTGGCGCAAGCGCAGGATCGACGAGTTCGCCTGCGACGAGCTCCCGGAGACCGAGGCACCGCAGAGCACCGACCCCGCCGAGGCGCAGGCCCTGCGCGACGCGATGTGGCGCGCGGTGACCCGGCTGCCCGACCGGCAGCGTGCCATGGTCGTCCTGCGCTACTACGAGGACCTGACCGAGGCTCAGACCGCCGAGCTCATGGGGGTCTCCATCGGCACCGTCAAGAGCGCCGTCTCCCGCGCGCTGGTCAAGCTCCGCGAGGACCCGGAGCTCACCCCGGTCCGCTGAGCGCCCGCCGCCCGTTCCGGCCGCGACCAGGGATGTTTCACGTGAAACCCGGGCCGCCGTTTCACGTGAAACAACGCCCGCCCCCGGCGCGGCCTGTGCGCCGTGCACCGTACGCGCGCCCCGGGCCTGTGCGCGGCGCCACGCCGTGTCCCCTGACAGCGATTGAGCGCCCTGTTTGTACCCCCGGGTAGTGACATGCCGACCGGTACGTGCGCAGAATCGGCAGCAATCCAAGCCGCCGCAGCGCCGCAGCGCCCACGGGAGGACGCTTTGCTGAGCACCATGCAGGACGTACCGCTTCTCGTCAGTCGGATACTCCGACACGGGATGACGATCCACGGGAACTCCCAGGTCACGACCTGGACCGGAGAGGCGGAGCCGGACCGGCGCAGCTTCGCCGAGATCGGTGCCCGGGCCGGGCGCCTGGCCCACGCCCTGCGCGACGGGCTCGGCGTCCAGCAGGACGACCGGGTGGCCACGCTGATGTGGAACAACGCGGAGCACGTCGAGGCGTACTTCGCGATCCCCTCCATGGGCGCGGTCCTGCACACCCTCAACCTCAGGCTTCCCCCCGAGCAGCTCGTCTTCATCGTCAACCACGCCGCCGACCGGGTCGTGCTGGTCAACGGGACCCTGCTGCCGCTGCTCGCCCCGCTGCTGCCGCACCTGCCCACCGTCGAGCACGTGGTCGTCTCCGGCATCGGCGACCGCTCCGTACTCGACGGACTCGGCGTCCGCGTCCACGAGTATGAGGAGCTCCTCGCGGGCCGCTCCGACCACTACGACTGGCCGGAGCTGGACGAGCGCCAGGCCGCCGCCATGTGCTACACCTCGGGCACCACCGGCGACCCGAAGGGCGTCGTCTACTCGCACCGCTCCATCTACCTGCACTCCATGCAGGTCAACATGGCGGAGTCGATGGGGCTGAACGACAAGGACACCAGCCTCATCGTCGTCCCGCAGTTCCACGTGAACGCCTGGGGCCTGCCCCATGCCACGTTCATGACCGGCATCAACATGCTGATGCCGGACCGGTTCCTGCAGCCCGCCCCGCTCGCCGAGATGATCGAGCGGGAGCGGCCCACGCACGCCGCGGCCGTCCCCACCATCTGGCAGGGGCTCCTCGCCGAGGTCACCGCCCGCCCGCGCGACCTGACCTCCATGCGGCAGGTCACCATCGGCGGCGCGGCCTGCCCGCCCTCGCTGATGGAGGCGTACGACAAGCTCGGCGTCCGCCTCTGCCATGCCTGGGGGATGACCGAGACCTCGCCGCTCGGCACCATGGCGCACCCTCCGGCCGGCCTGGACGCCGACGAGGAGTGGCCGTACCGGATCACCCAGGGCCGCTTCCCGGCGGGCGTCGAACCCCGCCTGGTCGGCCCGGGCGGCGACATCCTGCCCTGGGACGGGGAGTCGGCGGGTGAGCTGGAGGTGCGCGGCCCCTGGATCGCGGGCGCCTACTACGGCGGATCCGGCGAACCGCTGCGCCCCGACGACAAGTTCAGCTCCGACGGCTGGCTCAAGACCGGCGACGTCGGCGTGATCACCTCGGACGGCTTCCTCACGCTCACCGACCGGGCCAAGGACGTGATCAAGTCCGGTGGCGAGTGGATCTCCAGCGTGGAGCTGGAGAACGCGCTGATGGCGCACCCCGAGGTCGCCGAGGCCGCGGTCGTCGCCGTCCCGGACGACAAGTGGGGCGAGCGCCCCCTGGCCACCGTCGTCCTCAAGGAGGGCGGGACCGTGGACTATGTGGCGCTGCGGGCCTTCCTCGGCCAGTCCATCGCCAAGTGGCAGCTGCCCGAGCGCTGGACGTTCATCGAGGCGGTCCCCAAGACCAGCGTCGGCAAGTTCGACAAGAAGGTGATCCGCAGGCAGTACGCCGACGGCGAGCTCGACGTCACCGTGCTCGACTGAACCACCGTCAGCCGCGCGTGAGCCAAGGCCGCAGCAGCCTGCTGACGGCAGGCATGGCCACGTAGGTCATCAGGGTGCTGAAGACGGCGGCGAAGGCCGCCGTCCGCAGCACGAAGTTCACGTCCACCAGGTACGGCCCGAGCACCGCGTTGCCGACCAGCGAGATCGGGAAAATGGCCAGCCCGGAGCTGATCGCCATCTTCCACCGCGGCGGTGCGGGCTGGGCCGTACCCGGCTTGGCGAACCAGGTCTCCATGCCGTGCAGCTCGCGCCGGGCCGTCTCGGTGTGGTGGTGGCCCTCGCAGTTCGCGAAGAAGGCGGCCCGCTCCGGCGAGTCCTGCCACCGTCGCAGCGCGGACTGGTCCCGGAAGCGGTGCACGAGGAACCACGGTCCGCCCTCCTGCGCCGGGCGGAACAGCCCGTAGCCGAGGTGGTCCGGGAAGGACGCGGCGGTCTCCAGGATGCCGCGCGCCCAGCCCTCGAACGCTTCCTCGTACCCCGGCTCGACCTGCCGGGCGATGAGCAGACTCACCTCCCCGTTGTCGGCGGGGACGGCGTGCTCGGACGTGTCGGTGATGGCCATCGGGCCAGGATGGCTAGTTGGTGCCGATCTTGGCCAGGAGGTCCACGATGCGGCCCTGCACGTCCGCCGTGGTGGCCCGTTCCGCGAGGAAGAGCACGCTCTCCCCGGACGCGAGCCGCGGCAGCACGGCATCGTCGATCCCGGTGGCCGTGTAGACCACCAGCGGGGTCCGGTTGAGCCTGCCGTTGGCGCGCAGCCAGTCGACGATGCCGGCCCGTCGGCGGCGTACCTGCATGAGGTCCATGACCAGCAGGTTGGGCCGCATCCGGGACGCCAGCTCCGCCGCGTCGGTGTCGGCGCCCGCCCGGGCGACCTGGAGCCCGCGCCGTTCGAGCGCGGCCGTGAGCGCGGTTGCGATCCCGTCGCGCTCCTCGATCAGCAGGACCCGCGACGGGTGCTGCTCGCTGTCGCGCGGCGCGAGCGCCTTGAGGAGCACGGCAGGATCCGCCCCGTACGCCGCCTCGCGCGAGGCGTGGCCGAGCCCGGCCGTGACCAGTACGGGCACCTCGGCGGCCACCGCGGCCGCGCGCAGCGATTGGAGGGCGGTCCGGGTGATCGGGCCGGTCAGCGGGTCCACGAACAGGGCCGCGGGCAACGCGGCGATCTGCGCGTCGACTTCCTCGCGGGAGTGCACGACCACCGGGCGGTAGCCGTTGTCGCTGAGCGCCTGCTGCGTCTGCACGTCGGGCGCGGGCCACACCAGGAGCCGGCGCGGGTTGTCCAGCGGCTCCGGCGGCAGCTCGTCGTCGACCGGCGGCGGAACGGGCCGGCTGACCACCTCGATGGCGCCGCCGGGCCCGTCCAGCGGTTCCGGCCCCTCGGCCGCGCCCGCCTCGGGGGCGCCTATCACGAAGGCACGGCCCTGTGGCGCGGGCTCGGCGAGCCGGCGGCGGCGTCCGGAGCCGCCGGCGGCGGCACCGTTGTCGGGAGCAGCGGACGGGTCGACCGAGATGCCCTGGCCGAGGGTGCGGACGCTGATCGGCCGGCCCGGCTCGGCCGCCCCGTCCTGCGGCTGCCGGGCCCCGGGCACGGCGGCACGGCCGGCGGCCTCGTCGTCCTCGGGGGCGGTCCGGGCTGCCGGAACCGGCCAGGCAGGGGTGGGCGGCAGGGCCCGGCGCCGCCCGGTCGGCGGTACGGCCTCCCCGTCACCCGCGGCGGCGGGCGCGGCGGGAGCCGCGGACTCGGCACCGGGCGTGCCCAGGGCGCGCCGGGCACGCCGCCCGACCGGGGCCTCGCCCTCGGCGGAGGCGCCGGGCACGGCACCCGGAGCCGGAGCGGAGCCAGGAGCCGGAGCGGAGCCGGGTGCCGGTGCGCCGGCGGGAACCGGGGCGCCGACGGGAACCGGGGCGCTGGCGGGAGCGGACCCGGGCGAGCCGAGCGACCCGGGCGCGGGCGGGAACGGTCCGGCGGCAGGACCGGGAACGGGGGTGGCGGCCGGGACCGCAGCCCCAGCCGGAACAGGAGCCGGAACAGGGGCCGGACCCGGCGTCGGACCGGCGGGCAGCGCGAAGCCGCCCTCCGGGGCGATCGGCCGTGCGGGAGCCGGGCCGCCGGCGGGTGCGGCCGGCGCGAGTCCCGCCGCGGGCACCGGGCTACCGGGCCGTACCGGACCGGCCTGGCCCAGCGCACGCCGCCGCCCGGCGGGGTGCTCGGTCGCCGGAACCGAAGGCATGGCGGGCACGGGCGGCAGTGCGGGCATGGCGGTGCCCTGCGGGGGCACGGGCCGGGCGGCACCGCCCTCGGCGCCCTCGCCGTCGCCGTCCCGGCCGCGCCGGCGGCCGGTGCCGAGGCCGGCCGGGTTCACCGGGGACTGAGCGAGCGCGGGCGCGGCCGCGTCGGCAGGGGCCTCGCCGGCTCGCCGCCGCCCGGACGGCAGTGCCAGCGCGCCCCCGGCCGCAGCGGCGCCGGGTGCGCCCGCCTCGTCCGCGGAGTCCTCCAGGAACGCGTCCACCCCGCGCCGGCCGCGTCGCCCGGTGCCCTTGGCAGCCGCTCCGGCGGCCGCCCCGCCACCCTGCGCATCCGGCTTCGGTTCGGGCTCGGGCTCAGGCTCCGGCTCGGGTTCCGGTTCCGGTTCGGGCAGGGTCACGGTCCCGGCGCCCGAGCCCAGGGGGAGTTCCAGCACGTACGCGCCGCCGGGCGCGCCGGGCACCTCCACGGTCTGGAGCACACCCGCGTGCGCGGTCACGATGCCGCGGACGATCGGCTCGTGCACCGGGTCTCCGCCCTGGTAGGGCCCGCGCACCTCGATGCGTACGACCTCGCCGCGCTGCGCGGCGGCGACCACGATCGTGGAGTCGGCGTACCCGCTTCCCTGGGGGGTCTTGCCGGTGGCGTCCACGCCGGCGACGTCCGCGACGAGGTGCGCGAGGGCGGTGGCGATCCGTTCCGGATCCACCTCGGCCTCGATGGTCGGCGCGTGCACGGCGAACTGCGCCCGGCCCGGGCCGATCAGCTCGACCGCGCCGTCGACGCCGGCCTTGACGACCCCGTCCATCAGGACGTTCTTCTTCCTCAGCTTCTCGCTGCCCGCGTCCAGACGCTGGTAGGCCAGCACGTTGTCGACGAGCGTGGTCATCCGGGAGTACCCGGCGGCCAGGTGGTGCAGCAGCTGGTTGGCCTCGGGCCACAGCTGGCCGCCGTCGTCGGCGGCCAGGGTGGCCAGCTCACCGCGCAGCTCCTCCAACGGCCCGCGCAGGGAACCGCCGAGGACCGCGACGAGCTGGGCGTGCCGTGCGGCCAGCGCGTCGAAGGGCCGCCGGTCGGTGAAGGTCATCACGGCGCCGACGAGCATGTCGCCGTCGCGCACGGGTGAGGTGGTCAGGTCCACGGAGACGGGCTGCCCGGCCTTGTTCCACAGCACCTGGCCGCGCACCCGGTGCTTGCGGCCGCTGCGCAGGGTGTCGGCGAGCGGGGACTCCTCGAAGGGGAACGGGGAGCCGTCGGCGCGCGAGTGCTGGATCAGGGCGTGCAGCTCGCGGTTGCCGAGATCGGTGGCGCGGTAGCCGAGGATCTGTGCGGCCGCCGGGTTGACGAGGACGACGCGGCCGTCGGTGTCCGTGCCGACGACGCCCTCGGCGGCGGCGCGCAGGATCATCTCGGTCTGCCGCTGGGAGCGGGCCAGCTCGGCCTCGGTGTCCACGGTCTCGGAGAGGTCGCGTACGACGAGCATCAGCAGCTCGTCCCCGGTGTAGGCGGGCTGCGGCTCGCGGTAGGCGTCCCGGCCGTCCAGGTGGGCGTGGGTGACCTCGACCGGGAACTCGCTGCCGTCGGTGCGCCGCGCGACCATCCGCTTGGGCTTGGCCCGGCCGCCGTCGTCGTCGCCGGGGCGGCGCATCGAGCCGGGGATCAGCTTGGAGTCGAAGTCGGGGAACAGGTCCAGCACACCGCGGCCGACCAGGCCGGTGCCGGGGCTCTCCATGACCTCGAGGGCGATCGAATTCGCGTTGACGACCGTGCCGTTGGCGTTGACGAGCAGCAGCGCGTCCGGAAGCGCGTCGAGTATTGCTGCGAGGCGAGCAGCGCCTCGGGATGGCCTGCTGCTCACGACGAGCTTCCTCCCTGACCACGACTACCGGCATGTCACGGGAGGAGTCTAAGGGCACGGCCCCGGCCTGAGGTGGCGGATGTTCCGGGTACTCCGGGCATCCGCCGCATCCTCCCAGGTCAGGAGTGCCCGGCCGGAAGCACGGGTTCCAGGTTGCGCCACCGCGCGATCTCGCACCCGTCGGTTCGCCGGAATGAGGCGTTCACCTTTTGCCCCTGCCACGTGCCGGTGATGCTCGCCCTGGCCGGTCCGCCGTCCTGCTGGGTGCACACCCGACGCTCGGACTCGGCGGCGAAGGGGTTCTCGCCGGCCTCGGCGAACCGGTCGAGGCGGGCGCACGCCTGCTCCGCCCGGGGGTGGTCCCCGCCGGCGGGGTTGCACTCGAGCAGGTACTCCCCGTCCGCCCGGGGGTTGCCGGTGTGGGAGACGGAGACGGTGAGGCGGTCGGGGGAGGACAGCAGCCGGTCGAGGGGCAGCGGGGTCAGCGGGGGCAGCGGGCCGGCGGCGGTGGTGGCCAGGAGGGAGGTGACGGCGAAGGCGGCGAGTCGCAACATGGGGGCACTCCAGGTCGTCCGTACGTCGTACGCCTGACCAACGACATACGGGCGCGGTGCGTGACGGCCACCGCGGACCGTGTGCCGGGAGTGATTAAGCCTTTGCTCTGCGGCCAGCTTGCCTAGTACCGTGGGAGCGGATTGGTGACCGGCCCTGCGGCTGTGTCATCATCTGCACGCACCCCGTACGCGGGGGTGTGCTGGAGGCGTCGCCTAGTCCGGTCTATGGCGCCGCACTGCTAATGCGGTTTGGGGCTTACCCCCCATCGAGGGTTCAAATCCCTCCGCCTCCGCAATCGGCGAAGCCCCGGTCCTCACGGACCGGGGCTTCGCTGCATTTCCGGCGCGAACCCGCTGCCGTGTTCGGGGTCCGTAGGCGCCCGGTCGGGGCGCGCATCCGTCCGGACGATCACCCTCCGGGGTGTTTTCGCAGGTCAGGGCCGGTTTGGTTAACGGATTTCGCGTCCCGGCAAGGTCCATGTATTGTTGTTCTCGCAAGGCCAACGGGGCGAAAAACCCCGGGAAGCCCAAGCACTCGTAGCTTAACGGATAGAGCATCTGACTACGGATCAGAAGGTTGCAGGTTCGAATCCTGCCGAGTGCACAGCCGAAGAGGCCCCCCGGTTCGCCGGGGGGCCTCTTGCGTTGGGCGGGTACGGGCCCGGTCCGACCGGGGCTACCGGACGCGGGGGAGGCCCGTCACCGACAGGACCAGCGAGTAGAGCGAGGTCGTGGCGGTGATGAAGAGGCGGTTGTTCTTCGGGCCGCCGAAGGCGATGTTCGAGACGGGCTCGGGGACGCGGATCCGGCCGATCGGGGTGCCGTCCTGCGCGTAGCAGCGCACACCCTCCTCCATGGCCGCCACCCACAGCCGGCCCTCGTCGTCGAAGCGGATGTTGTCCACCGGACGGCACTCGGCGAAGACGCGGTCGCCGCTGAGCGTGCCGTCCTCGCCCACCTTGAACGCGCGGATGTGGCCGGCCGCGGTGTCCGCCGCGTACAGCTCGCTCTCGTCGGGCGAGAACACGACGCCGTTCGGGCCGCGGAACCCGTCCGCGACGATCCGCACCTCGCCCGTCACCGGGTCCGCGCGGTAGAGGTTGCAGGCGCCGATCTCGGACGGCGCGCGCACGCCCTCGTAGTCGCTGGTGATGCCGAAGTCCGGGTCCGAGAACCAGATCGAGCCGTCCGAGCGCACCACGGCGTCGTTCGGGCTGTTGAGCCGCTTGCCCTCGAAGCGGTCCGCGATGACGGTGATGCTGCCGTCCGGTTCGGTCCGGGTGACGCGCCGGTTGCCCTGCTCGCAGGTGATCAGGCGGCCCTCGCGGTCCAGGGTGTTGCCGTTCGGGTGCCCGGCCGGGGAGCGGAAGACCGAGACCGCGCCCGTCGCCTCGTCCCAGCGCAGCATCCGGTCGTTGGGGATGTCGCTCCACACCACCTGCCGCCAGGCCGGCAGGTACAGCGGGCCCTCCGCCCAGCGGCAGTCGTCGTGGAGCCGTTCGAGGCGGGCGTCGCCGTTGGCGCAGCGGCCGGTGCGGAAGCGCTCGTCCAGAATCTCGTACAGGTTGAGGTCGGCGATGGATGACACAATTCCCCCTTGTGACTGAACTGCCGAATGGCGTTCTGCTGTGCGGGTAGATTGCATGATCATGTACTGTCGATGCAAGGGATTGCCCGACACAGGGGAGGAAGACCGCGTGGACGACATCGACCGGGCGCTCGTCCGGTGCCTCCAGCAGGACGCGGGCCAGTCGTACGCCGCCCTCGGCGCCGCCGTCGGGCTGTCCGCCGGCGCCGCCCACGAGCGGGTGCGCAAGCTCCGCGAGCGCGGGGTCATCCGGCGCACCACCGTCGACGTGAACCCGGCCGCCGTGGGCAGCGGCGTGCTCGCCTACGTGATGGTCGACGCCAACGCCTGGATGGGGGACTCCGCCGCCGCCTTCGAGGCGATCGCCGAGATCCAGGAGGCCCATGTCATCGCCGGCAGCGCATCGGTCCTGGTCAAGGTGCGCACCGCCACCACCGGGCAGCTGCAGGACGTCCTACGCCGGCTCTACGCCATCGACGGGGTCAGCGGCACGCACGCCACCGTCGTCCTGGAGACCTTCTTCGAGCGGCCCCTCCCGCTGTGACCTGGCGGTGCACGGGGATCCGGTGGAGCGGCGGCCGTCCGGCCATCGGCTGGTACGCCGAGGGGCGCGGTGAGCGGAGCAGCCCGCTCGCCTACGGCCGGCCCCTCGCCTTCGCCGCGCAGGGGGAGCGGATCTGCCTCGGCGTGCGCCGCGCCGGGAAGCGGACCCCGTGCCCCACGGCCGCCCGCGTCCCGGGCCGGGCCACGAGCGCCCAGTGCCCCGAATGCGCCCGCCTGGACCGGTCGTTCTCGGTGGCCGCCGACACCAACGCCGCCGACCCGCGCACCTATCGCGTCTACCTGGCCTGGTTCGGGCCCGGCATGGTCAAGGTCGGCATCACCGCCGAGGAGCGCGGCCCCGCCCGGCTCCTGGAGCAGGGGGCGGTGACCTGGGCCTGGCTCGGCCGCGGCCCGCTGATGGCCGGCCGGCGCACCGAGGAACTGCTGCGCGCCGCCCTCGGCGTGCCCGACCGGATCCCGTACGCCCGCAAACGCGCCGTCCGGTCCGACCTCCCGGCCCCGGCCGACCGCGCCCGCGAGGTCGCCGCACTGCACGCCCGGGCGGTCGGCCTGCCCGGGTGGCCCTCGTCGCTGGAGCCGCTGGCCTGCGAAGTCGCCGACCATGCCGGGCCGTTCGGGCTGGCCGGGCTGCCGGCCCCGGTGCGGGTGGCCACCGCGATGGTGCCCGGCGGGGCCGTCGTCGGCCGGCTCGCCGGAGCGGCCGGCCCCGATCTCCACCTGGCCGACGGGCTCGTCGTCGACACCCGCCTGCTGGCCGGCTGGGAGCTCGTCACCCCCCGCCCCGCCCGGACGACCGATGTGCCGACAGCCGCCGCAGCCCTTCCGCCCGGCACCGCAGCAGGGCAGGACGGGCTCTTCTGAGGCGGGCCACACCCCGGCCCCCCTTCCCGGCCCCGGTGCCCGCCCGCCGCGCCCGAAGGTCAAATCTTGGATCCCGTCGGCCGCCCGGACCGCATTCCGGTGGACATCGCGCCGGGGCGCCGCCGAGGGTGTGTTCATGACCATCACGCCCGTGCCCGCCTTCGAACCGCCGTACCTGATGGCGGTCTTCAGCTCCGTCCGCACCGCCGACGACAGCGGCTACCCGGAGACCTTCGCCCGGATGAACGAGCTCGTCCGTGAGATCCCCGGCTTCCTCGGCTACGAGTCCGCCCGCACCCCCGGCGGCCTCGGCATCACCGTCAGCTACTTCCGCGACCACGACTCCCTCGCCCGGTGGCGGCAGGACCTCGATCACAAGGCGGCCATGAAGCAGGGCCGCGCCGACTGGTACGAGAGCTACACCCTGCACGTCGCGACCGTGGAGCGGAGCCATGGCTTTGAGCGCAACGGCTGAGGCGGTCCGAGCCTTCCGGGAGCGGCTCGGCCTGCCCGGACTGGTCGACGTCCACACGCACTTCATGCCCGAGCGGGTCCTGGACAAGGTGTGGGACTACTTCGACGCGGTCGGGCCGCTGACCGGCGTCGAATGGCCCATCACCTACCGGCACGAGGAGGAGCAGCGGGTCGCGCTGCTGCGGGAGTTCGGGGTCCGGGCCTTCACCGCCATGCTGTACCCGCACAGGCCGCAGATGGCGGCCTGGCTCAACTCCTGGTCCGCCGACTTCGCCGCCCGCACCCCCGACTGCCTGCACACCGCGACCTTTTTCCCCGAGGAGGCGGCGGCCGCGTACGCCCGCCAGGCCGTCGACGCCGGCGCGCGGATCTTCAAGGCCCACCTCCAGGTCGGCGGCTACGACCCCGGAGACGAGCTGCTCGACCCGGTCTGGGGGCTGCTCGCCGAGGCCGGCATCCCGATCGTGGTGCACTGCGGTTCGGGACCCGTCCCCGGCAAGCACACCGGCCCCGGGCCCGTCTCCGCCGTGCTCGCCCGCCACCCGCGGCTGGCGCTGGTCATCGCCCACATGGGGATGCCCGAGTACGGGGAGTTCCTCGACCTCGCCGAGCGGTACGAGCGGGTGTGCCTCGACACCACCATGGCCTTCACCGACTTCTCGGAGCAGTTCAGCACCTTCCCCGCCGGCGAGCTCGGGCGGCTAGCGGACCTCGGCGACCGGATCCTGCTCGGCACCGATTTCCCCAACATCCCCTACCCGTACGATCACCAGCTCGCCGCTCTGGAACGGCTGGGCCTCGGCGACGACTGGCTGCGCGCCGTCTGCCACGACAACGGGGCCCGGCTGTTCGGCCTGGACTGACCAGCGCGTTTCTCAGGAAATTCACAGACAGGCGCAAGAACGCTCTCAGAGGCAGCCGCCAGCGTGGTCGTATGACTGCGACGACCGCCTCCCCCGCGTCCACGTCCACCGGCAGCACCGCCGCCCTCGTCCGCGCCGACGGCGGGCCCTGCAGGGTGCTCGTCGTCGACGACGAGGCCGCGCTCTCCGAACTGCTCTCCATGGCCCTGCGCTACGAGGGCTGCGAGGTCCGCACCGCGGGCGACGGGGCGGGCGCGGTGCGGGCCGCCCGGCAGTTCCGCCCCGACGTGGTGGTCCTCGACGTCATGCTGCCCGACATGGACGGCCTCACCGTCCTCGGGCAGCTGCGACGCGCCATCCCGCACATCCCGGTGCTGTTCCTGACCGCCAAGGACTCGGTCGAGGACCGGATCGCCGGGCTGACCGCCGGCGGCGACGACTACGTCACCAAGCCGTTCAGCCTGGAGGAGGTCGTGGCCCGGCTGCGTGGACTGGTCCGCCGCTCGGGGGCGGCGCAGGCCGCGCGCGGGGGCTCCGTCCTCACCGTCGGCGACCTGCTGCTCGACGAGGACAGCCACGAGGTGTCCAGGAACGGCCGGGAGATCCACCTGACCGCCACCGAGTTCGAGCTGCTGCGCTACCTGATGCGCAACCCGCGGCGGGTGCTGAGCAAGGCCCAGATCCTGGACCGGGTGTGGTCGTACGACTTCGGCGGCCAGGCCAACGTCGTCGAGCTGTACATCTCCTACCTGCGGCGGAAGCTGGAGAGCGTGCCCGGCCTGCCGCCGATGATCCACACCCGGCGCGGCGCCGGCTACCTGATCAAGCCGGCCGACTAGTGCCGTCGTCGTCCCTCCGCCCGCAGCGGCCCCGGCGCCTGCGCTCCTGGTCCCTGCGGGCCCGCCTCGTGGCCTCCGCGGTGCTGCTGATCGCCGTGGTGGGCGCGGCCATCGGCACCGTCACCACCCTCGCGCTGCGCTCATACCTCGTCGACAAGGTCGACCAGCAGCTGCGCTCCTCCGTCGACATGGCCAGCCTGCGGGGCCCCGGTGGGAAGTCCCCCGCCGAGAACAGCCTCGGCTTCGTCGTCGCCCCCGGCACCCCGCTGGGAGCGGCGGGGATCCGGATCGCGGCCGACGGCACGGTCACCGGCTGCCGCCTCGTCGCGCTCGGCGGGCCCGGGTACGACCACCGCCAGCAGCTCACCCCGGCCCAGGCCGACGCCCTCTCCGGGACCGCCCGCAAGGCCGCCGGCCACGGCCGGACCGACCCCGCCGACCTGGAGCTGCCGGGCCTCGGCACGTACCGGGTCCTGGCCTCCCCTGACGGGTCCCTGGCCCTCGGCTACCCGCTCAGCGAGGTCGACTCCACCGTGAGCAGGCTGATCGCCGTCGAGGTCTGCGTCACCCTGGGCGGGCTGATCGCGGCCTCCCTCGCCGGGCAGGCCCTCGTCGGCGTCGCCCTGCGCCCGCTCCGCCGGGTCGCGGCCACCGCCACCCGGGTCTCCGAACTGCCCCTGCACAGCGGCGAACCCGTCCTGCACGAGCGCGTCCCCGAGGCCGAGGCCGACCCGAGGACCGAGGTCGGCCAGGTCGGAGCCGCCCTCAACCGGATGCTGGGGCACGTCTCCTCCGCCCTCACCGCCCGCCAGCAGAACGAGATGCGGGTCCGGCAGTTCGTCGCCGACGCCAGCCATGAGTTGCGCACCCCCCTGGCCTCCATCCGCGGATACGCCGAACTCACCCGCCGGGGGCGGGAGGAGCCCGGCCCGGACACCCGGCACGCCCTGGGCCGCATCGAGTCCGAGGCGACGCGCATGACCGGCCTTGTCGAGGACCTGCTGCTGCTCGCCCGGCTCGACGCGGGCCGGCCCCTCTGCCTGGCCGGCACCGACCTGGCCCCGCTCGTCGTCGACGCCGTCAGCGACGCGCGGGCGGCCGGCCCCGGCCACCACTGGCGGCTCGACCTCCCCGACGCGCCCGCGCCCGTCCGCGCCGATGCGGCCCGGCTCCAGCAGGTGCTGGTCAACCTGCTCGCCAACGCCCGCACCCACACCCCGCCCGGCACCACGGTCACCGCCCGTGTTTCACGTGAAACAACCACCGTCCTGCTGAGCATCACGGACGACGGCCCCGGCATCCCGCCCGCCCTGCTCCCGCACGTCTTCGAGCGGTTCGCGCGCGGCGACGCCTCCCGCTCGCGGGCGGCCGGCTCCACCGGCCTGGGGCTCGCCATCGTCGCGGCCGTGGTCGCCGCGCACGGCGGACACGTCGGCGTGCAGAGCGAGCCGGGGCGGACCTGCTTCGAGGTCAGGCTCCCGCTCGCCCCGAAGACGTCCCCGGCGTACGTCCCGTCGGGCGCCGCCGCGGACCGCCCGGCGGACTCACAGACAGGGCACAGGCTCACCACACAGCGGTGACAGCCCGCGCCGCGAGGCTCGGACCATGCCAACCGACACCTCCACCGGCGCCCTCCCGGCACGGGCGCACCTCGCGCCCGTGCCGGGCGAGCCCGTACTCGACGTGGTGATCCCGGTCTTCAACGAGGAGAAGGACCTGGGCCCGTGCGTGCGCCGGCTCCACGACCACCTCACCCGCACCTTCCCGTACCCCTTCCGCATCACGATCGCCGACAACGCGAGCACCGACAGCACCCCCGAGGTGGCGGACGGCCTGGCCGCCGGCCTCGAGGGGGTACGCAGCACCCGGCTGGAGGAGAAGGGCCGCGGCCGGGCCCTGCGCACCGTCTGGTCCCGCTCCGAGGCCCCCGTCCTGGCGTACATGGACGTCGACCTGTCCACCGACCTCAACGCGGTGCTGCCGCTGGTCGCCCCGCTGATCTCGGGCCATTCCGACCTCGCCATCGGCACCCGGCTGGCCCGATCCTCGCGGGTGGTGCGCGGCGCCAAACGGGAGTTCGTCTCCCGCGCCTACAACCTGCTGCTGCGTTCCTCCCTCGCGGCCCGCTTCAGCGACGCCCAGTGCGGGTTCAAGGCCATCCGCAGGGAGGTCGCCGAGCGGCTGCTGCCGCTCGTGCAGGACACGGGCTGGTTCTTCGACACCGAGATACTGGTCCTCGCCGAGCGGGCCGGGCTGCGGATCCACGAGGTGCCGGTCGACTGGGTGGACGACCCGGACTCCACCGTCCACATCGTCCGGACCGCGGTGGAGGACCTCAAGGGCGTCTGGCGGGTGGGCCGGGCCCTGGCCCTCGGCACGCTGCCCCTCGACCGGCTCGCCCGCCCCTTCGGCGACGACCCGCGCGACCGCGGCGCCCTGCCCGGGGTGCCGCGCGGGCTGGCCCGCCAGCTGCTGGGCTTCTGCACCGTCGGGCTGCTGTCCACCCTCTGCTACCTCGCGCTGTACTCCCTGTTCCGGCTCGGGACCGGGCCGCAGCTCGCCAACGCGGCCGCCCTGCTGCTGTCCGCCGTCGCCAACACCGCCGCCAACCGCCGCCTCACGTTCGGTGTCCGCGGGCGGGCGCGGGCCGTGCGCCACCAGGCCCAGGGCCTGGTCGTGTTCGCCGTGGGCCTCGCCCTGACCAGCGGCTCGCTGGCGGCCCTCGGGGCGGCGACGGCCGATCCCGCCCACGGCACCGAACTGGCCGTCCTGATCACCGCCAACCTCGCCGCGACCGTGCTGCGGTTCCTGCTCTTCCGCGCCTGGGTCTTCCCCGAACGGCGCACCCCTGCTGCCAAGGACGACATCCGATGACCACCGCCGTACCGCCCATGGACTCCCCGTTCCCCGAACGGGCCGCCGCCCCGCACCGCGCCGCCCGGGAGACCGGCTCCGGCTCCGGCTCCCACTCCGGGGCACACCCGGCCGCCGTGCCCCGCCCCCGCTGGGAGCTCCCCGCCCTCACCGCCATGCTGCTGGCCACCGCCGTCCTGCTGCTGTGGAACCTCGACGCCTCCGGCTACGCCAACTCCTTCTACTCCGCCGCCGTCCAGGCCGGCAGCGAGAGCTGGAAGGCCTTCTTCTTCGGCTCCTCCGACGCCGGGAACTCCATCACCGTGGACAAGCCCCCGGCCGCCCTGTGGCCGATGGCCCTGTCCGTCCGGCTGTTCGGGCTGGGCAGCTGGCAGATCCTCGTACCGCAGGCCCTGATGGGCGTCGCCACCACCGCCGTGCTGTACGCCGCCGTACGCCGCCACTTCGGCCCCGCGGCGGCCCTCATCAGCGGCGCCGTCTTCGCCCTCACCCCGGTCGCCGCGCTGATGTTCCGCTTCAACAACCCGGACGCGCTGCTGACCCTGCTGCTCACCGTCACCGTCCACTGCGTCCTGCGCGCCCTCGACGGCGCCCGCACCGCCTGGCTGGTGGCGGCGGGCACGGCGATCGGCTTCGCCTTCCTGACCAAGACGCTCCAGGCCTTCGTCATCCTGCCGCCGCTCGTCCTCGTGTACGCCGTCTGCGCGCCCACCCGGCTGCGCCGCCGGCTGGGCCAACTGCTGCTCGCGGGGGCCGCGATGGTCGCGGCCGGCGGCTGGTGGGTGGCGATCGTGGAGCTGTGGCCCGCGTCCTCACGCCCGTACATCGGCGGCTCGCAGACCAACTCCTTCCTGGAGCTGACCCTTGGCTACAACGGCCTCGGCCGGATCAACGGCAACGAGACCGGCAGCGTCGGCGGGGGACGCCCCGGCGGCGGGGGCGGCTGGGGGGAGACCGGCATCGACCGGCTGTTCTCCGCCAACATCGGCGGACAGATTTCCTGGCTGCTCCCCGCGGCCCTGATCATGCTGGTCGCCGGGCTGGTGACCACCCGGCGGGCCGGCCGGGCCGCCGACACGATCGAGGGGACGGCCCGCGCAGCCTTCCTGGCCTGGGGCGGCGCGCTGCTGATCACCGCGGCTGTCTTCAGCTGGATGCAGGGCATCTTCCACGAGTACTACACGGTGGCGCTGGCCCCGTTCGTGGCCGCGCTGGTCGGCATGGGCGTGGCCGTGCTGTGGGAGGAGCGGGGCAGCACGCCCGCCGCGCTCACCCTGTCCGGCACCCTCGCGCTGACCGCCTGGTGGTCGTACGTCCTGCTCGGGCGCTCCCCCGACTACCTGCCGTGGCTGCGCTGGGCCGTGCTCGCGGCCGGTCTGGCCGCGGCCGCCGGGCTGCTCCTCGGGGCGCGGCTCGGCCGCGGGGCGGCATTCGGTGCGGCGGCGCTGGGCTTGGGCGCGGCCCTGGCCGGGCCCCTCGCCTACTGCCTGACCACGGTGGACTCCGGGCATGCGGGATCGATCGTGACGGCCGGTCCCGCGGTGCAGGGCGCCCGGGCGGGGAGGGGCATGGGGTACTTCGCGGGCGGTGAACTCGCGCCGGGCGCGGGCCCGCAGGGCGGCGGCTTCCGTGGCGGCCGGCAGGGCGCTGCGCCGCAGGGCATGCCGGGCGGTGGCCAGGCCTTCCCGGGCGGCCCGGGCGGAGGCGCCGGGCGCGACGGCCGCGGCGGGCAGAACACCGGCGGCGCCGCGGGCGCTCCGGGTGCCCCGGGCGCTCCGGGCGCTCCGGGTGCTCCGGGTGGGCCGGGTGTCGGCGGTATGGGCGGCCTGCTGGGCGGCACCAAGGTGAGCAAGGAGGCCACGGCCGCCCTGCGCGAGGACGCGGACCGGTACACGTGGGCGGCGGCCGCCGTCGGCGCGCAGAACGCGGCGAGCTACCAACTCGCCTCGGGTGAGCCGGTGATGCCGATCGGCGGGTTCAACGGCAGTGATCCGTCGCCGACGCTCGCGGCGTTCCAGGAGTACGTGAGGGCCGGCAAGGTCCACTACTTCATCGCATCAAGCGGCGGTGCGGGCGGCGGTGCGGGCGGCGGTGCGGGCGGCGAGGGTCCGGGCATGCGCGGCGGTCCGGGCGGCTCCACCAGCAGCGCGATCGAGACCTGGGTGAAGGCGAACTTCCGTTCCGTCACCATCGGCGGGGCCGCCTTCCACGACCTGACCGCTCCCCTGAGCGCCACGTCCGCCCCGTCCTGAACGTGCCCGAATCCGAGGGGCACCCTCTAGCATCAAGGGGGCGGACCGGGCATTCCGGGCTGATCCTTCTGTTGTGAGGAGGTGCCTCCATGGCGACCGCGGCCGATCCCGGCAACACCCGGACCAGCGTGTGGCTGTCCGTCCGTCCTGCCGCGCCCGCCAGACGCCGCAGTGGCGAGGGCGCCTTCGGGCTCGACCGGGAGCGGATCACCGGAGCCACGGTGCGGCTGCTGGACACCGAGGGCCTGGCCCGGTTCTCCATGCGGCGGCTGGCGGCCGCGCTCGGGGTCACCGCGATGTCCCTCTACTGGTACGTCGACACCAAACACGACCTGCTCGAACTCGCCCTGGACCGGGCCCTCGGCGAACTCCCGCTCCCGCCCGCCGGGCCCGCGGACACCGCGCGCGAGGGGTGGCCGGGCCGACTGCGGCTGCTGGCCTGCGGATACCGCCGACTGCTGGCGGACCACCCCTGGGTCGGGCCGCTGGCGGCCGCGTACCCGAACATCGGGCCGCACGCCCGCGCTTTCGACGCGGCCCTGCAGCGGCTGCTCGACGCCACCGGCCTGGCGGATTCCGGCCGGACCGGTGCCCATCTGGCGGTCTGGCAGTTCCTGCACGGCTGCGGGGGCACGGCCCGGCGGGTGCCCGACGGGGACTTCGGCCTCGCTCTCGACGTGCTGATCGCGGGGATCGAGGCCAAGGCCGCCGCCGAGCCCGCCCGGCCGGCCGGCCCGTAGTGCCGGGCAGCACCCCCGACATTGCGGCCCCGGCCCCAGTTGCAGCCCCCGCCCCGGCCCCGGGCCCCGGCCCCGGGCGCCGGCCCCGGGCGCCGGCCTCGGGCGCCGGCCTCGGGCGCCGACTCCGGCTACTCCTTGGAGGAGGCAGCCTGGGTGTGCGCCGACGGCTTCGACTTCAGGGCGACCTCCTTGATGAACACCACCAGCAGCAGCGCGAGGAGGGCTGCGGGCGCGGCATGGAGGAAGACGTCGCCGACGCCGTGCCCGTACGCGGCCTCGACGAGCTCGCCCAGCGGCGCGGGCAGCGTGTCGAGGTCGGGGATCCCGCCGCCGGCGGTGCCGCCGTGGCCCAGCGCGGCCGCCTCCGGCCCGAGGGCGGCCAAGCCCTCCTGGACGTAGTGGCCGACGCGGTGGGCCATCACCGCGCCGAGCGCCGAGACGCCCAGGGCGCCGCCGAGCGAGCGGAAGAAGGTGACGACGGAGCTGGCCGCGCCGAGGTCCTCGGGAGCCACCTGGTTCTGCGCGGCGAGGACCAGGTTCTGCATCATCAGGCCGAGGCCGAGGCCGGTCAGCGCCATGGAGACGGCGATGTGCCAGTACGGGGTGTCGTACCGCAGGGTGCCCAGCAGCCCCAGGCCGGCGGTCAGCAGCACGCCGCCGGAGACGAGCCAGGCCTTCCACCTGCCGGTCTTGCTGATCACCTGACCGGAAACGGTGGAGGAGACGAAGAGCCCGCCGATCATCGGAATGGTGAGGATCCCGGACATCGTGGGGGACTCGCCGCGGGCCAGCTGGAAGAACTGGCTGAAGAACACCGTGCCCGAGAACATCGCGATGCCGACGAACAGCGAGGCCGCGGAGGCGAGGCTGATGGTCTTGTTGCGGAACAGGTGCAGCGGGATGACCGGGTCGCTCGCCCGGGACTCGACGAGGAGGAAGAGCAGGCCGAGCACGACGGCGCCGCCGGTCATGGCCGACGTGGTCCAGGAGATCCAGGCGTAGGAGTCGCCGGCCTGCGTGACCCAGATCAGCAGCAGCGAGACGGCGCCGCAGATCAGGAGGGCGCCGGGCCAGTCGACCTTGACGTCGCGGCGGACCACCGGGAGGCGGAGGGTCTTCTGGAGGACGATCAGCGCGATGACGGCGAAGGGCACGCCCACGTAGAAGCACCAGCGCCAGCCCAGCCAGTCGGTGTCGGTGATGACGCCGCCGAGCAGCGGGCCGCCGACGGTGGCGACGGCGAAGACCGCGCCGAGGTAGCCGCTGTAGCGGCCGCGCTCGCGCGGGGAGATCATCGCGGCCATCACGATCTGGGCGAGCGCGGACAGGCCGCCGACGCCGATGCCCTGGACCACGCGGCAGGCGATGAGCGTGCCGGTGTTCTGCGCCATGCCGGCCACGACGGAGCCGAGCACGTAGATGATCAGGGAGGCCTGGACCAGCAGCTTCTTGCTGAAGAGGTCGGCCAGCTTGCCCCACAGCGGGGTCGCCGCCGTCATCGACAGCAGGGCCGCGGTGACGACCCAGGTGTACGAGGACTGGGTGCCGCCGAGGTCGCCGATGATCTGGGGCAGGGCATTGGAGACGATCGTGGACGACAGGATCGCCACGAACATGCCGAGCATCAGCCCGGACAGCGCCTTCATGATCTGCGGGTGGGTCATCGGCGCGGGGGAGGGTGCGGACCCGGTCGCGGCCGAGTCGCCGGAGGAGGTCTGCGACGGGTCGCCTCCCCGCACACCGGAGGGTGTGGTGGTCATGGAGTTCCTTCGTCTGGGAGCTCGACTGTCCGGAAGCTCGACCGGAGCCGGGCAAGCAGGCTGTTGAGTACGTCGATGTCGTGCGCGGACCAGTCGGCCAGGGCCTGCTCCAGCGCGTCGGTGTACCGGGCGGAGGCCTCGGCCAGGAGTGCGGACCCGGCCGGGGTGAGCCGAAGGATGCGGCAGCGGCCGTCGCCGGGGTCGGCGTCGCGCGTGATCCACCCGCGGTCGGCGACATGGGCGACGTGGCGGCTGGTGACCGAGATGTCGATCGCCATGAGGTCGGCGAGCCGGCTGAGCCGCATCTCGCCGTGGCGGTCGATCAGGGTGAGGACGGCCGCGGAGCCCGGCGGGCACTCCGGGGGGAGGTGGCGGGCGAGCTCCCGTTTGACGGCGCCGACGCCGGTGAGCCGGCGGGCCAGCTCCTCGTAGCGGGTGCTCTGGTCCGCGGCCGCCTGCATGGTCACCGGGGTCCCCCTCCGTTTCGTTGCTCCAGGCAACCGTAGGAGAGGTTGGTTGCTACAGGCAAATGAATCTGCGAGTGGGGGCGGTAAAGGAATCGGAAAGCCCGCTAGGGTCCTGGGCATGGCTTCGAACCACAACTCACCGGCCCCGGAGGCCGATCACGACGTCGCGGGCAGCACCCAGATGTTCCGCGCGTTCGTCGAGGAGGGGACGCCGTCCCGCGAGGCGGCCGGCGTGCCGGGATCCGGCCGCCGCCGGCAGAAGGAGGCCGCGGGCTCCGGGAAGGCGGGCGCGTGGATCGCCTTCGCCGTCGGGCTGGCCGTGATGTTCGGCATCGCGATGTGGCTCACCGTGCGCTGACGGCCGTTGCGCCACGCGCTGACGGCCGCGGCGCCATGCGCCGGCGACCGGCCGCCGCGGCCGGTCAGCTCCAGGTGGCCGTGACCTTGCGGGTCTCCACGTGCATGCCCAGCGGGACCCGCCAGGACTCGACGCACACCGTGTAGGTCTGCGTCCGCGTCTCCCCGCCGGCCAGGGGTGCCGGGAGCGGTTGGGCGGTGGTGAGGGTGGCCCAGTCGATGCCGAGGGCGCCGATGACGTGCGTCTCGAAGCCGATGGCGCCCGAACGGGCCGCCGTGCCGCCGGTGTTGGTGATCCCCACGGTCACGCGTTCGCACCAGCGGTCCGGCGCCGGCGCCCGCTGCGGGACGGTCAGCACCAGCTTCGCCGGCGTGGACGCGGGCGGGGGCGCGGTCCCGGGCGGCGTGGTTCCCGGGGTTCCCGGTGTCCCTGGTGTCCCCGGGGTGGTGCCCGGTGCGGGGCCGGGGGATCCGGGTGTCCCCGGGGTGCCGGGGGTGCCGGGTGCAGTGGTGGCTGCGCCGCCCTGCGGGGTGTCCGGGCCCGGGGCCGGGATGCCGCCCGGCGTCGCCGTGCCTCCGCCCCGGCCGGAGCCGGCCGGGGTCTGCGCATCCGGGGAGGTGGGCGGCGTACCGGCGGAGGAAGCGGAGCCGCCCGCCGCGGCCGGGCCGCCGAGCTGCTGGAACTCCACCGGTCCCTGCGGGGCCGTGTTGTCGCCGGGGCGCCGCTCGGGGCCCGGGGCCACGGCTCCTGCGGCCGTGTGGCCGTCGCGTGCGGCGCCACCGCAGGCGGTCAGGCCTGCGGCTGCCGTGCAGAAGGACAGGGCGGCGAGCAGCGCGGCCCTGCGGCGGTGTCCCGGTCGCATCGCCGCAGTGTGGCTGATGATGCGTCACATCGGAACCCCCGCCGCAGGAAAGGCGCGTCGGCCGGCCCGTGTGCGGAAGGCGCCGGTCCGGCCGCCCGCATGCGCCCGCCTAGTCGCCGATCAGGCCGACGCGCAGCTGCGCGAGGGTGCGGGTCAGCAGGCGCGAGACGTGCATCTGGGAGATGCCGACTTCTTCGCCGATCTGCGACTGCGTCATGTTGGCGAAGAACCGCAGCATGATGATCTGCCGCTCCCGGGCGGGGAGTTTGGCGAGCAGCGGCTTCAACGACTCGCGGTACTCGACGCCTTCGAGCGCGCTGTCCTCGTAGCCGAGGCGGTCCGCGAGGGAGCCGTCGCCGCCTTCGTCCTCCGGTGAGGGCGAGTCGAGCGAGGAGGCGGTGTAGGCGTTGCCGACGGCGAGCCCGTCGACCACGTCCTCCTCCGACACCCCGAGCACCGCGGCGAGTTCGGGCACGGTCGGCGAGCGGTCGAGCTTCTGGGCGAGCTCGTCGCTGGCCTTGGTGAGCGCGAGGCGCAGCTCCTGGAGGCGGCGCGGGACGCGCACGGACCAGGAGGTGTCCCGGAAGAACCGCTTGATCTCGCCCACGACCGTCGGCATCGCGAAGGTCGGGAACTCCACCCCGCGGTCGCAGTCGAACCGGTCGATCGCCTTGATCAGGCCGATTGTGCCGACCTGGACGATGTCCTCCATGGGTTCGTTGCGGCTGCGGAAGCGGGCGGCGGCGTACCGCACGAGGGGCAGGTTCAGCTCGATCAGGGTGTCGCGTACGTACGCCCGTTCGGGGCTGTCCGCGTCCAGGGCGGCGAGACGCTGGAAGAGGGAGCGGGAGAGGGTGCGGGTGTCGATGGCTTCCGAGTGCTCGGACACGGCCGGCGCCTCGCTCTTGACGAGCGTGAGCACCTTGGAGCTGCCCTGGTCTGCGGACATGCCACCCCCTTGAGGTCGCGGACGGTCGCGTACGGCGCGTCCGTCAGAGGAACGCAGCCTCCACCTGAATACCGGAGCCGGGGCTGCGGCAAACGCGGTTCCAGCAGAATGTCACATGTCGGCAACGCGCTGTAGCGCCAAGTCGACATATAACTCCAGCGATAGAGCGGAATGAGCCGGTTCTGTCGGGAAACCGGGCGGCGATCTCCACCCGATCCGGTTACGCCTCGATCCTGTTTGCGGATCGGAGTCGAGCGAAACTCCGGGCGAGCAGCCGCGACACGTGCATCTGGGAGACGCCGAGCTCCGCGCTGATCTGTGACTGCGTCAGATTGCTGTAGTACCGCAGGAGGAGGATCCGCTGTTCGCGCTCCGGCAGCTGTACGAGAAGGTGGCGTACGAGGTCGCGGTGCTCGACCCCGGCAAGCTCGGGGTCCTCGTAGCCGAGCCGGTCCAGCAGCCCGGGCAGGCCGTCGCCCTCCTGGGCGGCCTCCAGCGAGGTCGCGTGGTAGCTGCGCCCGGCCTCGATGCAGGACAGCACCTCCTCCTCGCTGATCCGCAGCCGCTCGGCGATCTCGGGCGTGGTCGGGGTGCGCCCGTGCAGAGTGGTGAGGTCCTCGGTGGCCGCGTTCACCTGGACCCACAGTTCGTGGAGCCGGCGCGGCACGTGGACGGTGCGCACGTTGTCGCGGAAGTACCGCTTGATCTCGCCGACCACGGTCGGCATGGCGAAGGTGGGGAACTGCACGCCCCGGTCCGGGTCGAACCGGTCGATCGCGTTGATCAGGCCGATGGTGCCGACCTGGACCACGTCCTCCATGGGCTCGTTGCGGCTGCGGAAGCGGGCGGCCGCGTACCGCACGAGCGGGAGGTTGGCCTCGATGAGGGCCCCGCGCACCCGGTTGTGCTCGCTACTGCCCGGCTGCAGGCCCTTCAGCTGCCCGAACAGGACCTGGGTGAGGGCCCGGGTGTCCGCGCCCCGGCTCTGCGGTCTCGCGGGCGCAGGGGGCTCCTCGGGGGCGTCCTGCTGGGGCGGCACCTGAGGCGCCGTACTGGCCGACACGGTCACGCCACCCCTTCAAGTCAACTCATCCGTCAAAAGCGGTCATAGCATCACAAGACATGTGCACTGTGTGCAAGCACCGTATATCGCCGTGTTGAGGGCAAGTTGGGCATAATGGTGTGTTCTGCATGGGGGTGCCACGAGGGCGGGGAACGCAAAACCCCCCACCCGTCGGAGTGGGGGGCCGGTTAGTCCGGAAACCGCATCAGCGTACGGGTTCAGCTCACCAGTTCGGTCATGAACGCGCCTATGCCGTGAGCGGCGTCGGAGATGCCCTGGAAGCCTATTTTGACGATGTCGGCCGCCTTCACCGGCTGGGTGATGATCACAAAGAGCACGAACACCACGAGCCCTCCCGTGATCATCTTCTTGGTCTCCATGAGCGGTGTCGGCCTCCCCAACCGGTCCTGCGAAGTCGGGTGAGTCTAACCGGTCGCATGAGGGCACTCACCCGGACTTTATGGACCAATGGCCCTCCGTTCCGGGCCGTTTGCCACTGTCCGCACGGGCGGCAGCGACCCAGGATGGGAGGCGGGCCCACCGGTTCCGGCAGGAAACCGGCGGGTGAGGGACCGGGCCTCACCGCGGGGTCCGGGCCGTGCGCGTTCCCCTGACTGCGGCCCGGACATGCAGGTCCCGTCCTCACCGGGGGAGCGGCCCGTCCCCCGGCGGCGCTTCTCCCGGCGGCGCTTCTCCCGTCCCGCGTACGGCAGGCCCCGGCTCCGGCCGGGGCCTGCCGCGTGTGCGGCGGCGCCCGCTGAGCCGTGGCCGTGGCCGTGGCCGTGGCCGTGGCCGTGGCGGTGGCCGCGGCCGGTGCCGCGGCGGCCCGGCGGAGCTACTCGATGCCGCCGAGGAGGCCGAGGGCGGGCTCCACCGGGGCGACCACCGGCGCGAGCTGGTCCGGCAGCGTCATCAGCTGGTTGAGCTGGTTCAGGTCGTTGAGCTTGGCGCCGATCTCCTGGACGGAGCCCGGCACGGCCCCCTCCGGCATGCCCGGGGCCGCCTGCGGCAGGTCGGGCAGGGTGAGCGGGGCCGCGGGGGCGGCGAGGGCCGCGGGTGCGGCGAGGCCCGCGGCGGCCCCCGCGAGGGCGATGGCGGCGAGCATGCGCTGGGTCTTGGTCATGCCGTGACAACGGCCGAGCGGGCGGCCGGTCACGCGGGGCCCGGGGCGCGCTCACCGGTCGGAGTACGCGCGGGCGCGGCGGCACCCGATTCCGGCCCGGAAACCGCCGAGAGCCCCGGCCCTTGCGGGACGAGGCTCTCGATCGGAGCGGTAGCGGAGGGATTTGAACCCCCGATGGGTTGCCCCATACTCGCTTTCGAGGCGAGCTCCTTCGGCCACTCGGACACGCTACCGAGAGAGATCCTAGCCCAAGGACGCCCCAGTTCCGAAATCGGTATCGCCGCCGCCGCGCCGAGCGGCCGTGCGGGGCGCTGCGCGGCGGGTTCTCACAGCTCCCGGAAGAAGTCCGTCAGCTGCTGCGCGCACTCCTCGGCGAGCACCCCGCGGATCACCTCCGGACGGTGGTTGAGCCTGCGGTCCCGTACGAGGTCCCACAGCGACCCCGCGGCGCCCGCCTTCTCGTCCCCCGCCCCGTAGACGACCCGGGCCACCCGCGCCTGTACGAGCGCCCCGGCGCACATCACGCACGGCTCGAGGGTCACGACGAGGGTGCACCCCGGAAGCCGCCATTCCCCGAGCCGGGCGGCGGCCCGGCGCAGCGCCAGCACTTCGGCGTGCGCCGTCGGGTCGCCGGTGGCCTCGCGCTCGTTGTGCCCGGCGGCGAGGAGCTCCCCGTCCGGGCCCAGCACGACGGCGCCGACCGGCACGTCGCCGGCCGGCACCGCCCGGGCGGCCTCCCGGAGCGCCAGGCGCATGGAGTCCCGCCACGGGTCCCGTACGGGATCGGGCCCGTGCGCGGGGTGGTGCTCGGTGATCACTAGCGGACGGCCTCCAGCACCTCGGTCGCGCCGAGCGAGTCGGCGATCTCCGAGAGGGCGTCCCCGTCGAGGGCTGTCAGTTCCTTGTGGCTCACCCCGAGGTCGTCCAGCAGCCGGGGGTCGCCGAGCGGGCCGGCCGGTACGGGCTCGGCGCCCGTTCCGGCATCCTCGGCGTGGTCGTCCGCGTCGGCGAACGCGGCGATCCCGTCCTCCTCGCCGTCCTCGGTGCCGTCCAGGTCCAGTTCGTCGAGTTCGTCGTCCTCCTCGTCGCTGCCCAGCAGCTCGTCGGTCAGCATCGAGCCGTAGGAGCTGCGGGAGGCCAGGGCGGCGTTCGAGACGAAGTACCGCGGGTCCTCCTCGCCGTCCACGCGGACGACGCCGAACCAGGCGTCCTCCTGCTCGATGAGGGCGACCACCGTGTCGTCGTCGACAGCGGCGGCACGGGCGAGATCGATCAGATCACTGAGGGACTCGACGTCGTCGAGTTCCATGTCGCTCGCTTCCCACCCGTCTTCGGTGCGCGCGAGCAGTGCGGCGAAATACACCGTGACTCTCCCACTGGTCATAGGCGTGCCGGTTGGAGGTCCCCCCGGCCGGAGGTGGGGAGGGTTGGAACGGCTGTGCTGCTCGCCGCTTCGTGCCCCGCCCAATCGGCATCGTGGCAGAAACAGCGGCTTTGCGAGAGGTCTTCCGCGCTTGCGTCGTGCCGCGCCGTGTGCGGCGGCGCGTGCCGGACGGCCCGCCGACCGCCCGCGGCTCCCGGGCGTACGGCGCGGCGGAGCGTTTCCCCGGGCCTGCGGCGCGTACCGCCGACCGGCGGTCGCCCGGGCGCGTGGCTCCGGCGCGGCGTGCCGCGCGGGTGCGGTGCGCCGCGCGGGTCGGGTACGGCTCCCGGGGGCACCGAGTCGGGTACGGCTCCCGGGGGCGCCGACGCCCGTTGCCGCCGCCCGGGCCGTCGGTCACCAGCGGAACGTGCGCATCCGCATCTGCTGGCGCATACGGGCCGCGCGGGCGCGGCGCGGCTGGACGCGGTCACGCAGGGCGCGCGCCTCCATCAGGTCGCGCAGGAACTGCGCGCGCCGCGCCCTGCGCTGCGCCGCCGTCTCCGGCACCTCGTCCTCGCCGCCGCTGCCGCGGTCGTTTCTTCTCGGCTGCGTCTCGGGCATCGGCCACCACCCACCCTGGCTGGTCCGGTCGTCCTCCTCCGCCGGCGCGAAGCAGACCCCCCGCACCCCCACCTTCCCTCGGTCGGGCCGATTGATGCCACCCCCTTGCAGGTCAGGGGTCGTCCGAGAGGGTGGGGACGATGGCCACCGGGCCGTGCGCGTGGTGCAGGACGGCGTGCGCCACCGAGCCGATCATCACGTTCCGGATGGTGCGGCGCGGGTGGTGCCGACCCACCACCACGAGGGCCGCGGCGCGCGAGGCCTCGACGAGCCGGCCAGCCGCGTCCCCGGGCACGGCGGCCTGGACGACCGGTACGCCGGGCCAGCGCTCCCGGAAGGGGGCCAGCCGCTGCGTTTGGGCGCGCAGCATCTCCCGCTCCGCGGGGACCACGTCCGCCCCGTCCGCGAGACCGTCCGGGGTGAGCACGGCGAACGGCGTGTCGACGATCACGACGGGCGTCGGCGGGATGGCGTACGCGGAGACCACCTGGACGGTGGTCCCCCGTGCGGCGGCCTCCGTGAAGGCGAAGTCCAGGACGTCGTCCGGGGTCTCGGCGGCGTGCAGGCCGAGCACCACCCGGCCGGCCGAGGAGTCCGGACCGGCCTCCGCGGTCCGCGCCTCGTGCGGGACGACCACCACCGGGCAGCGCGCGGTCGCGGCCACGGCGTGGCTGTTCGAGCCGAGCAGCAGGGTCGCGAAGCCGCCGCGTCCGCGGGACCCCATGACCAGCGTCCGGGCCTCGGAGCCGATCACCCGCAGCGCTTCCGGCACGGAGCCGGTGAGGGCCTCGTAGCGCACCTCCTCCGGCAGTTCGGGGGCCTCGGCGAGCAGGTTCCGGATCCGCTCCTCCAGCGGATCGGCGTACGTCTTCGGGGCCGCCGGGTCGGAGACGGCCTGGCGGCGGGCCGTGTACAGCTGGGAGGTGTCGGGCAGCACGTGGGCGACGAGGAGGCCGGCGCCGTGCCGGAGGGCGGCCTGTCGGGCCCACTCCAGTGCGCGCAGGCTGTGGTCGGAACCGTCGACGGCCGCGATCACCGGTGCGTTGCTGCTCACCCGTCCAGCGTGCTGCGCGCGGGGGCGGGCCGCATCCCAGGGACTGCGGGTGGGCGGGCGGGGGTATCAGAGTGTGCGGGCGGGAGTACCAGGCTGGGCGGGCGGGGGATCGCGGGGGGCGGCTGGGGGAATCACGGTGGGCGTGCGGGGAAGCCACGGGAAGCACGGCCGGGCGCGGCGCGCAGTCCCGGCGCACGGGGGTGCGCGCACCGCGTAGCCTTTCGGATGTGGGTCGCGCAAACGTTGCGGCCGTTTTTTTGCAGGTCGCAGGTCGAAACCCGACTCTTGAGCCTTGGAGGATGTTGTGCGTTTGCAGGTCGTCGATCACCCGTTGGTGGCGCACAAGCTGACCGCTCTGCGCGACAAGCGCACCGACTCCCCCACCTTCCGCCGTCTCGCCGACGAACTGGTGACGCTCCTCGCGTACGAGGCCACCCGGGACGTGCGCACCGAGCAGTCGGACATCGAGACCCCGGTCGCCCCGACCACCGGTGTGAAGCTCTCGCACCCGCGCCCGCTGGTCGTGCCGATCCTGCGTGCCGGCCTGGGCATGCTGGACGGCATGGTGCGGCTGCTGCCGACCGCCGAGGTGGGCTTCCTGGGCATGGTCCGCAACGAGGAGACCCTGGAGGCCTCCACGTACGCGACGCGCATGCCGGAGGACCTGTCCGGGCGCCAGGTGTACGTGGTCGACCCGATGCTGGCCACGGGCGGCACGCTGGTCGCGGCGATCCAGGAGCTGATCAAGCGCGGCGCCGACGACGTGACGGCCGTGGTGCTGCTGGCCGCGCCGGAGGGCGTCGAGGTCATGGAGCGCGAGCTCGCGGGCACGCCGGTGACGGTGGTGACGGCCGCGGTGGACGAGCGGCTCAACGAGCAGGGCTACATCGTGCCGGGGCTGGGCGACGCGGGCGACCGCATGTACGGCTCGGCGGAGTAGGCCGTACGGACCGGAGTCCGGTTGTCCGGCACGCCGACACGCCGGAAGTCCTGACGTCGGGGCGCGGGGACGGCCCCGTGCCCCGACGGCGTCAGCAGGTGGTGGCGGGCGCCGGCCGCGGGTTGGCGAGGAGCGCCAGCTCCTTGTCCGCGGCCCCCTGCGGGCTGAGCTGCATGAAGGCGTCGCCGATGATCAGGTCGACGTCCGCGCCCTCGCGGGCGTCGTTCTGCAGGGTGTCGCCCTCGATCTGGCTGCCCAGGACGGAGTAGACCGCCTTGTCCGTCTTCGCGGAGCCGAGCAGTATCCCGGTCCCGGGGACCTTCTTGTCGAAGTCGGCGGGAGCGTTGCCGACCTGCCCGACGGTGAAGCCGCGCTTCTTCAGCTCGTCCCCGACGGCCTTGGCGAGACCCGTGCGCTGTGTGGCGTTGTACACGTTGACCGTGATGTCGCCGGGCTTCGGGAGCACGACCGCCGGAGCCGCGCTCGCGGGGGCCGCGCCCGGCTTGGGCCTGGCGCTCGGGCAGTTCCCGGCGGCGGTGGTGCCGCGTTTGCCCTGGTCGTCGCCGTCGCCCCGGAACACGTGGATGAGCTGCAGTGATCCGTAGCCAAGCAGGGCGAGGCCGAGGATTGCGCCGAGCACGGTGAAGACGATCCTGCGGCGGCGCCGAGGTCGGCTCAGACGGGGGTAGGCCGTCCCCGTGACGCGGTACTTTCCGCCCATGCCGGGGGGAGTGAGCATGCTCATGGGCGCAGCGTAATACCGGCCGCCGTCGATGCCCACCAAATGATCTGTTGATAGGGCAAGGCCGACCCGAAAGGCGCAATTCGCGCAAAAAAGGCTCTACATGGGAATGGATGCAGGAACGCGCGGGCGCGCACGGGCGCGCGGGCAGGGCGGCGTGCCGCACGGGGTGCGGGCGGGCCGGTGTGCCGCCGGGGGCGAGCCGGCGGCGTCAGTCCATTTCGAGGACGCGCGCGTGCAGCACCTGGCGCTGCTGGAGCGCCGCGCGCACGGCGCGGTGCAGGCCGTCCTCCAGGTACAGGTCGCCCTGCCACTTCACGACGTGCGCGAAGAGGTCCCCGTAGAAGGTCGAGTCCTCGGCGAGCAGCGTCTCGAGGTCCAGCTGCCCCTTGGTCGTCACCAACTGGTCGAGCCGGACCGGGCGCGGGGCGACATCCGCCCACTGCCGGGTGGTTTCCCTGCCGTGGTCGGGGTACGGCCGCCCGTTTCCGATGCGCTTGAAGATCACACGGAAAGCCTACCGGGCCGGTGGCAGCGGGCGCAGCCTCGTACCGGCGGTGCAAAGGTGGCAGCCAGGGCCATATCGGGAGTGAGTGTCGTATCGGCGAGAGCACCGAACCGCGTCGCCGGCGGCCCGGATCGCCGCCGGATACGTCGTCACCGGACGCGCGCTCGACCCGGGTGCTCTGCTCCGGGACGGAACCTGGCTGCCGGACCGGCAGATCCGCGTCCCCCTCGCGAAGTAGCGCCGATTCGAGGCCGATCCGCCGGCGAGTGCAGGTGACGGATGGCCGCACGGCCGGATGACACCGGTGCGGCGGGCGCTGACAGACTTCCGCCATGCGGACCGAACTCATCGACACCACGTCCGGCAAGACCGACCGGGCCCTGCTCGACGCCCGCCGGGCCATCGGAAGCCCCGCCATGGGCCTGGTGCTGACGCTCGTCATCGTGACCGACGAAGAGAACGCCTACGACGCCCTCCGCGCGGCCTCGGAGGCCTCGCGCGCACACCCGTGCCGCATCATCGCGGTGATCAACCGCACCTCGCGCGGCCCGCACAAGCTGCGCCAGACCCGCCTGGACGCCGAGCTGCGCCTCGGCTCGGACGCCGGGAGCGGGGAGATCGTGGTGCTGCGCCTGCACGGGGCGCTCACCGGCCAGGCGGGCTCCGTGGTCCTGCCGCTCCTGGTGCCGGACGCCCCCGTGGTGGCGTGGTGGCCGGTCGACGCCCCCGCCGACCCGGCCGGGGATCCGCTGGGCGCGCTGGCGCAGCGCCGGATCACGGACGCCGAGGCGGCCGCGGACCCGCTCGCGGTGCTGGACGAGCGGGCGGCCTCGTACGCCGCCGGCGACACCGACCTCGCCTGGACCCGGCTGACGCCCTGGCGGGCGCTGCTGGCGGCGGCGATGGACCAGAAGCCGCTGCCGGTGACCGGCGGGGCGGTGGAGAGCGAGGCCGGCAATCCGAGCGCCGAACTGCTGGCGCGCTGGCTGGAGGACCGGCTGGGCGTCCCGGTGGAGCGGGTCGTCACCGACGGGCCGGTGATCACCGGGGTCCGGCTGGACACCGCGCAGGGCCCGATCCGCGTGAACCGCCCCGACGGGGCCCTGGCCGCCCTGGTCCTGCCGGGCAGCCCGGACCGCAAGGTGGCCCTGAAGATCCGCAGCACCGCCGAGCTGATCTCGGAGGAGCTGCGGCGGCTGGCCGCGGACGAGGTCTACGCGTCGGCGCTGCGGAGGCGGCCGGCCCAGGCGTCGCTCTCCGCGTAGTGGTTGTCGTACACCGGCTGGCTGTCCAGGATGTCCTGGACGGTGGCCTCGCCTGCGCGGACCCGGCCGAGCAGCCGGTAGTAGTCGAAGCGGCCCATGCCGGGCGTGAAGCCGACGAAGACCTCGGCGGTGTGGCCCGGGTGGGGCGCGAAGGCGTGCTTCACGCCGGGTGGGACGGAGAGGAAGTCGCCGGCCGTGAGAGTGCGGACCTCGTCGCCGACGAGGACGTCCAGCCGCCCGGCGAGGACGTGGAAGAACTCGGTCGCCTTGGTGTGGAAGTGCACCGGGGCGCCCGCCGCGCCCTCCTCGAAGGCTGCGGTGTTGCAGGTGAGTTCGGCGGTGTCGGTGAGCAGGGTGATGGTGCTGCCGGGGCCGTCGGTGATGGTCTCGGCGGTGGCGGCGCGGGTGAGGACCTCGTGTCCTCCGGTCGTCTGCGTCGTCTGCGTCGTCTGCGTCTTCGGCGTCGTCTGCTTCGTCGCTTCGCTGTTCATGACCACGAATCTAGGCCCCCGGTTGACCGGCGGCAGGGGGCAATCGGGGCACGCTTTCCCCGGTCAATTCGCAGGCCTCGGGTCGGGCCCCGGGGCCTGCCTCAGCCCTTCGCCTTGCCCGTCCTCGTCTTCGTCTCAGCCTTCGCGGCGGCCTTCATCTCCTGTTTGTACGCCCGCACCCTGGCCAGCGACTCCGGCCCGGTGATGTCGGCCGCCGACCGGTAGACGTCCGCCTCGCCGTAGCCCCCGGCCGCCTCGCGCCACCCCTCGGGGCGTACGCCGAGCTGCTTGCCCAGCAGCGCCAGGAAGATCCGGGCCTTCTGCTCCCCGAACCCCGGCAGGTCCTTGAGCCGCTTCAGCAGCTCCGACCCGGTGCCGGCATCGGCCCACAGGGCCGCCGCGTCCCCGTCGTAGTGCTCCACCAGGTACGCGCACAGCTGCTGGACCCGCTTCGCCATCGACCCGGGATAGCGGTGCACGGCGGGCTTCTCGGAGAGCAGCGCGGCGAATGCCTCGGGGTCGTAGGCCGCGATCGCGTGGGCGTCCAGGTCGTCCGCGCCCATCCGCCGGGCAATGGTGTACGGGCCGGAGAACGCCCATTCCATCGGCACCTGCTGGTCCAGCAGCATGCCGACCAGCGCGGCGAGGGGACTGCGGCCGAGCAGCTCGTCGGCCTCCGGCTGCTGGGCCAGCCGCATCGTGATGTCCATGGATCCAGCCTCTCGCGTGGCCGCGTTCCCCGCGCGGTCGGCGCACCGCCCGCCTAGCGTGAGTAGCCGGAAAACGGTCACGACCACGAACGAGCACGACACAGGAGTCGATCGATCATGGCTGAGTTCTCGGAAGGCGCACCCTGCTGGGTGGACGCGATGTTCAAGGACGTGGAGGGCGCGAAGGCCTTCTACGGCGAGGTGCTGGGGTGGACCTTCGGCGAGGCTTCCAGTGAGTACGGCAACTACACGCAGGCCTATTCGGACGGCAAGGCGGTCGCGGCCGTCGTCCCGCCGATGCCGGGTGCGGACGCCCCGTCGCAGTGGTGTCTGTACTTCGCCTCGCCGGACGCGGCGGCCACCGCCGAGAAGATCAAGGCGGCCGGCGGCGAGGTGATGATGGGCCCGATGCAGGTCGGCAGCTTCGGCACGATGGTGATCGCGCAGGAGCCGAGCGGCGCGGTCTTCGGCGTCTGGCAGCCCGGCGACCACAAGGGCTTCGAGAAGATGGGGGAGCCGGGGTCCTATGCGTGGGCCGAGGTCTTCACCCGGGACGTGGACAAGGTGGACGGCTTCCTCCCGCGGGTCTTCCCGTACGGCGCCCGGCAGATGGAACCGGGCGACAGCCCCGAGACGGCCGGGATGGACTTCCGGGTCTTCAGCTCCGGCGGCCCCGACAAGCCGGTGCTCGGCCGGATGCTGATGGGCGAGGAGTTCCCGCCCGAGATCCCCTCGTACATCCAGGTCTACTTCGCGGTTCCGAACTGCGACGAGGCCGTGGCGAAGGCGAAGAAGCTGGGCGGCGCGCTCCACTTCGGGCCGATGGACAGCCCGTTCGGCCGGTTCGCCGCGCTGACGGACCAGCAGGGGGCGGCGTTCGCGGTCATCGACATGTCGACGACGGTGGGCGAGATGCCGCAGATGACGGACGTCTGACCGGCCGTCCGGACCCGAGGAGCACGGGTGGCCGGCGCACCGCCGGCCACCCGCAGCCGGTGCCCGGCCGACGCGCCGCCGTACGACACCTGTACGACACCACCCGCACGACATCCGCACGACACCACCTGCACGAGTGGGGACACCTTCCATGAGCCTGAGCATCCGCAACCGGTTGGTCGGCACCGTCACCGACGTCACCGCCGGCGAGGCCATGACCACGGTGAAGATCCGGCTGGAGGGCGGCCAGGACATCGTCGCCGCCATCACGAGCGATGCCGCCCGGGAGCTCGGCCTCACGGTCGGCTCGGCCGTCAGGGCCCTGGTCAAGGCCACCGAAGTGGCCCTGGCCAACGAAGCCGTCGACGCCATCAGCATCCGCAACCAGCTGGCCGGCACCGTCGCCGGCATCTCCACCGGCGCCGCCATGGCCACGGTCACGGTGGTCGTCAACGACAACGTGCTCACCGCCGCCGTCACCAAGGACGCCGTCGAAGCGCTCGGCCTGGCCGCCGGGTCGCCGGTGGTCGCGCTGGTCAAGGCGACGGAGGTCGCCCTGGCCGCCGACTGACCCACCGCCTGACCCGCCGACTGGCCCGCCGACTGGCCCGCCGGATCAGGCGGTCGCGGGGTGGTCGCCCAGGGCCGCGAGGAGGAGGGCGTACGCGTGGTCCGCCTCCGGTGTCAGCTCGGCCTCGATCTCGTCGTCGGTCCGCCCGGCCAGGGTGAGTTCCTGCACGCGCCGGAACAGCAGCCGGTCCGCGGCCGCGATCAGGGCCGCGGCGATCCGGGGGGCGCCGGCCGGAGCCGTCTGCGGAGTCGCGGCGGCGAGGGCCTCGGCGAGCGCCTCCTCGCGCAGGTCGTGCAGCTCGCGCAGGCGCGCGCAGAGCGTGGGGCTGTCGGCGACCATGCGGGCGAAGGCGAGCCCGGTGAACCCGGCGACCGGGTCGTGCTCGACGAGGGTGGCGCGGAAGGTCCGGCCGAGGGCGAGGAGCGGCGCCTCGCCCGGGGCGCGCTCGGCGACGGTCCGGGCCAGGCGCTCCGTGAACACCTCGTGGTGGTCGAGGGCCAGGTCCTCCTTGCGCGGGAAATAGTTGGTGACCGTCTTCTTCGCGACGCGTGCGGCGGCGGCGATCTCGGCGATGGTCGTCTGCTCGAAGCCCTGCTCGATGAAGAGCCGGGTGGCGCAGTCGGAGATCAGCTGCCTGGTCTCCTGCTTCTTGGACTCACGGAGCCCCAGCTCGGTAGTAGCCATGGGCCAAATCTTACCCTCGTAGCAAAATTCCCCTTGCTCGCCGACGTCGCCCAGACGTAAATTTACTCCCGAGGCAAGAATTGCCCGAAGGGCTCGTCCTGAGGAGGCGCCTTGCGCGTGATCACCCCGGCCGCCGGGAACGTCACCGAGACCCCGAACGCCCGTATGACCGGCCTGGCCGCGCCCAGCCGGGGCAGCACCGAGATCAGCACCTGGACCGTGGCCATCGAGGCCGGCCGCACCGGCCCCGAGCACTCCGTCAGCCGCGAACAGGTCTGGACGGTGACCGCCGGAGCCCTGGAGGTCACCTGCGAGGGCCGCACCGAGACGATCACGGCCGGCCAGACCCTCGTCCTCCCGCCAGACCGGATCCGCCGGGTCCACGCCCCGCAGGCGGCCGAGGCGCACGTCGCCATGCGCGCGGACGGCGTCGTCTCCGTCCCCGGCGCCGAAGGCACCCGCCCCCTGCCCTGGGCCTCCTGAGACCGGCGGGTCCCGGCGCCCGGACCAGCCGCAGTGCGACGTGCGGGGAACAGCTGTCGCCTGCGAGCGGCACATGGGCCTGGGCCGGTGCAGCAGGCACGTGGCGCGGCTTCACGGAAGATCCGTGCCGGGGCGCGGGGCGCCGTGGAAGACCTGGCCGGTGTGCCAGGTGCGGTGGACCGCCGCGATGGGGCGGGTGCCCGGTTGAGGGCCGATGAGCGGACGGCCCGCGAGGGCTGTGACATGCTCGCGGGCCGCGGGGCTTCGGCCGACGAAGCGCTGCGAGACCAGGATGCGGTAGCCGTCGCCGACGCCGAGGACGCCCTTGTCGAAGAGCTTGTGGTGCAGCGAGCACAGGCAGAGGCCGTTGTCGACCTCGTCCGGACCGCCGAACGCCCACCAGCGCACGTGTGCGGCCTCCAGCCCGACCGGCACCGTCCCGATCTGCCCGTCGTAACCGCAGAAGGCGCACTGGTACTCGTAAGCCGCCAGCACCAGCTCCCGCATCCGGCGGTCCCTCTGCCGCCGCGCCGGCGACAGCCGTCCGCTGTCCGCCGGCTCCAGCTCCAGGCTGATCGCTTCGCACAGTTCACCGTGGAGGGAGGGTGGGAAGTGCAGGTCGAGCAGGACGCGCGCCATGCGGCCGAGCAGCGACGGATCCTGCCGCAGCGCTGCCCGCAGCCCCGGTGCCAGCCGCCCCGCGGCCCTGGCTGCCCGCAGCTCCCGCACGACGCTTCCGGGACTGCCGGGTCCGCGGTCGGTGCGCACTTCCCACACCCCGTCGCTGACTAGGTGGTGGAAGGGGTAGGCGGGCGTCGTCTTGTTCGGCGGACCGTACTCGGCCAGCAGCCGCTTCAGGTCCTCCTCCACCGCGCTGTAGAACAGCTCGCCGTCGGCATCCTCCTGGAACCGGCCGAGGGCGTACAGGAAGAGCAGCGGCTTGTGCGGAGCGCGCGCCCCGCCCCTGGTCCACTGCCTCAACGTCGCGGTCCGCTCCAGCCAGTCCATGACCGGCGAGCGTACCGAGCAACGGACGGCCACCCGGGACCAATGATCAAGTTGCCGGAACCGCAACCACTGCCGACCTACCTGCCGGGCTCCGGGCCATACCACTGCAGGGGCTGGCCCGTCACGGCGGCGATTGCTTCCTGGACCTGCCAGGCCCGGTCGTAGGCGCGGTCGCCCCCGATGCGCTGATCGCCGCCACCGCCCTGGCGAACGGCTGGACTCTGGTGAGCCGCAACATCGAGCATCTGGCGCGATCAGGCGCACTCCTGACTCGAAGGGAGACCCCGAACGACGAAGGACCCGGCCGCTGAGCGGTCGGGTCCTTCGTATGCCCTGGTGGGCAGAGGCGGAGGATACGAGATTCGAACTCGTGAGGGGTTGCCCCCAACACGCTTTCCAAGCGTGCGCCCTAGGCCTCTAGGCGAATCCTCCGCGACGAACAATACAAGACGATGAGGGGTGCTAGCGAACTCGATCCCGGGGGCTCCATCCGCTAGGGTGGGGGCAGCCCCTCACGTGGCGCTATCTCACCCAACTCCCCCAGGGCCGGAAGGCAGCAAGGGTAAGTGGGCTCTGGCGGGTGCGTGAGGGGCGCTTTGCGTTCCGGGACGGGCGTTCCGGAGGGCGGGCGGGCCCGCTTTGTCGGCGGGCCCCGATAACCTCGTAGACGTGTCGTCCCTTGCGCTGTACCGCCGCTATCGTCCCGAGTCGTTCGCCGAGGTCATCGGGCAGGAGCATGTCACTGCCCCGCTGATGCAGGCCCTGCGGAACAACCGGGTCAACCACGCGTACCTGTTCAGCGGTCCCCGCGGCTGCGGCAAGACCACCAGCGCGCGCATCCTCGCCCGGTGCCTGAACTGCGAGCAGGGCCCCACGCCCGACCCCTGCGGCGAGTGCCAGTCCTGCCGGGACCTGGCGCGCAACGGCCCGGGCTCGATCGACGTCATCGAGATCGACGCCGCCTCGCACGGTGGCGTGGACGACGCCCGCGACCTGCGCGAGAAGGCCTTCTTCGGGCCGGCCGCCAGCCGGTACAAGATCTACATCATCGACGAGGCGCACATGGTCACCTCGGCGGGCTTCAACGCCCTGCTGAAGGTGGTCGAGGAGCCCCCGGAGCACCTCAAGTTCATCTTCGCGACCACCGAGCCCGAGAAGGTCATCGGCACCATCCGGTCCCGGACGCACCACTACCCCTTCCGGCTCGTGCCGCCCGGGACGCTGCGGGACTACCTGGGCGAGGTCTGCGGGCGCGAGGGGGCCAAGATCGAGGACGGCGTGCTGCCGCTCGTCGTGCGCGCCGGCGCCGGGTCGGTGCGTGACTCGATGTCCGTCATGGACCAGCTGCTGGCGGGCGCGGCCGACCAGGGCGTGACGTACGCCATGGCCACCTCCCTGCTCGGCTACACCGACGGGTCGCTGCTGGACTCCGTCGTGGACGCCTTCGCCGCCGGGGACGGGGCCGCCGCGTTCGAGGTCGTCGACCGGGTGATCGAGGGCGGCAACGACCCGCGCCGGTTCGTCGCCGACCTGCTGGAGCGGCTGCGCGACCTGGTGATCCTGGCCGCCGTGCCCGACGCCGGGGAGAAGGGGCTCATCGACGCCCCCGCCGACGTGGTCGAGCGGATGCAGGCCCAGGCCTCGGTCTTCGGGGCGGCCGAGCTGAGCCGCGCCGCCGACCTGGTCAACACCGGGCTCACCGAGATGCGGGGAGCGACCTCGCCGCGGCTCCAGCTGGAGCTGATCTGCGCCCGCGTGCTGCTGCCCGCCGCCTTCGACGACGAGCGGTCCTTCCAGGCCCGGCTGGAGCGGCTCGAGCGCGGGGGTGCCGCCCTCGCCGCCGCCGCGGCTGCCGGTGTCGGTGCCGCTGCCGGTGCGCGGGTGCCCGTCGCCGCCGCGGCCGCCGCCCCGGCCATGGGGTACGTGCCCGGGCCCGAGGCGCACGCCATGGCCCCGGCCGCGCCCGCCGCCCCCGCGCCCGCCGCGCCCGCGCCCGCCGCCCCCGCGCCCGCCGCGCCCGCGCCCGTCGCCGCCCCTGCGGCGGCCGCCCCGCCCGCTGCGGCCGCTCCCGCTGCTGCTCCCGCCGCCCCCGCGGCGCAGCCCGGGGCCTGGCCCGGGGCCGCGCAGCCCGGGTCCGGGGTCCGCGGGGCCTGGCCCACCGCGGCCGCCCCCGGCCAGGGGATCCCGGCGCCCGCCGCCGCGGCCCCCGCGCCCGCCGCACAGGCACAGACCCAGGCCACGGCCCCGGCGCCTGCCGCCGCTGCCGCGCCGTCCCCCGGCATGGCCGCCGGAGCCGGGCAGGTGCAGGCGATGTGGCCCGGCGTCCTGGAGGCCGTCAAGAACCGCCGCCGCTTCACCTGGATCCTGCTCAGCCAGAACGCCCAGGTCACCGGCTTCGACGGGACGACCCTGCAGCTGGGCTTCCCGAACGCCGGAGCCCGCGACAACTTCGCCAGCAGCGGCAGCGAGGACGTGCTCAAGGCCGTCCTGGCCGAGCAGTTCCAGGTCAACTGGAAGATCGACGCCGTCGTGGGCCAGGGTGGCGGCCAGCCCGCACCGCAGGCCGCCGCCTCCGCGTACGCCGCCCCGGCCGCGCCCGCGCCCGCCTACAGCCCGCCGCCGCCCGCACCCGCCCCGGCCCCCGTGCAGCAGGCTCCGGCCGCCCCGCAGCAGCCCCGGCCGCCGCAGCCCCCGCAGGCCGCCCCCGCGCCGCAGCCGCCCGTACGGCAGGCGCCGCCGGTGGCGCCGGAGGACGACGTACCGGAGGAGGACGACCCCGACCTCGTCGACAGCGCCCTCACCGGGCACGAGCTGATCGTGCGCGAGCTCGGCGCCACGGTTGTGGAGGAATACACGAACGAGTAGGGACCCGCGTTTGGGTGGCCGCACGAAGGTCCGGTCGCCCGGCGGGCTAGGCTGCATGGCGTGAAGGTCCTCGTCATCGGCGGCGGCGCCCGCGAACACGCCCTGTGCCGCTCTCTGTCCCTCGACCCCGACGTCAACGCGCTCTACTGCGCCCCCGGCAACGCCGGCATCGCCGAGGTGGCGGAGCTGCGCCCGGTCGACGCCCTCGACGGCGCGGCCGTGGCGGGCCTCGCCACCGAGCTCGGCGCCGACCTGGTCGTCATCGGCCCGGAGGCGCCCCTGGTCGCCGGTGTCGCCGACGCCGTCCGCGCCGCCGGCGTCCCCGTCTTCGGCCCGTCCGCCGAAGCGGCGCAGCTGGAGGGCTCGAAGGCGTTCGCGAAGGACGTGATGGCCGCGGCCGGCGTCCCGACCGCGCGCAGCTACGTGTGCACCACCCCGGAGGAGGTGGACGCGGCCCTCGACTCCTTCGGCGCGCCCTACGTCGTCAAGGACGACGGCCTCGCCGCTGGCAAGGGCGTCGTCGTCACCGAGGACCGGGACGCCGCCCGCGAGCACGCCCTGGCCTGCGACCGCGTCGTCATCGAGGAGTACCTCGACGGCCCCGAGGTCTCGCTCTTCGCCGTCACCGACGGCACCACCGTCCTCCCGCTCCAGCCCGCGCAGGACTTCAAGCGCGCCCTCGACGGCGACGAGGGGCCCAACACCGGCGGCATGGGCGCGTACTCGCCCCTGCCGTGGGCCGACCCGAAGCTCGTCGACGAGGTCCTGGAGACGGTGCTCCAGCCGACCGTGGACGAGCTGCGCCACCGCGGTACCCCCTTCTCCGGGCTGCTGTACGCCGGACTTGCGATCACCTCGCGCGGCGTGCGCGTCATCGAGTTCAACGCCCGCTTCGGCGACCCCGAGACGCAGGTCGTCCTGGCCCGGCTGCGGACCCCGCTCGCGGGCCTGCTGCTGAGCGCCGCCAAGGGCACCCTGGACGCCGAGCCCCCGCTCACCTGGCGGGAGGACGCGGCCGTCACGGTCGTCATCGCCTCCCACAACTACCCGGGCACCCCGCGCACCGGCGACCCGATCGAGGGCCTGGCCGAGGTGGCCGCCGAGGACGGCCCCGACGCGTACGTGCTGCACGCCGGGACCCGGCGCGAGGGCGACGCGGTCGTCAGCGCGGGCGGCCGCGTCCTGTCGGTGACGGCGACCGGCTCCGACCTGGTGCAGGCCCGCGAGAAGGCGTACAAGGCGGTCGCGCGGATCCGCCTGGACGGCTCGCACCACCGGACGGACATCGCGGCCAGGGCGGCGGACGGCCGGGCCTGAGGACGCCGAGCGGCAGCGCGGTCACGACGCGGGCCCGGTACGCACACAGGTGCGGACCGGGCCCGCGCGCATGTGCGTGTACGAGTGCATCCGGCCGCGTTCGAACGCAGCAGCTTTAGCCAAAGCCATTCCATCGGGTGATCGTCCTACCGTCTGGCTGACTGCCGGACGCTCCCCAACTAGGGTGCGGCGCAAGCATTCCGGCACTTGGCCCACCGGCATTGCGATGTCAGTGGCGGGTGTCACAGTGGGGGAGTGAGCAAAACCGCCGCAGGGCAGAGGGGGTGAGGTCCGGTCGTGTCCGGAACCGGTTCGTATCGGGAAGGGAGCCCGCCGTCCGCGCGCTCCCGGGCCTTGGCCGTGCTGCGCGTGCGCAGCAGGGTGCTGGCCGTCGGCCTGCTGCCCGCCGCCCTCGCGGTGGTGCTGGTCTCCGCCCGGATGACGGGCCGGCTGGCCGGGGACCCCTGGCCGCTGGTGACCCTCGTCGTGTGCGCGGTCGCCGTGCTGGTGCTGCTGGTGGGCGGGATCTTCACCGCGGTGGTGGTGCGGGCGGGCCCGGTCGTGACGCCGACCGTGCCGCTGGCCGAGGCCGAGGCGCCCGACCTGTACCGGCTGGTGCGGGACCTGGCGGACCGCATGGAGGTGCCGGCGCCCTCCGCGATAGCCCTGACGCCGGACTGCGACAGCTGGCTGGAGGACCGCACGCATGCGGCCCACCGGCGGCGCGGCGCGGCCTCCGGGCCCGGGACCGAGCCGGGCGCGGCGCCCGTGCTGGTGATCGGCTCGCCCTTCCTGTGGTGGATGAGGGTCGCCGAGCTGCGGGCCGTGCTCGCCCCGGTCGTCGCCGGTACGGGACCCTCGGCGCATCCGGACATAGCCGATGCCCGTGGCTTCGTGCGCGGGCTGGACGCCGCCGTGGGCGTGGCCGGGCGGCCCGGCCTCGGCTGGATCGCCGGCCCGGCGCGGCTGCTGCTGCGGCTCTGCCGGGAGGACGCCGCCGAGATGGAGCGCGGGGTGGCCGCGGCCGCCTCGGACCGCGCGCAGCGGGTGGACTACGGGGTGCGGGTAGCCGCCCAGGAGCAGGTCGGCCTCGCGTACGCGGGGTGGGACCGGCTGCTGACCCGGGTGGCGCTGCCGGCGTGGCGGATGGGCCGCTGGCCCTCGCACCTCGACGCCGGGGTGGTGTCCGCGCTGACCGAGCTGTCCCGGCGGGACCGGATGGCCGACGGATTCGCCTCCCGGCTGGGCGAGCGGCCCGCCTGCGACCTGCTGGAGCGGCCGGGCGCCGTCGACGAGGCGGCCTCCCTGCTCGCCGCGCGGCTCTTCCACGGCGGCCCGGCCGAGCCCGGGCCGGACTGGGCGCCGGTGGACTGGGCGGCGTACCCGGAGGAGGTCGTGGACTGCACGTGGCGCGCGGAGGCGGCCAGGCTGCACGAGGCGCTGGACGCCCTGGCCGTGCCGCCGGGGGCGGGGCCCACGCTGGACCGGGTCCTGGGGTACCTGGCGGACGCCGGCGGCGAGGGCGGGCCCGGCGAGGCCCTGGCCGGGCGGCTGAGCGGTGACCTGGCCAGGGAGGAACGTTCCGCAGGCCGCGGCTCCGTGGTGGCCCGCGGCGCGGACGCGGTGCCCCTGTTCCCCCTCCAGCCGCCGAGGAGCGGCCGGGACCTGCTCGCCGACCACGTGACGGCCCTCGTGTGCTGCGCGGCCGTGGACTGCGTCGGCGCCGCCCCGGGCCTGGACTGGCTGGACGGCCCGGTCCTGCTGGCGGGCGGCGAACGGCGCTCGGACCTGGCCCCCCGCGTCCTGAGCCTGGTCGAGGACGGCGATCCGGAGCCCCTGCGCGACTGGCTGGCCGAGCTGGGCATCCGCCCCGAGAAGCCGGTCCGCCTGGTCTGACCCGAGCCGTGGCCCCGGCCTCTCGCCGGCCTGTCCCCGAGCCTCTCGCCGACCGTATCCCTGGCCCCGGTTGTGGCGAACGGTGACGGAACGAGCGCGTCATGTGATGTGCTGGGACCGGCCGCGGCCGGACGTCCTGGACCCGTGCCGCGCCGCCGTGTGCAGTAGCCGTTCGGGGGAGCGAGGGAGGGGAGCGGAATGGGTGCGGACCGGATCCGGCGCTGGGAGTCAGGGGCGCTCGCCCACGCGGTGAACGATCCCTTCGGGCCGGGCCCGCTGCCGTGGCTCCGCGGCGCCGAGGCGCACGTCGACGACACCGGCCGGGTCCTGCCCTGGTACGTGGATCCGGCCGGGGCCCCCGGCCGGCCAGCCCGCGCCGACCGCGCCGACCGCGCCGACCGCGCCGCCCGCGCCGACGGCCCGCGCTCCGCCGACGACGTGCACCGGCAGATCAAGGGGTTCACCTCCACCGGCGCCGTGGCCCCCGGCGAGACCATCGACTTCCACATCACCGTGGACCCGCCCCAGCAGTTCTCCGTCGACGTCCACCGCATCGGCCACTACGGCGGAGCCGGCGCCGCCCGGATCACCACCAGCCCGCGCCTGTCCGGCATCGTCCAGCCGCCGCCGCTGACCGCCGACCGCACCGTCTCCTGCCACCACTGGTGGCTTTCCTGGCGGCTGCGGGTCCCGGACCACTGGAACGTCGGGGCGTACGTCGCCGTGCTCACCACCGCCGACGGCTACCGCTCCCACATCCCCTTCACCGTGCGCGACGACCGCCCCGCCGACCTGCTGCTCCTGCTGCCGGACATCACCTGGCAGGCGTACAACCTCTACCCCGAGGACGGCCGCACCGGCGCGAGCCTCTACCACGCCTGGGACGAGGAGGGCCGGCTCCTCGGCACGCAGGACGCCGCCGTCACGGTCTCCTTCGACCGCCCCTACGCGGGTACGGGCCTGCCCCTGCACGTGGGCCACGCCTACGACTTCATCCGCTGGGCCGAGCGCTACGGCTACGACCTCGCCTACGCCGACACCCGCGACCTGCACGCCGGCCGCGTCGACCCCGCCCGCTACCGCGGCCTGGTCTTCCCGGGCCACGACGAGTACTGGTCGGCCGCCATGCGCCGCGCCGCCGAGCGCGCCCGCGACCACGGCACCTCGCTGGTCTTCCTCTCCGCCAACACCATGTACTGGCAGGTCGAGCTGGCCCCCTCCCCGTCCGGGGTCGCCGACCGGCTCCTGACCTGCCGCAAACGCCGCGGCCCCGGCCGCCCCAGCCTGTGGCGCGAGGTCGACCGCCCCGAGCAGCAGCTGCTCGGCATCCAGTACGCGGGCCGGGTGCCCGAGCCCGCGCCGCTGATCGTGCGCAACGCCTCGCACTGGCTCTGGGAGTCCACCGGCGCCGCGGAGAACGACGAGCTGCCCGGCCTGGTCGCGGGCGAGGCCGACCGGTACTTCCCCCGGACCCAGCTGCCCGCGCACCGGGACCGGATCCTGCTCGCGCACTCCCCGTACCTGGACGGCGACGGCGCCAAACGCCACCAGGAGACCTCCCTGTACCGGGCCCCCAGCGGAGCCCTCGTCTTCGCGTCCGGCACCTTCGGCTGGTCCCCGGCCCTGGACCGCCCCGGCCATGTCGACGAGCGGATCCAGCGGGCCACGGCCAACCTCCTGGACCGGATCTGCAAGAGGGACTGACCCGCGCCGACCCGGACCCGTCGTCCGCCACCGCGGGCCGGTGCGGGAGAATGGGGCTGCGCTCGTACAGAACCACAGGGAGACCCCGTGTCCGGATTCGTCGAAAAGCCCGAGCCGGTTCAGGTTCCAGGCCTCGTCCACCTCCACACCGGCAAGGTGCGCGATCTCTACCGCGACGAGGACGGCAACCTCGTCATGGTCGCCAGCGACCGGATGTCCGCCTTCGACTGGGTGCTGCCCACCGAGATCCCGGACAAGGGCCGGGTCCTGACGCAGCTCTCGCTGTGGTGGTTCGAACAGCTCGCCGACCTGGTCCCGAACCACGTGCTCGGCACGGACGTCCCCGCGGGCGCCCCCGCGGACTGGGCGGGCCGCACGCTGGTCTGCAAGAACCTGACGATGGTGCCGGTCGAGTGCGTGGCCCGCGGCTACCTCACCGGCTCCGGCCTCGCCGAGTACAACCAGACCCGTACGGTCTGCGGGCTCGCCCTGCCCGAGGGGCTCGTCGACGGCTCCGAACTGCCCGCGCCGATCTTCACCCCGGCCGCCAAGGCCGAGGTCGGCGAGCACGACGAGAACGTCTCCTACGAGGAGGTCGCGCGCACCACCGGCGCCGAGACCGCCGCGCTGCTGCGCCAGACCACCCTGGCCGTGTACGGCCGGGCCCGGGACATCGCCCGCGAGCGCGGGATCATCCTGGCGGACACCAAGTTCGAGTTCGGTTTCGACGCGGACGGCACCCTGGTCGCCGCCGACGAGGTGCTGACCCCGGACTCCTCCCGCTTCTGGCCGGCCGACCTGTGGGAGCCGGGCCGCGCCCAGCCCTCCTTCGACAAGCAGTTCGTCCGCGACTGGCTGTCCTCCCCGGCCTCCGGCTGGGACCCGAAGGGCGAACTCCCGCCGCCGGCCCTCCCGGGCGAGGTCGTCGAGCAGACCCGCGCCAAGTACATCGAGGCCTACGAGCGGCTCACCGGCCAGACCTGGGCCTGAGGACTGAGCCCTGCGCCTGAGCCCTGAACCCGGATTGCCCGCGCCGTCCGCCGGCCGGGCAATCCGGGCCCGGGCGCCCGGCGGCGCCGGGACCGACCGCCCCCGCCGCGAACACGAAGAAGCCCCCGGTCACCGACCGGGGGCTGCTCCCTCATGGAGCGGACAACGAGACTCGAACTCGCGACATCCACCTTGGCAAGGTGGTGCTCTACCAACTGAGCTATGTCCGCATGCGCCGTGGCGCGGGAACCACTATACCCAACCGCGCTCGCGCGCGAGACGCACCGCGGCATGCCGGTTCTCCGCGCCGAGCTTCGAGGCCGCCGACGACAGGTAGTTGCGCACGGTCCCCTGCGACAGGCCGGCGCGTTCCGCGATCTCCGCCACCGGTGCCCCGTCCCCGGCGAGTTCCAGCACCTCCGCCTCACGGGCGGTCAGCGGCGAGTCCCCCGCGCTGATCGCGTCGGCCGCCAACTCCGGGTCCACGTAACGGCCTCCGGCGTGCACGGTCCGGATCAGCTCGGCCAGCCGCTGCGCCGACACCGTCTTCGGCGCGAAGGCCCGCACCCCTGCGGCCAGGGCCCGCTTGAGGTGTCCGGGCCGCCCGTGGCTGGTCACGATCATGGTTTTGCAGTCGGGGAGTTCGGCCTTCAGGGAGGTGGCCACACTCACACCGTCGGCCCCGGGCATCTGGAGGTCCAGCACGGCCACGTCCGGTCGGTGGGCCCGCGCCATCGCCAGGGCCTCCGGCCCCGAGGCCGCCTCGGCGACGACCAGCAGGTCGTCCTCCAGGGCCAGCAGGGCCGCGAGCGCCCCGCGGATGAGGTGCTCGTCGTCGGCCAGCAGTACGCGTACGGGGCTCACGCCCGCACCTCCAGTCCTCGCAGTTGGCGGCCCGGGATCTGCGCCCGCAGCCGGAATCGGCCATCGCCCACCGGGCCGGCCTCCAGGGTGCCGTCGAGCACCGCGAGCCGCTCCCGCAGCCCGGCGAGCCCGGAGCCGGGCGGCCCGGCCGGCACCTCGGGTGCCCCGTCGTTCTCCACGACCAGGGTCAGTTCGCCCTCCTCGGGGGCCGTGAGGCGTATCACGCAGGTGCGTGCATCGCCGTGCCGCAGCACGTTCGTGGTGGCCTCCCGGACCACCCAGCCGAGCGCCGACTGCACCTCGGGGCGCAGCTTCCGTCCTGGTTCGGCCTCAACCCGGCAGTCCATCCCGGCCGCGGTGAGCACGCCCCGCGCGCCCTCCAGCTCCACCCCGAGGTCGGCCTCCCGGTAGCCGCGTACGACCTCGCGCACCTCGCGCTGCGACTCGCGGGCGATCCGCTGGACCTCGATCATCTGGGTGACGGCCTCCGGGCGTTCGCGCCGGGCCAGCTGGACCGCGAGCTCGCTCTTCAGGGCGATGACGGCCAGGTTGCGGCCCATCACGTCGTGCAGGTCCCGGCCGAAGCGCAGCCGCTCCTCGGCGACGGCCAGCTGGGCCTGGAGCTCCCGGGCGTGCTCCAGCTCGTAGACCATCTTCAGCAGCCAGCCCGAGAAACCGCAGGCCATGCTGAGGAACAGGCCGGTCAGCAGCACCACGACCATGTACCCGACGGCCTCCCCCCAGGGCAGGCCCACGGCCAGCACCGCCGCCCCCGCGCCGAGCGCCCAGGCCGGTGCGACGCACCACATCAGGCGGACCCGGTTCATGCAGAGCACGAGCGATCCGCAGGTGAAGCAGACCATGCCGGCCACCATCGACGGGGCCGCCTCCTCGGGGAAGTGCCCGGTCTTGCGGAGCACCAGGAAGGCGAGGCAGGCCGCGGCGGTCGCGGCTGTCGTCACCACCGCGAGCCGTACCGGCCGCTCCCGGCGGCCCACCAGCCAGTCCAGGGCCCGGGCGGAGAGGAACGCCGTGGTCACGGCGTGCGCGAGGACGACCAGCAGGGCCCCGAGCGCGGCCCGCCGCGAGATGCCCTTCTCGGCGGCGAGGGCCACCGGGGCCAAGCCGAAGGAGAAGACCTCGATGACGACGAAGAAGTGGAGCGACCACCGTGTGTAGAGCTCGACCTTGGCCGCGCTGCTGCGGTTCTTCCACCATCCGGTGAGTTTCGACACGGTTCCCCGATTCCCCCGATCACCCTGCGGCGGGTGCTGTTCCCCATGGCTCCAGCCTCGCGGCGGGCCCCTCGTCGCACCAGTGGGCGCGGTCATCGCCCCCGATGACATTTGTCAGTGCGCGACAGGTGGTCTGCGTGCGCATACGACAAAGGCCCTGATCAATGATCAGGGCCTTTGCACTCTGAGCGGACGACGAGACTCGAACTCGCGACATCCACCTTGGCAAGGTGGTGCTCTACCAACTGAGCTACGTCCGCATGCCCGCTCCGGCGGATCCGCCGGGCGATGCGTGCATCACTCTACCTGATCCACCGGAGTGGTCGGTAAAGCCTTTGCGAGCGGGTGACAGGAATCGCACACTGCGCCTTCCCCCTGGAAGGGGGATGTTCTGCTACTGAACTACACCCGCACGACCTTCGAGGCTCTGACCTGCTGTCTCGCCCCTCGGCGTGATCCACACACTAGCGGACGGGAGGGGGTGGATGCCAAATCCGCCTCAGGGGGCCCGCCTCAGTGGGCCTGGTGGTAGGCCTCGTAGACCCGCTTCGGGATCCGGCCCCGGGGCGGCACGTCGAAGCCGTGCGACCGGGCCCAGGCGCGGACGACCGCCGGGTCGGGGGCGAGGGAGGTGTGCTTGAAGGCCTTCCCGGAGCGGGCCTGCCGGCGGCCGGCGGCCACGTACGGGGCGAGGGTCTTCCGCAGTTTCTCGGCGTTGGCCAGATTGAGGTCGATCTCGTAGGACTTGCCGTCCAAGCCGAACGTGACCGTTTCCGCCGCTTCTCCGCCGTCGATGTCGTCGGAGAGTGTGACCACTACGCGCTGCGCCACGGATATCGGTCCCTTCGCGCGACAGTCGCCGCGCGCTGACGTGCGGTGATGTCGCCTGTGTGGATGTTTCGGAGCAATGCGTCTTTCGCCACCGGGTGCGGAGCGACAAATGCCGCGCTGCTGAGGATTCCTTTGTACCTCGATTCCCATTGCATTGCGAAGCCCAGTTAATTCTCTCCGCGTGTCCCGCCGCAATCCCGGGCGCGTGGTTTTCCGGTGGATTTTGCGAAGCGTTGGTGAAGCCGAAAGGGGGTGCCGCGGGGCGCCCCGGAGAGGCCCTTGTGGAGGCCCCTCCGAAATCTACCCGCGTAGAAATTTCGGGCGGGTACGCTGAAGGAACCGCCTTCGCACCAACCACCCATCGGGAGTGCCAGTGGCACGCGTCGTAGTCGACGTCATGCTCAAGCCGGAGATCCTCGACCCCCAGGGCCAGGCGGTGCAGCGTGCACTGCCGCGCCTGGGATTCGAGGGCATCGCCGACGTCCGCCAGGGGAAGCGCTTCGAGCTGGAAGTGGAGGGCCCGGTCGACCAGGCCGCCCTTGACCGCATCCACAAGATGGCCGAAACGTTCCTCGCCAACACCGTCATCGAAGACTTCGTCGTCAAGGTGGAGTCGTGACCGCTCGCATCGGTGTCGTCACGTTCCCCGGAACGCTCGACGACCGTGACTCGCTGCGCGCCGTCCGCCTCGCGGGGGCCGAGCCGGTCTCGCTGTGGCACCGCGACAAGGACCTGCACCAGGTCGACGCGGTCGTCCTCGCCGGCGGCTTCTCGTACGGCGACTACCTCCGCGCCGGGGCCATCTCCCGGTTCTCGCCGGTGATGGAGACCATCATCGAGCAGGCCAAGGCCGGCATGCCGGTCCTGGGCATCTGCAACGGCTTCCAGGTCCTCACCGAGGCCCACCTGCTGCCGGGCGCGATGCTCCGCAACAACCACCTGCACTTCATCTGCCGCGACCAGAAGCTCCGCGTCGAGAACGCCGAGACCTCCTGGACCGGCGACTACGAGCAGGGCCAGGAGATCTCCGTCCCGCTCAAGAACATGGACGGCCGCTACGTCGCCGACCAGCGCACCCTGGACGAACTGGAGGCCGAGGGCCGCGTGGCCTTCCGCTACCTCGACTTCAATCCGAACGGTTCGCTGAACGACATCGCCGGCATCACCAACGCCGCGGGCAACGTCGTCGGCCTCATGCCGCACCCCGAGCACGCGGTGGAGCCGCTCGTCGGTACCGGCCGCACCGACGGCCTGGGATTCTTCACCTCGATCCTGAAGAAGCTGGTCTCCGCATGACTCTGGACACCGTCAAGCACGCCGCCGAGACCCCGGACTCGGCGCAGCCCTGGAAGGAACTCGGCCTCAAGGAGGACGAGTACCAGCGGATCCGCGAGATCCTCGGCCGCCGCCCCACCGGCGCCGAGCTCGCCATGTACTCGGTCATGTGGTCCGAGCACTGCTCGTACAAGAGCAGCAAGGTCCACCTGAAGCAGTTCGGCGAGAAGGCCCCCGAGAACGACGCCATGCTCGTCGGCATCGGCGAGAACGCCGGCGTCGTCGACGTCGGCCAGGGCTACGCGGTCACCTTCAAGGTCGAGTCGCACAACCACCCCTCGTACATCGAGCCCTACCAGGGTGCGGCGACGGGCGTCGGCGGCATCGTCCGCGACATCCTCGCCATGGGCGCCCGCCCCGTCGCCGTCGTCGACCCGCTCCGCTTCGGCGCGGCCGACCACCCCGACACCAAGCGCGTCCTGCCGGGCGTGGTCGCGGGCATCGGCGGCTACGGCAACTGCCTGGGCCTGCCCAACATCGGCGGCGAGGTCGTCTTCGACGCCTGCTACCAGGGCAACCCGCTGGTCAACGCCGGCTGCATCGGCGTGATGAAGCACGAGGACATCCACCTCGCCAAGGCCTCCGGCCCCGGCAACAAGGTCATCCTCTACGGCGCCCGCACGGGCGGCGACGGCATCGGCGGCGTCTCGGTCCTCGCGTCCGAGACCTTCGACGACACCAAGCCCACCAAGCGCCCCGCCGTCCAGGTCGGCGACCCGTTCCAGGAGAAGCTCCTCATCGAGTGCACCCTGGAGATTTTCAAGGAGGGGCTGGTCGCGGGCATCCAGGACCTCGGCGGCGCCGGCCTGTCCTGCGCCACCTCCGAGCTGGCCTCCGCCGGCTCCGGCGGCATGCGCGTGGAGCTGGACACCGTCCCGCTGCGCGACGCGACGCTCTCGCCCGAGGAGATCCTCATGAGCGAGTCGCAGGAGCGCATGTGCGCGATCGTCGAGCCGCAGCACGTCGACCGCTTCATGGAAATCTGCGAGAAGTGGGACGTCATCGCCACCGTCATCGGTGAGGTGACCGACGGCGAGCGGCTGGAGATTTTCTGGCACGGCGAGCAGATCGTCGACGTGCCGCCGGGCACCGTCGCCCACGAGGGCCCGGTCTACCACCGCCCGTACGCCCGCCCCGAGTGGCAGGACGCCCTCCAGGCCGACGACGCGGGCAAGCTGGCCCGCCCGCAGACCGCCGAGGAGCTCCGCGCGCAGGTCCTGGCCCTGGTCGCCTCCCCGAACCAGGCCTCGAAGTCCTGGGTCACCGACCAGTACGACCGCTTCGTGCAGGGCAACACCGTCCTCGCGCAGCCCGAGGACGCCGGCATGGTCCGCGTCGACGAGGAGACCAACCTCGGCGTGGCCATCGCGACCGACGGCAACGGCCGCTACGCCAAGCTCGACCCGTACACGGGCGCGCAGCTGGCCCTGGCCGAGGCGTACCGCAACGTCGCCGCGACCGGCGCCAAGCCGCTGGCCGTCTCCGACTGCCTGAACTTCGGCTCGCCGGAAGACCCGGGCGTCATGTGGCAGTTCGCCGAGGCCTGCCGCGGTCTCGCGGACGGCTGCCTGGAGCTGGGCACCCCCGTCACCGGCGGCAACGTCTCGCTGTACAACCAGACCGGCGACACCGCGATCCACCCGACGCCCGTCGTGGCGGTCCTCGGTGTGATCGACGACGTCAACCGCCGTACGCCGATGGCGTTCGCGGAGGCAGGCCAGCTGCTCTACCTGCTCGGCGACACCGCCGAGGAGTTCGGCGGCTCGGCCTGGTCGCAGGTCGTCCACGACCACCTCGGCGGCCTGCCGCCCAAGGTGGACCTGGGCCGCGAGAAGCTGCTCGCGGAGATCCTGATCGCCGCCTCGCGCGACGGCATGATCGACGCCGCGCACGACCTGTCCGACGGCGGCGTGATCCAGGCGCTCACCGAGTCCTGCCTGCGCGGCGGCAACGGTGCCCGGCTCGTGGTGCCCGAGGGCCTGGACGCGTTCACCTTCCTGTTCTCCGAGTCGGCGGGCCGGGCCATCGTGGCCGTCCCGCGCAGCGAGGAGCTCCGCTTCACCGACATGTGCGGCGCGCGCGGTCTGCCCGCCACCCGCATCGGTGTCGTGGACGGCGAGGAGATCGAGGTCCAGGGCGAGTTCACCATCCCGCTGGCCGAGCTCCGCGAGGCGCACGAGGCGACGATCCCGGCCCTGCTGGCCTGATCGGAGCCCGTCCGACCCGTCGCCCGAACCTCCGCCCCGCACCACTGCGGGGCGGAGGTTCGGCGCCGTCGGACTCATCCGGCTGCTGCGGGAGACCCCGGCCGGCAACCCGGCCGCGGCCGCCGCACCGGCAGCGGCTGCGGGGGCCGCGACCGATCGGGCAGACTCGCCGCATGGCATCCAGGACCCGTCGCACCCGTACCTACGACGCCGCGAAGATCCGTGCGGCCGTCACCGCGCAGTTCGCCCACATCGCCGACGCCGTCCGGGAACTGACCCCCGAACAGCTCGGGCGGGACACCGGGCTCGGCGACTGGACCGTGGCCGACCTGGCCGCGCACATCGCCTGGATCGCCGACTCGCTCGCCGCCGGACTGGCCCGCCCGCCGGCGGCCGTGCCCGAGCTGACGGCCGTGGAGTGGCCCTCCGCCACCGCCTCCCTCGCCGGAAAGATCGCGGAAGCGGCCAAGGAGATCCTCGAGGGCGCCCCGCCGGCCGAGCTGTTCGAGCACGCGGGCGCCCGGCTGGCCGAGGCCCTGGACGCGAACCCGGGCAGCCGGGTCCTCGCCCTCTGGGTCGGCGACATGACGCTGGCCGACTTCCTCGTCACCCGGACCGTGGAGCTCGTCGTGCACACCGACGACCTCAACCGGGCCGCCGGGCTGGCCGTCCCGATCGAGCGGCAGGCACTCGCCGCCTGCACCCGGCTGCTCGCCGACGCCCTCGCCCTCAAGGCGCCCGGCGGCTCGGTCGAGGTGCGCATCCCGCCCTTCGCGGTGGTCCAGTGCATCGAGGGCCCCCGGCACACCCGGGGCACGCCGCCGAACGTGGTGGAGACCGACCCGCTGACCTGGATCAGGCTGGCCACGGGCCGGGAGGACTGGGCCTCGGCGGTCGCGGACGCCCGGGTCACGGCCAGCGGCGAGCGGGCCGACCTGGGGGCCCTGCTGCCGGTGATGAGCTGACCGGAGCCGACGGAGCCGACGGAGCCGACGGAGCAGGCCGGAGCCGACGGAGCAGGCCGGCATCCGACCGGAGCTGCGCGCGGAACCGTCCGGACCCGCCGTCCGTCCCAGGGACATGCCCACACTCCGGCACCTCCCCGCAGCCCTGGCCGCCGTACTCGTCCTCGCCGCCACCACGGCCTGCGCCGACGGCTCCGGACCCTCCGACACCCTCCCCGGGCCCGGTTTCACGGGATCCTGGTCCGTCCAGAGGCTGACCGCGGACGGCCGGACCCTCACCGCACCGCCCGCCGCCCACCTGGCGATCGAACCCACCGGCTCCCGCACGGCGGAGGTGAAGGGGAACTACGGCTGCAACGGATTCACGGCCGCCGTGTCCTACGAGACCGGGTCCGCGCAGTCCGCGATGGTCCTCACGCCCGGCTCCTCCACCGCCATGGCCTGCGAGCACATGGAGTTCGAGACGGCGCTCGCCGAGCTGCTGAAGGGCCGGCTGGAGGTGCGGCGCGAGTCCGCCGAGCGGCTCGTCCTGACGGCCGCAGGCGGCGGCACCGTCGAGCTGGTCTCGAAGCCGCCGGTGCCGGACGCCCCGCTCACCGTCACCGCGTGGACGGTGACCGGGCTGATCAGCGGTGACACGGCGGCCTCCGTGCCGGACCGGGCCGCCGGCAAGGCCGTGTTCACCATCGGCCCGGACGCGGGCGCGAGCGGCAGCCTCGGCTGCAACCGGTTCAGCGCCAAGGCCGAGATCGACGGCCCGCGGATCACCTTCGGCCCGCTGACCACGACCCGGATGGCCTGTACGGGGCCGGAGGGCGACCTGGAGCGGACGCTGACCGAGCTCTTCGGCAGCGGCCCGCTCACCTGGCGGATCCAGGCCCAGACCCTGACGCTGACGGCCGCCGACGGCAAGGGCCTCACGGCCCGGGCCGCCTCCGCCGCCGAGTGACCCGCCGGGGCGGCGCAGGCCTCAGGCGAACGCCTCAGGCGCAGGCCTCAGGCGGAGGTCTCAGACGATCGCCTCAGGCGGAGGTCTCAGGCGAACGCCCCAGGCGCAGGCCTCAGACGTGGGCCGTGCCGCCGTCCTTCGCCATCGCCGCGGCGATCAGGCGCGCGGATTCGGCCCAGGCCTCCTCCGGCTGCGGCGGGAGCACGTCGTCCCAGAGGGCCAGGTTGGATCCGCGCAGCTGGAGCATTCCCTCCGGCCGGGCGAACAGGAAAAGGTGCAGGTGGGCGCCCCCGTCCCCGTACTTGTTCACGTGCACCCGGCCGATCCCGCCGAGCGTGCGCACGGCCCGCTCCACGCGCTGGAGCATCCCGCCCAGCTCGGCCGCCCGTTCGGCCGGCAGGTCCAGCAGGTCGTGGTGGCCGCGCGGGACGAGCAGGACGATCGCGGGCAGCGCCGCACGGATGCCCTGGAGCCGCCAGTGCTCGTCCGTCCACAGGTAGTCCGCGTCCGGACGGCCGCACGACTCGCAGCCGTCCGGCCCGTGCTCCCCGTTCCGCGGCGGCTCGGGGAGCACCGGCGGCTCCAGCTCCCTGACCCGGAGCTCGCCCTCGAAGGGGAAGGTCTCCCACATCGGGATTCCGTCGGCGGAGAACGGTATGGGCTCGCCGATCGGCAACCGGCGTACGTACGCACTGGGTTCAGTCATGATCACACCCTTCCACAGCCCCTGTGCCCTGCCCCAGGGCCGCGACCGCGGCGCCCGGCCGGCGGAAAGGAAAAGAAAAGGAAAAGAAACGCACGGTGCTGCGCCGCTCGGCGCGGGTGACGGCGGGGTCCCCGGAGGCGGAAGAGGCAGGCGCGGAAGCCCGTGCGAATCCACCGGCCTCCTTGGCAATCACGGCATTCCGGATATCGGGGCCGTCACCCTCCGCAGGGGTTGCCCGACTGTCCGCACTGTGACTTTTCCCGGCCGTCCCCAATTCGGACCAGTGGTCGATCTCGCCTACACTCGGAGACGTGCCTCGTGGTGATGGACGACTCAACCACGACCTGCTCCCCGGCGAAAAGGGCCCCCAGGACGCTTGCGGCGTCTTCGGTGTCTGGGCTCCGGGTGAAGAGGTCGCCAAGCTCACCTACTTCGGACTGTATGCACTGCAGCACCGCGGACAGGAGTCCGCGGGCATCGCTGTGAGCAACGGTTCCCAGATCCTCGTCTTCAAGGACATGGGCCTCGTGTCCCAGGTCTTCGACGAAACCTCTCTCGGCTCGCTCCAGGGTCATATCGCGGTCGGTCACGCCCGCTACTCGACCACCGGAGCCTCCGTCTGGGAGAACGCTCAGCCCACCTTCCGCGCGACCGCCCACGGCTCGATCGCCCTGGGCCACAACGGCAACCTGGTGAACACCGCCGAGCTCGCCGAGATGGTCGCAGACCTCCCCCGTCAGGACGGCCGCGCCACCCAGGTGGCCGCCACCAACGACACCGACCTGGTCACCGCCCTGCTGGCGGGCCAGACGGACGACGACGGCAAGCCCCTGACGATCGAGGAGTCGGCCGCCAAGGTCCTCCCACAGGTCAAGGGCGCCTTCTCCCTCGTCTTCATGGACGAGAACACCCTGTACACCGCCCGTGACCCGCAGGGCATCCGCCCGCTGGTCCTCGGCCGCCTGGAGCGCGGCTGGGTGGTCGCGAGCGAGACCGCGGCCCTCGACATCGTGGGCGCCAGCTTCGTCCGCGAGGTCGAGCCCGGCGAGCTCATCGCGATCGACGAGAACGGCCTGCGCACCTCTCGATTCGCAGAAGCGAAGCCCAAGGGCTGTGTCTTCGAGTACGTCTACCTGGCGCGCCCGGACACGGACATCGCCGGCCGGAACGTCTACCTCTCGCGTGTCGAGATGGGCCGGCGCCTCGCCAAGGAGGCCCCGGTCGAGGCCGACCTGGTGATAGCGACGCCGGAATCCGGCACGCCCGCCGCCGTCGGCTACGCCGAGGCCAGCGGTATCCCCTACGGCTCCGGCCTGGTCAAGAACGCCTACGTGGGCCGGACCTTCATCCAGCCCTCGCAGACGATCCGCCAGCTGGGCATCCGCCTCAAGCTCAACCCCCTCAAGGAAGTCATCCGGGGCAAGCGCCTAGTGGTCGTCGACGACTCGATCGTCCGCGGCAACACCCAGCGCGCGCTGGTCCGCATGCTCCGCGAGGCCGGTGCGGCCGAGGTCCACATCCGGATCTCCTCGCCGCCGGTGAAGTGGCCGTGCTTCTTCGGCATCGACTTCGCCACCCGGGCAGAGCTCATCGCCAACGGCATGAGCGTCGAGGAGATCGGCACCTCGCTGGGCGCGGACTCCCTCGCGTACATCTCGCTCGACTCGATGATCGAGGCGACGACCATCCAGAAGCCGAACCTCTGCCGTGCCTGTTTCGACGGTGAGTACCCCATGGAGCTGCCCGACCCGCAGCTGCTGGGCAAGCAGCTCCTGGAGACCGAGCTGGCCGGCGGCACGGACGCCGCCGACGCACTCCGCCGCCCCTAGCCCCGCGCCAGGGGCGGGGGCGGGCCCCCGGCTCGACCTGCGCCGGTCCCTGTCTTTCAGGCTTTTCCCAGGGACCGGCATCTCACGCAGCAAACGACACGAAAGCTCTCTCCTGTCATGACAGAGAAGACCACCGGTGCCAGCTACGCCGCGGCGGGCGTCGACATCGAAGCGGGAGACCGCGCCGTCGAGCTGATGAAGGAGTGGGTGAAGAAGACGCAGCGCCCCGAGGTCCTCGGCGGCCTCGGCGGCTTCGCCGGCCTCTTCGACGCCTCCGCCCTCAAGCGCTACGAGCGCCCGCTGCTGGCTTCCGCCACCGACGGGGTCGGCACGAAGGTGGACATCGCCCGTCAGATGGGCGTGTACGACACCATCGGCCACGACCTGGTCGCGATGGTCATGGACGACATCGTCGTCTGCGGTGCCGAGCCGCTCTTCATGACCGACTACATCTGCGTGGGCAAGGTCCACCCCGAGCGGGTCGCGGCCATCGTCAAGGGCATCGCCGAGGGCTGCGTCCTCGCCGGCTGCGCCCTGGTCGGCGGCGAGACCGCCGAGCACCCCGGCCTCCTCGGCCCGGACGACTTCGACGTGGCGGGCGCGGGCACCGGTGTCGTCGAGTACGACAACCTGCTCGGAGCGGATCGCATCCGTACGGGTGACGCCGTCATCGCGATGGCGTCGTCCGGCCTTCACTCGAACGGGTACTCGCTGGTCCGCCACGTGCTCTTCGACCGGGCCGGGATGTCGCTCGACAGCCACGTCGAGGAGTTCGGCCGGACCCTCGGCGAGGAGCTGCTGGAGCCGACCAGAATCTACTCCCTGGACTGCCTGGCCCTCACCCGTACGGCCGAGGTGCACGCCTTCTCGCACATCACCGGCGGCGGCCTCGCGGCGAACCTCGCCCGGGTGATCCCGGACCACCTGCACGCGACGGTCGACCGGTCCACCTGGACTCCGGGCGCGGTCTTCGACCTCGTCGGCAAGGCCGGGCAGGTCGAGCAGCTGGAGCTGGAGAAAACCCTGAACATGGGCGTCGGCATGATGGCCGTCGTCCCGCAGGAGTCGGTGGACGTGGCCCTGACCGCGCTGGCCGACCGGGGCGTCGACGCCTGGGTCGCCGGCGGGATCACCGAGCGCGGCGAGCACACCGACGGGGCGGCGCTGACCGGGTCGTACGCGAGCTGAGACAGCACGGAAACCCGGTCCGGGGCGGGCCCTGGACCGGGTTTCGTATGTTGCTCTGAGCGCTGACGCGGAACCGGCCAGCCTACGGTGTCACGCGATCACGCAGTGCCACCCGTTGTGGTGCGAACGCGGGGCGTCAAGCGCCGCGACGCTGCTGAGCCGACGGGCCGGACTCGTCGTCCTCGTCCTCGTCGTCATCGTTGTTGTACAGCTCCGCGTACTTCGCGTACGGGTCGTCGTCGTCCAGCTCGTCATCGACGTCGACCGGCTCGCTGACAGGCAGCAGCGGCGCCGTCGGCGATGCGCCCAGCTCGTTGGCCAGACGCGCAAGGTCAGTGCCGCCGCTGTTGTACTTCAGCTGGCGGGCGACCTTCGTCTGCTTGGCCTTGGCCCGGCCGCGCCCCATGGCTCGACCCCCTCGGTGACGGGGCTCGACGGCCCCAGAGTCTGACACGCGTTCATGGTTCGGAGCGGGCTCTCCTCGGAGAGACCGTCCGTAGGGGTTTAACGGTACCTGTTTCCGCGGCCATACGGTACGCCGCCCGCATGACGCGCCTCGGAACAGGACCATCGAGGCGCCCCGTCCTCGCTGGTCAGCTGCGATTTTAACTCTTTCCTGGCGGGCGACCCGCCGAAGTGCAGTGAGTTCCGTCTCGCCGCACCCCGGCGGGCGCACCGGCAGGGGCCGGGAGCGGGCTAGGAGGCCTTCGCCGCCTTGGCCGCGCGGCCGTCGGCCATCCGCTGCTCGGCGATCCGGTCGGCCGCCGCAGCCGGAGGAATACCGTCAGCCTTTGCGCGAGCGAAGATTTCCAGCGTGGTGTCGAAGATCTTCGTGGCCTTGGCCTTGCACCGGTCGAAGTCGAAGCCGTGCAGCTCGTCCGCGACCTGGATGACACCGCCCGCGTTCACCACGTAGTCCGGCGCGTACAGGATGCCGCGGTCCGCGAGGTCCTTCTCGATGCCCGGGTGCGCGAGCTGGTTGTTCGCCGCACCGCAGACGATCCTGGCGGTGAGGGCGGGCACGGTCTCGTCGTTCAGGGCGCCGCCGAGCGCGCAGGGGGCGTAGATGTCCAGGCCCTCGGTGCGGATCAGCGTGTCCGTGTCGGCCACGGCCGTCACCTGCGGGTGCTTGTCGAGGATGCGGCGCACGGACTCCTCGCGGACGTCCGTGATCACGACCTCGGCGCCGTCCTCCAGCAGGTGCTCGACCAGGTAGTGGCCGACCTTGCCGACGCCGGCCACGCCGACCTTGCGGCCGCGCAGGGTCGGGTCGCCCCACAGGTGCTGGGCGCTGGCCCGCATGCCCTGGAAGACACCGAAGGCAGTGAGGACGGAGGAGTCGCCGGCGCCGCCGTTCTCGGGGGAGCGGCCGGTGGCCCAGCGGGTCTCGCGGGCGACGACGTCCATGTCCGCCACGTACGTGCCGACGTCGCATGCCGTGACGTAGCGGCCGCCGAGGGACTCGACGAAGCGGCCGTAGGCCAGCAGCAGGTCCTCGGTCTTGATGAGGTCCGGGTCGCCGATGATCACGGCCTTGCCGCCGCCGAGGCCGAGGCCGGCCATGGCGTTCTTGTAGGACATGCCGCGCGAGAGGTTCAGCGCGTCGAGGACGGCCTCCTCGTCCGAGGCGTACGCGTGGAAGCGCGTGCCGCCGAGGGCGGGGCCCAGGGCGGTGGAGTGGATGGCGATGACGGCCTTCAGGCCAGTGGCTCGGTCCTGGCACAGCACGACTTGCTCGTGGCCGCCCTGCTCCGAGTGGAACAGGGTGTGCAGGACGCCGTCGGTCATTTCGGTCACGGTGGTGACTCCCATGGAAGAGATGCGGCGGTAATGACGCCCGCCCTGCGGGTGGGGGAGGGCGTGCTGGGAGCAGAGTAAGACCTGGAACGCGCCCGCAGGGGACCTGTCCGTGGATCGGAACACTCGCGGTCTACGGGCCGCACCGGGCCTCGCCGTGCCGGTGGTCCGCCGGCCGTCCGGCGGAGTAGCGCCGGGTGGTGCGGGGGAGTACGAGAGCGTGAGTGAATCCTCCGAGACCGGGTTGCCGTCGGCCCGTTCGGCGCCGACCGTTCCGTACGCCTCCTACCTGCGAGTCTACGAGCCGCTGGCGGCGTTCGCGGAGCCGGAGCGGACGCACTGGGCCGCCTACGCCCGGCGCGGGGCGGTGCCGACGGCGCAGGACGAACTGCGCCGCTCGCTGGCCGAGTTGGTGCGGGTTCCGCTGGTGGGGGTGCCGGCGCACGAGAGCGCGGACGCCTTCACCGCGGAGGTGGACGGGGTGCTGCTGGTGTGTCCGTGGCGGACCAGGCTGCGCGGCTGGCTGGCGCTCCAGGAGCTCGTCGAGCAGTTCCCGCTGCCGGTGCTGGACGCGGCGCTGCCGCCGGCCGCGCGGCGGAGGGCGGCCGAGGAGTACGAGCGCTGGCGCGAGCGGAATCCCGATGCGCGGCCGTGGATCCGCACCGCGGTGTGGCAGGTGCCACTGCGCTGGTTCGTCCTCGTGTCCGACGATGAGCGGGAATACCTGCCGGGTGAGCGGCTGCGCTACCGGACTCCGATGGTGCAGGCCCGGCGGCGGCTCGCGCGGGGGCTGCGCACCCTGCGGGAGGCGCCGGGCCACGAGGCGCTCGCCGAGGGCCTGGTGGAGGTCGGCACCTGGCTGGAGGAGTTCCATCCGCGGTCGATGGTCGAATTGGACTACGGCGGGCTGGTCCACGCACTGCCGGCGGACCGGCTGGCGGGGGACCGCTCGGCCCGGGACGTCGCCGCCGGGATGGCGGCGCTGAGGGCGGGCGACGAGGTGGCGGCGGCGGAGGTGTACGAAGGGCTGAGGGACCGGTGGCGTGAGGTTCGGGAGAGACTGTTCGCCAACTAGTTCGCCCGTCGGGGGGAACGCCGAAACCGGGAAACCGGCTATTCGGGTCGAAGGCCCGGGACCTACGTCCCGATACGGGCCATTGACTCAAGCGTGACGGACTGCACTAAACACACCCTTGCGCCGTTCCCCTACCCTCGTGCCAAAATAGGACAAGGAGTCCGGGGAGGGTTCCTTCCGCCCAAGTAAGGGCGGAATGCTCGGCATTGCACTCTACGGGGGGTCTGAGGACTCCTGATCGCTCTGTGACTGATCGTCACAGTGGGGTGACTGTCCGTTATGGGGCGGTCCATCGGCTTCCGACCGCTGATGAACACCTCGGAGGGCAATTCCATCGGTTTGGCCGTCGAGGCTGGACGGATGGTGTAGTTGTAGTGCCGAGGACAAGCCGTTCGTCCTATAACCGACTCGGCCCGCGTATGTCCATTTCGGGCAACGCGGGCCAAGGTGCAGAATTTAGAGGAAAGAACCGAGATGGTTCGGTTCTCCCGAGGAGGCCGCTCATGACCGCTCGCACCCCTGATGCCGAGCCGCTGCTGACCCCGGCTGAGGTTGCCACGATGTTCCGCGTGGACCCGAAGACGGTGACCCGCTGGGCCAAGGCCGGCAAGCTCACGTCCATCCGCACCCTGGGTGGGCACCGCCGTTACCGCGAGGCTGAGGTCCGTGCCCTGCTCGCGGGAATTCCGCAGCAGCGCAGCGAGGCCTGAGGTCGCGCTAGCACCCCGCATTAACGGGTAGGAATCGGATCCCCCAATCCGATGAAACCCACATGGCTTCATGCGGCCGGACCTGCCCCAACAGGTTCCCGGCCGTTCGATCGCGCTGGACTCCGCCGGGTCCAGCGCGATCTTTTTTGTGCCCCGGGGCACGTCGGCGGAGTGGGTGCCATTGCACATATTAAATTGAGGGCGCGTATGGGTGCGATAAATGTGTGTGTCCCGAAAACTCGTGTGGTGACTCCTGTCACAGGCTGTCACCCTTGTGCATTCCGCAATGCACCCGTAAGGGGATGTCCCACGCACAGTGGCCTCATACGGAAGGGGGATTTTTGCGGATGGAACCATTCCGTGGCGTGGCGGCCGGGACGGGTCGCGGGGCTGACGGGGCTCATGGGGCCGGTGGGCCCCCAGAGGCCGACTCGACGGCGCCCGGCGGGCCTGTACGGGGCCGGAGCCGCCCGGGAGCGCCCCGCCCCGCCCGGCGGCTCCCCGACGGACCGGGAGGCTGCTGCGGGCGGCGTACGAACGACGGGCGCTCTCATGCAACAGGGCCCGCATCCGATCGGATGCGGGCCCTGTTGTTGTTGCGATCCTGACGGGACTTGAACCCGCGACCTCCACCTTGACAGGGTGGCGAGCTAACCAACTGCTCCACAGGACCTCGATGTGCGGCCACTTCTCGTGTGGCTGCGCATCAGACTGTACATCAGCGCGGGGGGTGCGGTCGAACCGGCCGCCGCGGCGGTCACGGCGCGTCGGTCACGGCGCGGCCGCGTCCACCGCCTTCACGATCCGCTTGTCCGAGATCGGGTACGCCGTCCCGAGCGCGTGCGCGAAGTAGCTGACCCGCAGCTCCTCGATCATCCAGCGGATCTCCGTGACCTCCGGCGGGACCGGCCGGCCCTTGGGCAGCTGCTCTAGCAGCCAGGCGTACTCGTCCTGCATCTCGTGGACCTTCTCCATGCGCGTGGTGTCGCGCTGGACGGCCGTCGGCATCTGCTGGAGCCGCCGGTCCACCGCCACCAGGTAGCGCATCAGGTCCGGCAGCCGGCGCAGGCCCGTCAGGGTCACGAAGCCCGCCGGCATGAGCGCCGCCAGCTGCGCCTTGACGTCCTGGAGGTTGGCGACCAGGGCCAGGCTCTGCGTGGCCTTCAGCCGCCGCTCGCAGGCCTGCCAGGCGGCCAGCACCTGCTGCACCCGGTCGACCGTGCGCACGGTCGTGTCCACCAGGTCGGCGCGCACGGCCTCGTACAACTTGCGGAAGCCCGCCTCGTCCCAGGCGGGGCCGCCGTGGTCGGCGATCAGCCAGTCGGCGGCCGCGGTCGCGCAGTCGTCGAACAGCGCCTGGACGGAGCCGTGCGGGGTGCGCGACAGGGCGAGCTTCTGCTGGTTGCTCAGCCGGTCCGAGGCGAACTTGGCCGCGTTCACGGGGATGTTGAGGAGGATCAGCCGACGCGTGCCCAGCCACATGGCCTGCTGCTGCTCGGCCTCCGTGTCGAAGAGCCGTACGGCCACGGTCGCGCCCTCGTCGACCAGCGCCGGGTACGCCCTCACCGGCTGCCCGGCCCGCCGGGTCTCGAACACCTTGGTGAGGGTGCCGATGGTCCAGTCGGTCAGCCCGGAGCGCTCCACCGACTCCCCGCCAGCCCGCTCGGCGGTGGCCGCGGCCGCCTTGGACAGGGCCTGGCGGGCCTTCGGCCTGAGCTTCAGGCGCAGCGCCTCCAGGTCCTTGTCCTCGGCGATCTTCCGGCGGCGCTCGTCGACGATCCGGAAAGTGATCTTCAGGTGGTCCGGGAGCCGGCCGGTGTCGAAGTCCTCGGCGGTCACCGGCACTCCGCCCATCCGGTGCAGCTCGCGGGCCAGGGTGGCGGTCAGCGGCTCCTGGAGGGGCGCGGCCGTGTCCAGGAAGCGGGCCGCGAAGTTCGGCGCGGGCACGTAGTGCCGGCGGATCGGCTTGGGCAGCGACCGGATCAGCTCCGTGACCACCTCCTCCCGCAGGCCCGGGATCTGCCAGTCGAAGCCCTGGTCGGTGACCTGGTTGAGCACCTGGAGCGGGATGTGGACGGTCACGCCGTCCGCGTCCGCGCCGGGCTCGAACTGGTAGGTCACGCGGAACGTGAGCTGCCCCTGCCGCCAGGAGTCCGGGTAGTCGGCCTTGGTGACCCCGGCCGCCTTCTCGGTGAGCAGCATCTCCCGCTCGAAGTCGAGGAGCTCGGGCTGCTCGCGCCGCTTGTGCTTCCACCAGGAGTCGAAGTGCGCCCCGGACACCACGTGCTCGGGGATCCGCTGGTCGTAGAAGTCGAAGAGGGTCTCGTCGTCGACGACGATGTCGCGGCGCCGGGCCCGGTTCTCCAGCTCCTCGACCTCGGTGAGCAGCTTGCGGTTGTCGGCGTAGAACTTGTGGTGGGTGCGCCAGTCGCCCTCGACCAGGGCGTGGCGGATGAACAGCTCGCGCGAGACCTCGGGGTCGATCCGCCCGTAGTTGACCTTCCGCTGGGCGACGATCGGGACGCCGTACAGCGTGACCCTCTCGTACGCCATGACGGCCGCCTGGTCCTTCTCCCAGTGCGGTTCGCTGTACGTGCGCTTGAGCAGGTGACCGGCCAGCGGCTCGACCCATTCGGGCTCCACCTTGGCGTTGACCCGGGCCCACAGCCGCGAGGTCTCCACCAGCTCCGCCGACATCACGAACCGCGGCTGCTTCTTGAACAGCGCCGAGCCCGGGAAGACCGCGAACTTGGCGCCGCGCGCGCCGAGGTACTCGTTCTTGTCGGTGTCCTTCAGGCCGATGTGCGACAGCAGGCCGGCCAGGAGGGAGATGTGGACCTGCTGCTCCGGCGCGTCCGCCTCGTTCACGTGGATGCCCATGCTCCGGGCGACGGTGCGCAGCTGCGAGTAGATGTCCTGCCACTCGCGGATCCGCAGGAAGTTCAGGTACTCCTGCTTGCACATCCGGCGGAACGAGGACGAGCCGCGCTCCTTCTGCTGCTCGCGGACGTAGCGCCACAGGTTCAGGAACGACAGGAAGTCGCTGGTCTCGTCCTTGAAGCGGGCGTGCTGCTGGTCGGCCTGGGTCTGCTTGTCCGAGGGCCGCTCGCGCGGGTCCTGGATGGACAGGGCCGCCGCGATGACCATGACCTCGCGGACGCAGCCGTTCCGGTCCGCCTCGAGGACCATGCGGGCCAGCCGCGGGTCCACGGGCAGCTGGGACAGCCGGCGGCCCATGGGGGTCAGCCGCTTGCGGGCCTCCTTCTCCTTGGGGTCCAGCGCGCCGAGCTCCTGGAGGAGCTGGATGCCGTCGCGGATGTTGCGGTGGTCCGGCGGGTCGATGAAGGGGAACTTCTCGATCTCGCCGAGGCCGGCCGCGGTCATCTGGAGGATGACGGAGGCCAGGTTGGTGCGCAGGATCTCGGCGTCGGTGAACTCGGGACGGGCGTTGAAGTCGTCCTCGGAGTAGAGCCGGATGCAGATGCCGTCACTGGTACGGCCGCAGCGGCCCTTGCGCTGGTTGGCGCTGGCCTGCGAGATCCGCTCGATGGGCAGGCGCTGGACCTTGGTGCGATGGCTGTAGCGGGAGATCCGGGCGGTGCCCGGGTCGATCACGTACTTGATGCCGGGGACGGTGAGGGAGGTCTCGGCGACGTTGGTGGCGAGCACGATCCGGCGGCCGGTGTGCGGCTGGAAGACGCGGTGCTGCTCGGCGTGCGAGAGGCGGGCGTAGAGCGGCAGCACCTCCGTGAAGCGGAGCTTCTTCTTGATGAGGGCGTCGGCGGTGTCGCGGATCTCCCGCTCGCCGGACAGGAAGACCAGGATGTCGCCCGGGCCCTCGGCCTGGAGCTCGTCCACGGCGTCGCAGATCGCGGTGATCTGGTCGCGGTCGCTCTCCGCCGCGTCCTCGTCGGCCTCCTCCAGCAGGGGCCGGTAGCGGACCTCCACCGGGTACGTGCGGCCGCTGACCTCGATGATCGGGGCCTCACCGAAGTGGCGGGAGAAGCGCTCCGGGTCGATGGTCGCCGAGGTGATCACGACCTTGAGGTCGGGGCGCTTCGGCAGCAGCTGGGACAGGTAGCCCAGCAGGAAGTCGATGTTCAGCGAGCGCTCGTGCGCCTCGTCGATGATGATCGTGTCGTAGGCGCGCAGCTCGCGGTCCGTCTGGATCTCGGCGAGCAGGATGCCGTCCGTCATCAGCTTCACGAAGGTCGCGTCCGGGTCCACCTGGTCGGTGAAGCGGACCTTCCAGCCGATCGTCTGCCCGATCTCGGACTTCAACTCCTCGGCGATGCGCTCCGCGACCGTGCGGGCGGCGATGCGGCGGGGCTGGGTGTGCCCGATCATGCCCCGGACGCCGCGGCCGAGGTCCATACAGATTTTCGGGATCTGCGTGGTCTTGCCGGATCCGGTCTCACCGGCGACGATCACGACCTGGTGGTCGCGTATCGCCTCGGCGATCGCGTCCTTCCGCTGGCTGACGGGCAGGTTCTCGGGGTAGGTGACCTCGGGCATCCGCGAGGCGCGCGCGGCCAGCCGCGCGGCGGCCTTCTCGGCTTCCGCGGCGATCTCGTCGAGCACGGCCTGCTTGGCCTCGGGCTTGCGGATGCGGCGGGCGCCTTCGAGGCGGCGGCCGAGGCGGTGCGCGTCGCGGAGGGGAATTTCACCGAGAAGCGCCTGCAGGGCGGCGAAGGAAGTAGACATACCTGCTCGAGGATCTCACCCGGGGGTGCCGGGTGGCGAACGCATTTGTCGGGTGGACCCGTACCATTTCGGGACGAGTCCGCCGTCCCTCCCGCCGTGAGAGGCCCCACGTATGCCGAGCAGCGCGCACCGACGCGTGTGGGCCGTGCTGCTCGCGACCGTGCTGGCCCTGTTCTGCGCCCTCGCGGGCCCGGGGTCCGGCGCGGGGGATGCGGGCGATGCGGGCGATGCGGCGGAGGGTGCGGTGGCGGCGTACGGGCAGGCCGTGGCCGCCGCCCCGGGCTCCGCAGCCGCGGCAGGCTCCCCCGGTGCCGTGGCCGCCTCGGGCTCTCCGGCCGCCTCGGACGTCGGGGAGCGGGGGCCGCGGTGCGGGCCGGGGCCCGCCGCGCCCGACCGGGCCCCGGCCGTGCCGGCCCGGGCCGGCACGCACCCGGACCACGCCCTCGCCGCCTGCGGGCGTCCCGCCCTGGCCGACGGCGCGGCACCCGGCTTCGTACCCGGCCCGCCGTGCGGTGCGCGCGGGCCCGACCGGCCGGCGCCGGGGCCGGTGGAGCTGTCCGTGATGCGGGTGTAGGAGGGCCGGCCGTCCGCCGGTCCGCCGCCCGACCTTCCTTCGCACAGCTCTGGAGCAGCCGCATGCCCGTTTCCCCTACGTCTTCCTGTTCCTCCTCTTCCTCTTCCCGTTCTTCCTCTTCCCGTTCCGGTTCCTCCCGCAAGCCCCTGCTGGCCTGCGCCGCGGTCGCGGTCGCCGCCGCGGCCATGGGGCTGGTCTCCTGGCAGGCCACCGCCCCCGACAAGGCCCCCGCGCGGTCCTCCTCCGCCTCGCAGCCGCGGGACGCCGGCTCCGGCGCCGCCGCCGAGCTGGCCAAGCTGGCCCGGCGCGACGCGGGCGACAAGCTGGCCCTCGGCCGCGCCGACGCGCCCGTCGTGCTGATCGAGTACTCCGACTTCAAGTGCGGCTACTGCGGGAAGTTCGCCCGTGACACCGAGCCCGAGCTGATCAGGAAGTACGTCGAGAACGGCACCCTGCGCATCGAGTGGCGCAACTTCCCGATCTTCGGGGCCGAGTCCCAGGCCGCGGCCAGGGCGGCCTGGGCCGCCGGGCAGCAGGACCGGTTCCGGCAGTTCCACGAGGCCGCTTACGCTCCGGGGGCCAAGGAGAAGGGCTTCGGCGAGGCGCGGCTCCTGGAGCTGGCCCGGGAGGCCGGGGTGCCGGACCTGGAGCGGTTCCGGCGGGACATGGCCGGGGAGGCCGCCGCGGCCGCCCTGGCGAAGGACCGGGAGGAGGGCCACGGCATCGGGGTCAGCTCCATCCCGTCCTTCCTGGTGGGCGGGCAGCCGATCGCGGGCGCCCAGCCGTTCGGCGCCTTCGCCGCCGTGATCGACCGGGCCGCGGCGCAGGCCCGGGCCGCGGCCGGTGCCGGCACCGGGGCGGGGGCGGGCCGGTGACGGACATCGGCTACCTGGCGGCCCTGCTCGGCGGGCTGCTGGCGCTGCTCAGCCCGTGCAGCGCGCTGCTGCTGCCGGCCTTCTTCGCGTACTCGATCGACTCCCCGTCGCGGCTGCTCGCCCGGACCGGGATCTTCTACGCGGGCCTGGCGACGACCCTGGTCCCGCTGGGCGCGGCCTCCTCGACCGCCGGGCGGTTCTTCCACGGCCACCGCGACGGGCTGGTGCTGGCCGGCGGCTCGCTGATCATCGTGCTGGGGCTGGTGCAGATACTGGGGCTGGGCTTCGCCCCGCGGCGGATCTCGGAGCTGTCCGGGCGGATCCGGCCGACGACGGCCGTGTCGGTGTACGCGCTGGGCGCGGTCTACGGGCTGGCCGGGTTCTGCGCGGGCCCGATCCTGGGCAGCGTCCTGACGGTGGCGGCGGTCGGCGGCAGCCCGGTGTACGGGGGCCTGCTGCTGGCGGTGTACGCGCTGGGGATGGCCGTGCCGCTGTTCGTGCTGGCACTGCTGTGGGAGCGGTTCGACCTGGGGCGGCGGCGCTGGCTGCGCGGGCGCACGGTCCGGGCGGGCCGGCTGGAGCTGCACACGACCTCGCTGCTGTCCGGGCTGTTCTTCATCGCCCTGGGCGCGCTGTTCCTGGCGTACGACGGGGCGAGCGCGCTGCCCGGGCTGCTGGACGTGGAGGACTCGTACGCGGTGGAGCAGCGGGTCCGGGCGGTCGCGGACGCGGTGCCGGACTGGGCGGTGCTGGGGCTGGTGGCCGTGGGCGCGGCGGTGGCCGCGCTGGTGCGCACGCGCCGCGGCGCCCGGCCGGAGGAGCGGGTGCCGGAGTAACGCGGAAGGCCCCGTCCGGGGGACGGGGCCTTCTGTTTGTGGCTGGGGCCGGGGTCGAACCGGCGACCTATCGCTTTTCAGGCGATCGCTCGTACCAACTGAGCTACCCAGCCACGAGACCGTTTCCGGCCTCAGCGATCCTGACGGGACTTGAACCCGCGACCTCCACCTTGACAGGGTGGCGAGCTAACCAACTGCTCCACAGGACCATGCAGTGTGCGAGCACAAGTCTTGCACACGGTAATGCGTACCCCCAACGGGATTCGAACCCGTGCTACCGCCTTGAAAGGGCGGCGTCCTGGGCCACTAGACGATGAGGGCTAAAGGCCCGCCGGGGCGCTTTCCAGCGCGTCGGGGACGTGAGAAGCATATGGGATGCGGGGAGGTATCGCCAAAACGGTTTCTCCCCCGCGTGGGAGGGGCCCCGGCCGGGGGGACAATGACCGCGTGCTGGAGATGACACGCGAGGAGTTCGAGGAGCTCGTTTCCGAGGCCCTGGACCGCATCCCGCCGGAGCTGACCCGGCTGATGGACAACGTGGCGGTCTTCGTCGAGGACGAGCCGCCCGCGGACGACCCGGAGCTCCTCGGCCTGTACGAGGGGACCCCGCTGACGGACCGCGGCGAGTGGTACGCCGGGGTGCTGCCCGACCGGATCACCATCTACCGGAACCCCACCCTGCGGATGTGCGAGGACCGGGAGGACGTGATCGCCGAGACGGAGATCACCGTGGTCCACGAGATCGCCCACCACTTCGGGATCGACGACGCCCGGCTGCACGCGCTGGGCTACGGGTGACCCGGCCGGTCGAGGGGGCTGAGGGGGCCGGGGCGATCGATCCCGACGTCGATCTGCACGTCCCCGCGCAGCGCGCCGAGCCGCAGGTGCCGGTGCTGGCGGCGGTCGCGGCGGGCGGGGCCCTCGGGTCGGCGGCGCGCTACGGGCTGGAGCTGCTGTGGCCGGCCGGGCCGGGGGCCTTCCCGTGGGCGACGTTCTGGACCAATACGGCCGGCTGCCTGCTGATCGGGGTCTTGATGGTGCTGATCGGCGAGCGCGGGCGGACCTCCCCGCATCCGCTGCTGCGGCCGTTCGCCGGGGTGGGGGTGCTGGGCGGGTTCACCACCTTCTCCACGTACGCGGTGGGCTTCGCGCGGCTGCTGGACGAGGGCGAGGCCGAGCTCGCGCTGGCGTACGCCGGGCTCACGGTGGCCGCGGCGCTGGCCGCGGTCTGGGCCGGGGCGTCGGCGACCCGGCCGGCGGTGCGGGCCGCCGCGCGGCGGGCCCGGACGCGGGGACGGACACGGCCACGGGAGCGGGGGCGGGGGCGCGGGTGAACTGGCTGCTGGTGGTGGCGGGCGGGGCCGTCGGGGCGCCGCTGCGGTACCTGACGGACCGTGCGGTGCAGGCGCGGCACGACTCGGTGTTCCCGTGGGGGACCTTCACGGTGAACGCGGCCGCCTGCCTGCTCCTCGGGGTGCTGGCGGGGGCGGCGCTGGCCGGCGCGGGGTCCTCGCGGTGGAGCCTGCTGCTGGGGACCGGGCTGTGCGGGGCGCTGAGCACCTACTCGACGTTCTCGTACGAGACGCTGCGGCTGGCCGAGACGGGCCGGCGGTTCCTGGCGGCGGCGAACGTGACGGCGTCGGTGCTGGCCGGGCTGGGCGCGGTGGTGCTCGGGTCGCAGGTGGCGCGGCAGCTGTTCGCCTGAGCGCGCGGCAGGGGGCGCTGCGTCCGACGGGGTGCGGTGCGCCCTGGCGGGGCGGCTGATTGCGGACAGCCGGTGTCCCCAAGGGCGTGTCTCTTACGGGGCAAAGGGAGTTGGGCATATTGACCCGCTGATCCGCGGACCCTGACTGCCCACCAGGAGGTGCCCCGTGCGCCAGTTGTCCGCTTCCCTCCGACTGGCCGTCACCGCGCTCGTGATCGCGGCGACCGCCGGCTGCGTGAGCGTCGGCGAGGACGCCGCCAGGCCCGGGCCCTCCTCCCCGGCGGACCGCAAGTCCACGGCCGAGGCCGGCGGGGGCTCCCCTGCCGGGCGCAGCGCCGGGCTCCACGGCACCGGCCACGGCGCGAAGGCCGGTGTGTCGGCCCCCGGCGGCAGGACCTCCGAGGACGGCAAGGCCTCCGGCGCGACCGGGGCGTCCCCCAGCCCGGGTGCGCCCGCCGGCCGGCCGGGTGCGCCCTCGCCGTCGGCCGGGCCGGGCGGCGGGGCCGGGGGCCAGGGGCCCCAGCAACCGCCCTCCGGCGGGGGCGGAACCAGCGGTTCCGGTGGGTCGCCGGCCAGTCCTCCGGCCCACTCGCCGACCCCGCAGCCGCCCGCGTCCTCCCCCGCCCCGGTCACCCCGACGCCGCCGCAGCCGGAGCCCACCATCTCGGCCACCGTGTAGCGCGCGGGGTCGGCCGGGTCCCGGCGGCCCGTGAAGGCGGGAATCCCCGCAGGTCAGGACGGATCGGGTAGGAGCGACTTGCCATACCCCCGGAAGGGTGCGTATGGTTATAGATCGTTTGATCCCATTGCCCGGCGCCGATCCGAAGCGCGCCGTGTGGCGCGTACTCTCCCTAGCCGTGGCTGACCGCATCGAGGCGGTCGATTTGCGATTCACGGAGTTTGGGCGCGTGCCGAGACTCCGGAAGGTTTCGCATTTCGCATGTCCATTTCCAGTTCTGACCGTGCCGTCATGCCCGAGAGCGACTCGAACGAGATCGTCGACGCCGTTGAGGCGCTCGTTGTGACCGAGGCCATGGAGGCCGCCGAGGCGGACGAGATCATCGAGGCCCTCGAGGCCGATGTGGCCGACGTGATCGACGCCGACGAGGACGCCGACAACGACTCCGAGCCGGAGGTCACCTTCGCGGACCTCGGCCTGCCGGAGGGCGTCGTGCGCAAGCTCGCGCAGAACGGTGTCACCAGCCCGTTCCCGATCCAGGCCGCGACCATCCCGGACGCCCTGGCCGGCAAGGACATCCTCGGCCGCGGACGCACCGGTTCCGGTAAGACCCTCTCGTTCGGCCTGCCCACCCTGGCGCGCCTGGCCGGCGGCTACACCGAGAAGAAGAAGCCCCGCGCCGTCATCCTCACCCCGACCCGCGAGCTCGCCATGCAGGTCGCCGACGCGCTCCAGCCGTACGGCGACGTGCTCGGCCTGAAGATGAAGGTCGTCTGCGGCGGCACCTCCATGGGCAACCAGATCTACGCCCTCGAGCGCGGTGTCGACATCCTCGTCGCCACTCCGGGCCGACTGCGCGACATCATCAACCGCGGCGCCTGCTCCCTCGAGGACGTCCAGGTCGCGGTCCTCGACGAGGCCGACCAGATGTCCGACCTGGGCTTCCTGCCCGAGGTCACCGAGCTCCTCGACCAGGTCCCGGCCGGCGGTCAGCGCATGCTCTTCTCCGCCACCATGGAGAACGAGATCGCGACCCTGGTCGACCGCTACCTGGCCGACCCGGTCAGCCACGAGGTCGACAGCGCCCAGGGCAACGTCACGACCATGACCCACCACGTCCTCGTCGTGAAGCCGAAGGACAAGGCGCCGGTCACCGCTGCCATCGCCGCCCGCAAGGGCCGCACCATCATCTTCGTCCGCACCCAGCTGGGCGCCGACCGCATCGCCGAGCAGCTCGTCGAGGCCGGCGTGAAGGCGGACGCGCTGCACGGCGGCATGACGCAGGGCGCCCGTACCCGTGTCCTCGCGGACTTCAAGGACGGCCACGTCAACGCCCTCGTCGCCACCGACGTCGCCGCCCGCGGCATCCACGTCGACGGCATCGACCTGGTCCTCAACGTGGACCCGGCCGGCGACCACAAGGACTACCTGCACCGCTCGGGCCGCACCGCGCGCGCCGGCAAGTCCGGTGTCGTCGTCTCCCTGGCGCTCCCGCACCAGCGCCGGCAGATCTTCCGCCTGATGGAGGACGCGGGCGTCGAGGCCTCGCGCCACATCGTCCAGGGCGCCGGCGTCTTCGACCCGGAGGTCGCCGAGATCACCGGCGCCCGCTCGCTGACCGAGGTCCAGGCCGACTCGGCGAACAACGCCGCCAAGCAGGCCGAGCGCGAGGTCGCCGAGCTGACCCGGCGCCTTGAGCGCATGACGCGCCGCGCCGCCGAGCTCCGCGAGGAGGCCGACCGCCTGGTGGCCCGCTCCGCCCGCGAGCGCGGCGACGACCCGGAGACCGCGGTCGCCGAGGCGGCCGAAGCCGCCGCGGCCGAGGTCGCCGCCCACGTCACCGCTGCCGCGGCCGCCGAGGAGCGCCAGGCCCGCCGCGACGAGCGCCGGGACGACCGGGGTGACCGTGGCGACCGGGGCGGCTTCCGCCGGGACGACAACCGCGGCGACCGCGGTGACCGTGGCGGCTTCCGCCGGGAGGACCGCCCGTCGTTCAACCGCGACGAGCGTGGCGACCGTGGCGACCGTGGCGGCTTCCGCCGGGACGACAACCGCGGTGACCGTGGCGGCTTCCGCCGCGAGGACCGCCCGTCGTTCAACCGTGACGACCGCGGTGACCGTCGTGACGACCGTGGCGGCTTCCGCCGGGACGACAACCGCGGCGACCGTGGCGGCTTCCGCCGGGAGGACCGCCCGTCGTTCAACCGCGACGAGCGCCGTGACGACCGCGGTGACCGCGGCGACCGTGGCGGCTTCCGCCGTGACGACCGCGGTGACCGCGGTGACCGTGGCGGCTTCCGCCGGGACGAGCGCCCGTCGTTCAACCGCGACGACCGCGGTGACCGTCGTGACGACCGTGGCGGCTTCCGCCGCGACGACCGCGGCGACCGCCGTGACGACCGCGGTGGCTTCCGCCGGGACGACCGTCCCTCCGGCGGCTTCCGCTCCGGCGCCGGCGACCGCCCGTACGGCCGCCGCGACGACCACCGTCCGTCCGGCTCCTTCGGTGCCCGCCGCGACGACAAGCCCCGCTGGAAGCGCAACGGCTGATCCCAGCACCTGATGGCCGGACAGGGCCCCCGCGACACCGTCGCGGGGGCCCTGTCCGCGTCTTGCTAAGCTCCACCGACTTTGCGGTGGGGCGGGGCGACGCAGCCGCCCCGGCGTACTCTCTTGGGGCGGAATCATGAAACGCAGACGTGCGCTGAGCACAGCCGTGCTCGCGCTGGCCCTGGCCATCGGCACCCCGGGCGCCAGGACGGCGACCGCGGCGACGGCACCGGGGGGCGAGGCGACCCTCCCCGCGCCGCCGCACAGCACACCGCCGAGCGCCGGCGTGTACGCGGCCGGCTCGGGCCTGACGCTGCGGGACGGCTGGAGCGGGGACTCGTACTGGCAGAGCATGCAGGACGGCCGGAAGGCGACGTGGACCGGCTGCGGCAAGTACCCCTCATGGACGTCGCGCATCGGCGACTCCGTGATGTGCGCGGACCACGGGTTGCAGATCCACGACTTCGCCTCCGGTCGGACCGAGACGCTGGCGTCCCAGCCCGACCGGACGTGGACGACGGCCTTCAGCACGACCCACGTTCTGACGTACGAGGTCCGGGCGGACGGCTGGGTCGACCTCCATCTGCTGGGCCGGGAGGGCGAATCGCGCAAGGACGTGGTCGTCTCCGCGCCGGAGAAGATCGCCCGCCCGTTCAAGGTCGATTCGACCGACGGGAAGAGCGCACTGGTCCGCTACACGGCCCCCGACGCGTCGGACCGCTTCGCACTGGTCGACCTGACCGCGGGAACGATGCGTACGCTGCCGAACCCGGCCGGCGTGACGGACCTGGACCACGTCGAGGCCACCCTGGGGACACGGTGGGTCGCGCTCCACCACGCGTGGAAGACCACCCTGATATCCCGGGACGATCCGGCCGTGATCCGCACCGTCGACGTCTTCCCGGACACGAGGGACGTCCGACCCGTCGGAGACTGGCTGGTCGTCCACAACGTCTACACAACGGACCGGGCCCTGGTGGGGATCCCGGTCAACGGCGGCGCGGCACGCACGCTGCTGCCCCGGGCGGCCGCCGAGGCCCCGCTGGTCCTCGGCTCCGACGGGGCCGTCTACGCCGACGCGGGCAGCGACGCCACGCACTGGGGCGTGCAGCGCATCGCCCCCGACGCCTCGGGCGCCCTCCAGGTGAAGGAAGTCCACCACACGCCGCCCAACCCGGCGGACCGCCGGAGGCTCTCCTTCGCCCAGGGGCAGCTCGCCATCACCCAGGAGGATCCGACCCGCAGCATCCAGGGCCACCAGGTGTCGGTCTCCGGTCCGCTGTCGGTGTCCCCTGCGCCCGCCTGGGCGTGGAACTGCACCCGCGAGGCAACCGAGTCGGTCTGCGGGGGCAAGGTCGCCGACGACCAGTTCGTCGCGACCGGCGACGGCCGGGTGGTGGGCCTGGCGACCCAGGACGGCCCGAACTGCTACGCGTGCGTGGTCGTGGCCCACGTGCGCGAAGCCCGCAGCGGCGGCGCCACCCGGCTGGTGCGCCTGGACAGTCCGAACGCGCTCCAGGCCACCTCCGTCGTCGCCGCATCCGGCCGCTACCTCCTCTTCGCCGGCGCGGAGAACCACTACCAGCGGCTGTTCGCGGCCGACATCGAGACGGGCCGCGTCCTGGGCAGGCACCTGCCCTGGGCCTCCACCCTCTGGGGCTCCACCCTCTGGCAGCCCGAGGGCGACGCGGGCGTGGTGACCGGAACGGACCTGCGGACCGGCCAGGTGACCCGGCGCGTGGACCTGGGTTCGGGATGCCGCCCGTACGAGCTCGAGGCCAGCGGAGACTGGTTCTACTCCACGTGCTCCTTCTACGGGGACGCGGCGGCCGCCTACCACGTGCCGTCCAAGAAGCGGATCCCGATGCCCTTCACCCCGCAGCCGTGGTCCGTCCGCCTCGGCGACGGGTACGTGGCCCGCGCCAACGAGGTGTACAACCTCCGGTCCGGTACCGCGGTGAAGGAGTTCGAGTGGGCCGATTCCGTGAACGCGTTCGGCACCGACTGGACCATCGACCGGTTCGGCGGCCGGCTCGCCTACACCGACGACCGGCAGACCGTCCACGTCGTCGGCGTCACCGGTGACGCCTCCAAGCTGGCGGTCATCGACCAGAACACCCCGGCCACCTGGGACTCCAGGAACGCGGCCAACACCCAGCCGCGTTGGTGGCTGTCCAAGCCCGCCGCCTCCTGGCAGCTGAAGGTCCGCAACAAGACGACCGGCATCACCACCGTCGTCCGCAGGGGCGGCGAGGCGCGCGGCTTGATCGCCCCCGGCTGGAACGGCAAGGACGCCGCCGGGAACCACCTGTTCAGCGGCGCGTACGAGTGGACGCTGACGGCGCGGCCGGCCGACGGGAAGGGCGGCGAGGTCCGGGTCTCCGGCGCCGTCACCCTCGCCGGAGGCGTGGTCGGCGCGGGGGCGAGGTACCCCTGGCTCAAGACCGGCTGAGCCGATGACGGGGCCGGTCGGCCGATACTCGATCGGATGGCCGGTGCTGTCCGGCTATGCTCTGGGGTGAGCACGCGAGGGCCATTAGCTCAATTGGCAGAGCAGCGGACTTTTAATCCGTTGGTTGTCGGTTCGAGTCCGACATGGCCTACGGCTCGCGGGGCCGGGGAACCAACCTCCGACCTGCGCATCAGCGCCCCATCCGATCGCTTCGGGTGGGGCGCTTTGCCATGCCGGGGGCCGCCCCGTCCGGGCCCGTCGTGGTGTCCGGCTCCGGCAGGTGCCGCCCGCGGTGATCGCCGCCCTGCTCGCCCCGCCCCTGCCGACGTACTCTCTTCGACCACCTTTTGTGGCGCTGACCTGCGGATATGTCCGTCGGGGCGGGTTTCGCGCCGTAAATGGGCGCGAGCTGTCCCTCCGATGGCGTAGGGTTGTGTTCACCGACGCGGGGTGGAGCAGCTCGGTAGCTCGCTGGGCTCATAACCCAGAGGTCGCAGGTTCAAATCCTGTCCCCGCTACTCAGTACGAAGGCCCGGTTCCTCTGGAGCCGGGCCTTCGTCGTCCCCACCGTCGTCACGCTGCGTGAGTGAAGTGGTGCTTTGCGCAAGCATTGTGACGGGACGTCAAGATACCGATGTGGCCGAATGGATGCGGAATCGCGGCTCGTTTTGCCCGAGTTGACCCCCTTGATCAGCATTGGTATGGGTCAAATGTGGCCAGTGTGATGCCGGTTGGCCGAAACGATCAATCGCAACGGCTTGGAATCATTCCCCGGTTTCTATTACCGTTCGATAACGCAGCGCGGTCGTCCCAGCCGTCGCAAGAGGCGGCGCCCTGCGCGTGCGTGTCCCTGAGGAGTGTGCCCCGGTGGCCTCCAACTTGCCTGCCCCTGACGGCGTCGAGAGCCAGGAACCGCCGTCCGCCGGCGCCTGGGGCGAGTGGAACCCCACCGAGGACTCCGTACGCCCCATCCGCGGAAAGCACCGGATCGCCAAGGGCGGCGGGGGACTTGCCCGCAGCTCCACCGTCCTCGGGGTCGGCATCATCGCCGCGGTCGGTGCCGGCGGCATCGCCACCGCCCAGGACCGCCCCCAAGTCCCCATATCCATCCCCTCCTTGCCCGACCTGACCGGCGACGACGACTCCGGTGCGGACACCCGCCGGGCCGGCGCGGGCGCCCCCGGCGCGGAAGCGGCCCCCGGCGCGAAGACCGGCATCCTCGCGCAGCAGTCGCAGAACCAGTCCGACGCCGGCGAGATCCTGCGCACCCGCATCCTCCAGCAGGCCGAATCCCAGCAGGACGCCGCCGACGCCGCGACCCGGGCCCAGGCCGAGCAGGCCGCGCGCGACGCGGCCGCCGCCGAGGCCAAGACCAGCCGGGAGGAAGCCGAGAAGGCCGCCGAGGAGGCCCGCCTCGCCGCCGAGAAGCAGGCCAAGGAGGCCGCCGAGGCCAAAGCCGAGCAGGAGCGGCTCGCCAAGCTGGCCGGCAGCTACTCCCTGCCGACCTCCTCCTACACCATCACCTCGTACTACGGCGCCGCCGGCTCCATGTGGTCCTCCGGCCACCACACCGGCCTCGACTTCGCCGCCCCCACCGGCACGCCCGTCAAGGCCGTCGGCGCCGGGAAGATCACCTCGGCCGGCTGGTCGGGCGCGTACGGCTACCGGATCGTCCTGGAGCTGGAGGACGGCACGGAGGTCTGGTACTGCCACCTCTCCTCGATGTCCGTGACCTCCGGCCAGGTCGGCGCCGGGGACACCATCGGCCGGGTCGGCGCCACCGGCAACGTCACCGGACCCCATCTCCACCTGGAAGTGCGCAAGGGCGGCTCCACGGTGGACCCGCTGTCGTGGCTGCGGTCCAAGGGCCTGACGCCGTAACCGGACCGCCGACGACCCCGCTCCGGGCCGGCGGTACGAAGCCCCGCGCGCCGGGGTCCGGCCGCCACGGCAGCAGGTCCTCCAGGACCGCCGCCCGGGCCAGCGCCGGCCCCGCCGTCGCCCGGCGCAGCCACAGCCGGCGCAGCAGCTCCCGCTCCCGGCCCGCGAACTCAGGATCCCCGGCCGGGCCGCCCCGCGCCCCGTGCCGCAGCAGGGCGAGCGCCGCCGCGTCCGCCTCGTACCGGGCCACGGCCCGTCCCGCGGCGCGGCCCCCGTTGCGCCGCGCCAGCGTCCGGGCCAGCGAGCGGGCCGGCATCGACACCAGCGCCGGCACCTCGGCCGGGGCCAGCCAGCCCGCGGCCGCGTACACCGCGAGCTCCCCGGCGACCGCCCGCAGCCGGCGGAGCCTCATCCGCACCGCCAGGCCCAGCAGGCCCCCGAACACCGGGACCATCACGCAGCCGTAGACCCAGTAGAAGCCGTTCTCGCCGAGCCGCGAGGAGCAGTTCCACAGTGCGTGCATGCCCACCGCGAGCAGCAGGCCGAGCAGCGGCAGCCCGGTCCGCAGCAGCCGCACCCGCGGGTGGCCGGCGGCGACCGCGGCGGCCGCACCGAAGCCCAGCCCGGTCAGCACCGTGAACAGCGGGTGCGCGAACGGCGAGAGCACGATCCGCACGAAGAAGGTCGCCGCCGTCACCGAGTCGAGCGCCCCGACCCCGCTCCGCAGGTCCTCCGTGAACGCGTTGCCGAGGTACAGGACGTTCTCGGTGAACGCGAACCCGGTGGCCGTGAACCCGGCGACCACGAACCCGTCCGCGGGGCCCGTGAACTGCCCTCTTCGGAAGGCGAACACCAGCAGCAGCGCCGCCGCCTTGACGCTCTCCTCCACCACCGGCGCGATCACCACCGAGCCGAGCCGGTCGGCGTCGTCGGGATCCGCGGCCGCCGCGGAGATCCACTCCGTGGCGAAGTCGTTGGCCAGTATGGCGATCAGGGCCGCGGTACAGGCGCCCCAGCCGCAGCAGGACAGCAGCTGCGCCCAGGGCCGGGGCGCGGCCCGGCCGAGCCACCGGAAGGCCGCCATGAGCAGCGGCACCGGCAGCACGGCCAGGCCGAGGCCGACGAGGAACCCGGGGGTTCCGGTCTGCTCCCGAACGAGTTCGAGGATCGTCAGCCCCGATGCGCCCAGCACGGCGAACACGCACGCACGGACACGGACTCGGAACACATGATGACTCTAACGACCCGCTCCGACACGGGGAGTGACCTTCGGGAAGGTCAGGGGTTCTCCACGCGCCGGAAGAGCAGGTCGTGTACGGCGTGCCCCTTGTCGAGGCCCTGGCCCTCGAAGCGGGTGAGCGGGCGGAAGTCCGGCCGGGGCGCGTAGCCGCCGTCCGGCCGGGTGTTCTCGAACGCCGGGTGCGCGGTCAGCACTTCGAGCATCTGCTCGGCGTAGTTCTCCCAGTCGGTCGCGCAGTGCAGCACCGCCCCGGGCGCCATCCGGGTCGCGGCCAGGTCGAGGAACTCGGGCTGGATCAGGCGGCGCTTGTGGTGGCGGGCCTTGGGCCACGGGTCCGGGAAGTAGACGCGTATCCCCTGGAGGCAGGCGGGCGGCAGCATCTCGCGGAGCAGGATGATCGCGTCGCCGTTCGCGACGCGGATGTTGGTCAGCCCGTTGCGCTCGGCGAGGGCGAGCAGGTTGCCCTGGCCGGGGGTGTGCACGTCGACGGCGAGGATGCCGGTGTCCGGGTCGGCGGCGGCCATCTGGGCGGTCGCCTCGCCCATCCCGAAGCCGATCTCCAGGACGACGGGCAGCCCGTCGAAGAGCCGGTCCAGGTCGATGACCTCGCGGCCGTCGATGTCCAGGCCCCACGTGCCCCAGAGCCGCTTCAGGGCAGCGCCCTGCCCGGTCGTGACCCGGCTGCGGCGCGGCTGGAAGCTGCGGATCCGCCGCTCGTGGTGCGAGCCGGCCGGGTCGGGCGCGGGCCCCTCAGGGAACCGCGGCTCGGTGCGCCACGTGGGCGGCACGTAGGAGGTCGCCGCCGGCGCGGCTTCCGGGACGCTGGGCTGGGGGGTACGGGACTCAGACACAATCCCCGCATTCTACGACCCCGCCCCCGCACCCGCCTCCCAGCCGGCCCCACCCGGGCGGCCGGATGTCCCGGCCGGTGGGCCGGAGGTCAGGCGGTGCGGAGGGCGGTGAGGGCGCGGCGGGCGATCTCCCGCCCGATCGGCAGCGAGGCCGTGGCCGCCGGCGAAGGCGCATTCAGCACGTGCACCGTCCGCTCCGCCTCCCGGATCAGGAAGTCGTCGACGAGCGTCCCGTCCCGCAGCACGGCCTGCGCCCGCACCCCCGCCTCCGCGGGCCGCAGATCCGCAGCCGTGACCCCCGGCAGCAGCCGCTGCACCGCCTCGGTGAAGGCCGCCTTCGACAGCGACCGGTGGATCTCGCCGGCCCCGTACCGCCAGTGCCGCCAGGCCATCCGCCAGGCTCCCGGCCAGGCGAGCTCGTCGGCGATGTCCCGCGGCCGGACCACACCCCACCGGTACCCCTCGCGGGCGAGGGCCGGGACCGCGTTCGGCCCGACGTGCACCCCGCCGCCGATGCCCCGCGTCAGGTGCACCCCGAGGAACGGGAACGCCGGGTCGGGCACCGGGTACACCAGCCCCCGCACCAGCTCCGGCCGCATCAGGTCGTGGTACTCCCCCCGGAACGGAATGATCCGCATCCCCGGGTCGTCCCCGGCCAGCCGCGCGATCCGGTCGCACTGCAGGCCCGCACAGTTCACCAGCGTCTTCGCCCGCACCACCACGCCCGCGGTCGTCCGCACCGCCACCGCGGACGCACGCCGCGAGACGAGGTCCACGGCCCCGCCGTAGACGATCTCCGCCCCGGAGGACTCGGCCAGCTGCCGGGCGACCTGCCCGTAGTCGGCGATCCCGGTCGTGCCGACGTGGATCGCGGCCAGCCCGCGCACCTCCGGCTCGTACTCGGCGATCTGCGCCGGGCCCAGCTCGCGTACCGGAATCCCGTTCTCCCGGCCCCGCTGCACCAGCGCGTGCAGCCGGGGCAGTTCCTCCCGGCCGGTGGCGACGATCAGCTTGCCGGTGACCTCGTGGGCGATGCCGTGCTCCGCGCAGAACTTCACCATCTCGGCCGCGCCGCGCACCGCGAAGCGCGCCTTCAGCGATCCGGGCCGGTAGTAGATGCCGCTGTGGATCACCCCGCTGTTGCGCCCGGTCTGGTGCCTGGCGGGACCGGACTCCTTCTCCAGCACCACCACCCGGGTCCCCGGCGCCAGGCGCGACAGGGCGTACGCGGCCGACAGTCCGACGATGCCACCACCGACGACCAGCACATCGCAGTCGAGCCTGCCCAAGCTGCCACCTCCCACCCCTGCATACTGCACCCCGCCACCGACAGCAGTGCTACGCGGGGGCCACCAGCAGCGGCCGGGCCCGTTCGCGCAGCTCCGCGACGCGCGGCTCGTCCCCGTAGGGTTCCAGGCGGTGCAACAGGTCCCGTACGTATTCGGTCGTCCGCGCCGAGGAGATGCGGCCCGCGACCTCCACTGCCCGGACGCCGGCCGCGCACGCCGCGTCGAGGTTCCCCGACTCCAGCTCGGCGACCGCGCTCACCACCAGCCGCAGCCCGTGCGAGCGCACGTACTCCTCGGTGGGGCGGGACAGCGCCTGCTCGGTGAACCGCCGTACCTGCCGGGGCAGCTTGAGGTCCCGGTAGCATTCCGCCGCGTCCGCCGCGAAACGGTCGTACGAGTAGAAACCCAGCCATGTCGGGTCGGGGTCGATGTCCCGGGCCCGCTCCAGCCAGCCTTCCGACGCCCGCAGCGCGGCTTCCGCGGCCGCCGAGTCGCCCGCCTTCGCGTGCGCCCGGGCCTCGACCAGCCGGAAGAAGCTCATGGTGCGGGCCGTGGCCAGGCCGCGGTTGCGTTCGACGGCGGCCTGCGCGAGGTCCACGCCCTCGTCGGGGAAGTCCCGGTACGTCGCCTGGAGCGACATCGAGGCCAGGACGTACCCGCCGAGTGGTACGTCGGCGGCCGCCCGGGCCAGGCGCAGCGCCTGGATGTAGTAGCGCTGGGCGGCCTCCTGCTGGCCGGTGTCGAAGGCCATCCAACCGGCCAGCCTGGTCAGTTCGGCGGTCGCGCCGAACAGGGCGCGGCCCACTTCGTCGCTGTACGAGCCGAGGAGCAGCGGTGCGGCGTCGACGCGCAGGCACTCGGGCACCATCGACGAACGCCAGTCCCCGCCGCCGTACTTGGAGTCCCAGCGGCGCGCGTCCTCGGCGGCCTCGCGCAGCTTGCTCACGTCGCTGTGGCCGACGCGCTGCGGGGAGGCGTCCGACAATCCGAGGACCGCCGGCACCGGGGGCGGAGCGTGCGGCGTTTCGCCCGACGGCGGTGCGGGCACAACCGCCGACGCGGGGCGCGGGGAGGCCCCGGCCGGGGCGGCGGCCACGTAAGCGGAAACGGAAGCAGAAGAGGCGACCGAAGAGGCGGCAGAAGCGGAAGCAGAAGAGGTGACGGAAGCACCGGCAGAACCGGAACCGGAGGAGGTGGACGGCGAGGCCGAGGTGGCAGGACCGGCCGGACCGGCCGCGCCGGAGGCGGCCGCGCCCGGGCCGGAGGCGGCGGCGGGCTCGCGCGCCACGGAGCTGTCGACCGGGGATATCAGCCAGCGCGAGGCGGGCGTCGCGTACGCCGACACGGAGAACGAGCCGGCCAGGGACTGCCAGATCCCCCCGCCGCCGCGCCGGCCGGCGAGGTCGAGCCGGTAGAGGTCGGTCGCGGAGCGCACCGCGTCGCCCACGGCCCGCGGGAAGGACAGGCCGACCTCGGGCGCGGGGTCCGCGTCGGCCAGGCCGATCTCGTGCAGCGGCACCGGCCGCCCGAGCTTCGCTCCGATCGCGGCGGCGATCAGATGGGGGGCGGCGCCCTGCGGCACCATCCCCTTGGACACCCACCGCGCCACCGAGGTCTTGTCGTAACGAAGCGTCAGGCCGCGCTGTGCGCCGAGGTCGTTGACGCGCCGGGCCAGTCCGGCGTTGCTGATGCCCGCCAGTGCGAGGACGGCGCCGAGCTTCTCGTTGGGTTCGCGGAGCTCCCTGGACATGCGCCACCCCTCGTCGAACGCGGAACGCACACAACTCATACGCGCGCACGGGCACTCGCAGGTGCTCATGCGCCACCGGGGCATAGGCGCCCGGCATTTCGTAAACCCAGCGTAGTTCCCCGCCTCCCAAGCGTTAAGGCCCCGACTTCCGTATGGCGGGATTGTTGTCCGCTCGCACAGTCCGGCCCGGTGCTCCGCCGAGGGCGCGCGCCCCCCGACACGCCCCTGCCGTGCTCCGCCCGTGTGGCCGTGCGCCCGCCCGTGCGCTCTGGCCGGTACCAGGCCCCGGCGATTCGATGTGCGGTGCGTGGGTCGGCCCGCTGCGTGGATCGGCGGGCCGGGGGATGCCGCTGCCTCAATCCCCGCGGGTGGCGGAACGGTCCGGGGGGTGGATCCCGCCTCCCGGACCGCGCCCGCACGCCGCGCCGCACGCCGCACCGCAGCACCGAAGAATGGCCGAAACCAACCTGTGGGGCAGGGGGAACGGAACGTCAAATACCGAGTGTCCAGGGCGTGTTCGTTCGTACGTACGCCCTCCTTGGTCACTCCCGTACGCCCGTCTCGTGGCAGCATGGACCCGAGCCACCCGGGGCCCAGCCGGCCGCGCCCTCATGCTGCCCGGCCCGTGCACGCCCCGGTCAATTGCCCACAGGCTGGGGAGGCGGCGGTGCGCTGGTTGGTGGGGTGGAGCAGTATCGCCGCGAGCTTCGGCACGGCCGGCCGCGTCCCCGGCCACGCCGGCCGGGGCGGCCGCGGCCCGTACGGCGACGGCCCGGGCCCCGGCCCGTACGGCGATCACACCCAGTACGGCGATTACACCCCTTACGGCACTCACGCCCCGTACGGCGACCCCGCCCCCCACGCCCCTTACGGCACCGACGGCGGCGGCCTGATCACCGGCGGCATCGCCGACGCCTCCCACCCGGACGACCCCGCAGGCCACGAAGCCGAACGCACCGTCGTCCCGGTCGGCGCCCAGCTCCTGTGGGGGGACCCCGACCCGCTCTGGGCCGTCGGCGACTGGCGCCCCGACGAGATCCGCACCCTCACCGCCGACCCCGCCGACCCCTTCACGCGGATCGCCGTCTTCGGCTGCTGCGGCGCCACCGACGCCGAGCTGCGCCGCGCCCTCGTCGCCGCCCGCGGCGGGGCCCTGCGCCACCTCACCCAGTGGTCCGGCAGCCACACCGTCGTCGTCCAGACCGGCCGCCGCATCACCGTCGTCGGAGACCTCGCCGGCGCCCGCCCCGTCTTCTACACGCCGTGGGCCGGCGGGACCGCGTACGCCACCGCCGCGCTCCCGCTCGCCGACCTCATCGAGGCACAGCTCGACATCGGCCACCTCGCCGCCCTCCTCGCCTGCCCCGACAGCCCCGAGGCACTGGGCGACGGCACACCGTACGTCGGCGTGCGGCGCATCCCGCCCGGGCACGCCCTGATCCTGCGCGAGGGCTCGCGGGAGATCACCGGGTACGAGCCCGTGGCCTCCCTCGCCGTGGCCGCGCCGGCCGCCGACCCCGACCGGGCGGTGGAAGGCGTACGCGAAGCATTGGTGGACGCGGTGCGCGCCCGGCTCACGGCACCGAGGCATGCTCCCGACACCCTGCCGCACGACCCCGGGCCGGTGCCCGGAATGGGCCCCGCCGACCGGCGCGCGGCCCGCGGGGCGCCCGTACCGGGCGTCGGCGCCGACCTCTCCGGCGGCAGTGCCTCCGCAACCCTCGCGCTGCTCGCCGCCGGCCTGCCCGGCCGGCCGGGCACGATCACCAGACGCACCGGGGAACGGCTGCTGGCCGTCACCTTCAACGACCTCGCCACCCCCCAGGGCCGCGAGGCCGAACTCGAACGGGCCCACGCCATCGCCGCCAACCCCCGGCTGCACCACGTCGTCGTCGCCGCGGCCGAGGAAGCACTCCCGTACGCCGACCTCGACGGTCCCCTGACCGACGAACCCGGGCCCTCGCTGGTCTTCGCCGCCCGCGAGCGGCGCCGGCTCGCCGCCGGCTCGGCCGACCACTTCGTCGGGCACGGCGCCCGCCAGGTCCTCGACGCCCACCCGGCCCGCCTCGCCGACCTCCTCATGGACCGCCGGCGCCGCCACCTGCTGCGCCCCATGGCCGCCCTGGCCCGCTCGGCCCCGGCGGACTCGCCCGCCTCCCTCCTCGTCCCCTTCTCGCTCTACTCCGCGGCCCGCCGCCTGGCCCGTACGCCGTACCGCACCGGCATGGAGGCCGCCGCGACCCGGCTGCGCGACGGCGACGTGTGCGACGGGCCCTCGTCCGGGCCGGTGGACGCCTCGCTCGCCGCCCTGACCTGGTCCCGGCCCGGCCCGGCCGCGGGCTGGCTGACCGGCGAGGCACTGGCGGAAGTATCGATCCGCCTCGCGGCCGCCGCCGGCCGGCCCCCGGTCTCGCTGCGGCCCGGCGAGGCCCGCGCCCGGTCGGCCCTGGCTCGCCACGCCGCCGACCACCGGGTCTTCGAACAGGCCGCCGAGGTCCGCAGCCAGCGCCTGCACGCCCCCTTCCTCGACAACCAGGTCGTACGGGCCGCCCGCGCCCTCCCGGAATCCCTGCGCGTCCAGCCGGGGGCGCGGGCCGCGATCCTGCGCAGCGTGCTGTCCTCCGCCGGCGTCCGCGAACTCCCCCCGGGGTGGGGGGCCACCGCCCACACCCCGAACGAGACCGCCACCCGCCTGGGCCTCCGCGCCGCCCTCGGCTCCCTGCTCGCCCTGTTCACGACCCCGCTCCTCGCCGATGCCGGCCTGATCGAAGCCCGCGTCGTCCAACAGGCCCTGCTCGACGCGGCAGAGGGCCGGCCGGTCCCGCTGGACGGCCTCGCCGAACTCGTCTCCATGGAGCTCTGGCTCGGCCGCCTGCTCAACCGCCGCGGCACCTGCTGGACGGGCACCTCCACCCCGCGCCGCCGAGCCGTCCCCAACGGCGTCCCCACCCCCCGCCCAGCCCTCTCCTGACCCCGCCACCCCCGCCCGACGCCCCACACCCCGGTCGCTGCCCGAACCCCGCGTCCGCCACCCCTGGCCAGCGCCGCACCCCGGTTGCCGCTCGAACCCCCTGTCCGCCACCCCTGGGCCAGGACCCGGGGAGTGTGTGGACGCTCCCGGGCCGGCCCAGTGGCCGCGCTCCCCTCCGCCAGGGGGTACGTGCCCGCCGCGGGCCGGAACCCGAACAGCGCGTGGGCGCTCCCGGACCGCCCGGGTGACCGCGTACGCCGGGCCCGTCGCAAGCACGGCCGCCCGGTGCGGGCCACGAGCGCGCGCCGGGGCGCCGGCTCCTCCCCGCGGCGGGAAGGACAGCCCCGGCCGCCGTCCCCGTGCGGCCCCCCGGAGGGGGCGGTAACTCCCGCGCTCCCGGCGGAGCCACCCGGCAGAATTGCCCGGTGCGGTACCTCATCCTCGGCGTCAGCGAAGCGCGCGACGAGACCGGAGCCCCCCGGCCCCTCGGCGGGGCCCGTCTGCGCGCGCTGCTCGCCGCCCTCGCGCTCCGGGCCGGCGGGCCGGCTGCCGTGCCCGTCGCCATCCTCGTCGACGAGGTCTGGGGCGACGACCCGCCCCGGGACGCCCCCGCCGCACTGCAAGCCCTCGTCGCCCGGCTCCGACGCGCCCTCGGCGGCCGGGACACCGTCCGGGCCGACCCCGCCGGCGGCTACCGCCTCGCCGTCACCGACCCCGACGACGTCGACCTGCACCGCTTCACCCGCCTCGCCCGCCTCGGCGGGGCCGAGCTCGCCGCCAACCCCGCCCGCGCCGCCGCAACCCTCCGTACCGCCCTCACCCTCTGGCGCGGCCCCGCCCTCGCCGACCTCGCCGAGCCCGCCCGCCGCGACCACGCCGCCGCCCCCGAGGCGCACCGCGCGGCCGCCCTGCGCGACCGCATCGAGGCCGATCTGCGGTCCGGCTCCACCGACCCTGGCGAGCTGCTGCCGGAGGTCGAGGCACTGATCCGCGAGAACCCGTACGACGAAACCCTCCGGGCCCAGCAGCTGCGCGCCCTGCGCGCCGCGGGACGCCCCGCCGAAGCGCTCGCCGCGTACGAGCGGACCCGCCGCACCCTCGCCGACGCGCTGGGCACCGACCCGGGACCGGAACTCGCCGCCCTACACGCACAGCTGCTGACCCCGGCCGCGGCTCCGGCCCGCACCCCGGTTCCGAATCCGGCTCCGGTTCCTGGCGCGACCCCGGCCACAGCCCTGGCCCCGGCTCCTGTTCCGGACCCAATACCGGTACCGGTACCGGCCTCGGGTTCCGCTGCCGCCGCGGAGCCCCCGCTCGACTCGGCCGCCTCGTACGCCGGGAACCTCCGGCCGCGCCTGGACTCGTTCGTCGGTCGTGAGCCCGAGCTCGCCGCGCTCCAGGGCGACCTGGCCGGTCTCCGTCTCGTCACCCTCACCGGCCCCGGCGGGTCCGGGAAGACCCGTCTCGCCGAACACGCGGCCGCCGCTCGCCCCGAACCCGCCTGGCTCGTGGAACTCGCCCGCCTCGACCACCCCGCGGCCGTCCCCGGCGCCGTCCTCAGCGCGCTCGGCCTGCGCGCGAACACGCTCGTCGCCCGCGAGAAGAGCACCGCCGCCGAACCCGCCGCCCAGCTCCTCGAACTCTGCGCGGACCGCCGCCTGCTCCTCGTGCTCGACAACTGCGAGCACGTCGTCGGCGCTGCCGCCGAGCTCGCCGAGCAGCTCCTCACCCACTGCCCCGGCGTGCGGATCCTGGCCACCAGCCGCGAACCCCTCGGCGTGCCGGGGGAAACGCTTCGCCCGCTCGATCCGCTGCCCCCCGAGCCCGCGCACCGCCTCTTCGCCGACCGCGCGGCCGCCGCCCGGCCCGGTTTCACCCCCGGCGACGACCCCGAAGCGATCGCCGAAATCTGCCGCCGCCTCGACGGGCTGCCACTCGCCATCGAGCTGGCCGCGGCCCGGCTGCGGCTGCTCACGCCCCGCCAGATCGCGGACCGGCTCGACGACCGGTTCCGGCTGCTGACCAGCGGCGCCCGCACCGTCCTGCCCCGCCAGCAGACCCTGCGCGCGGTCGTCGACTGGTCCTGGGACCTGCTCGACGAGCCCGAGCGGACCGTCCTCGCCCGCCTGTCCGTCTTCGCGGGCGGCTGCGACCTGGCCGCCGCCGAGGCCGTCTGCGCCGACAGCGCTGACGACAGCGCCGACGTCGCTTCCCTCCTCGGCTCCCTCGTCGACAAATCCCTCGTCATCGCCGCCCCCGCCCCCACCCCCACCCCCGCCCCGGCCGCCGACGGCATGCGCTACCGCATGCTGGAGACCATCCGCGAGTACGCCGCCGAACGCGCGGCGGAGCGAGCCGCCGGCACCGCCGCGGCCCACCGCCACGCCGCGCACTACCTGGCCCTCGCCGAACACGCCGAGCCGATCCTGCGCACCGCCGCCCAACTCCCGTGGATCCGCCTGCTGGAGACCGAGCTCGACAACCTCCGGGCCGCCCTCGGCCGCGCCATCGAGGCGGGCGCCACCGACCCCGGCGCCGCCGAGACCGCCCAGCGGCTCTCCCTCGCCCTCGGCTGGTTCTGGTGGCTGCGCGACTACCGCCGCGAGGCCGCCGAGTGGACCGCCCGTGTCCTCGCCCTCGGCCCCGCCGAGGGCGAGGACACCGCCGAGGATTCCCCCGCCTACTGGCGCCTCATGCGGCTGCACCTGCTCCACATCGTCCTGTTCGCCTACGGCCGGTCACCCGAGGAGTTCACCGCCCCGCTCATCACCCGCGCCGCCCGCCTCCACGAGGTCTTCCGCCGCGGCGGCCCCGAGGTCGTCCGCTTCCCCGGTGTGCTCTGGCCGATGGCCGCCTTCCTCGCCGACGGCATGGCCGGCCTCGGTGCCGCCATCGAGGAGGGCATCGCCAACTGCCGCCGCCACGGCGGCGACTGGGAGCTGGCCGCCGCCCTCATGTTCCGCATGCACACCGCCGTCGACACCACCGGCGGCCTGCCGACCGTCGACGCCGACCTCGCCGAGATCGAGGAGATCGCCCGCCGGGTCGGCGACCGCTGGATCCGCTCGCACGTCGCGAGCGTCGCGGGCGAGGTCGCCTTCTCCCGCGGCCTGTACGGGCGGGCCGGCACCGAGTACGAGGAGTGCCTGCGCCTGGCCCGTGAGGTCGGCGCCCACCCGGAAGCCCCGTTCGCCATCGCCCGCATCGCCGAGTCCGCGTTCTGCCAGGGCGACCTGGACCGCGCCGGCCGGCTGCTGGCCGACGCCCACCGGGAGGCCGAGCAGTACGGTGCCGACCACGAGATCCGGGCCTACGGCGGGATGCTCTCGGCGCTGATCGCCCTGGTCCGCCGCGACCCGGTCGCGGCTCGCACCCACTGCGACCAGGCCCGCGCCGCGGCGGCGAAGACCTCGGCGCCCTCGCAGCTGATCGCCGGGATCGACCACGTGGACGCCGTCCTGACCGCCTACGAGCAGGGCCCGGAGGCCGGGCTGGCCAGGATCCGGCCGACGCTCGCCGCCGCCGTCGCCGCGCACTGCGCCGAACGCGTCCTCGCCTCGGTCGCCGACAGCGCCGCCGTGCTGCTGGAGGCCGCCGGCCGGCCCGCCGCGTCCGTACGGGTCCTCGCGGCGGCCACCGCGTGGCGCGCGGGCCACCCGCGCTCGGTCCCGGAGGAGGGCACCGTGAGCGGCCTCCCGTGCCGCACCCGTGCCGCACTCGGCCCCGAGCGCCACCGGCGCGAGGAGACGGCGGGCGCGGCCCTGTCCCCGTCCGAGGTGGTCGCCCTCCTCAACGGCAGCTGATCACCGCGTCGGCCCAGCTCGCCAGCGTCGGCATCCGGCCGTGCCCCACCTGCTCGACCACCAGCCGCAGCGTCTTGTGCCCGGTGAGGGGGACCGTCACGGCCGCTGCCGGGTCCTCGTGGCCGAGCGCCCCGGACTGCCACAGCCGCTGCCCGTCCGCGTACACCGAGAACCGGAGCTTGCCGTCGGACAGCCGGGACAGGCCGTCCACCCCGGCCCGCGCCGAGAACGAGCTGCACTGCCGGTTGAGGGCGATCTCCACCGAGGAACGGGAGTTCACGGTGATCCCCTGCGCGTAGTGCCGGCCGGCGATCTCCAACCCCCAGCGCTGCCACACCCAGCTGCTGCGCCAGGTCTGCAACTCGGGGCCGCTGTGGTCGCCGAACACGGAGTGGGCGAGCCCGGCCAGCTGGTAGCCCCGCGGCGGCTTCGGCGCGCTCGGCGTGGGCGAGGGCTGCGGCGGCGCCGGGCTCGGTGTCGCGGAGGGCGGCGCCGACGGCGAGGGCTTCGAGGCGGCCTCCGGCGGTGGCGCCGATGCCGATGCCGATACGGGCGCCGATGCCGGTGCCGATGCCGATGCGGGCGCCGATGCCGACGCGGAGGGTGCGGGCAGCGCCGCCGGCTTCGACGCGGGCGGTACGGGCTCCTCCGCGGCCGGCGGCTCGGACGCAGCCGGGGACGGGGCAGGGGCCGGGCTCGACGGCCGCGGCGCCGGGACCGCCGACGCGGTCACGCCGGGCGCCGACTTCGCCTGCGGCACCGCCTCGGACTCGTCCCCCGCCAGCGCGAACACCACCCCGGCGGCCGCGGCGACCGCGAGCCCGGCGGCAAGGGCGGCCTTGGCCGGCACCCCGAGCCCCTCGGACAGCACCGCCCCGCCCCCGCCCCCGGACCCCGCACCCCCCGCCCCGCCGGCAGCAGCCCCGCCGGAAGCGGACGCACCTGCAGCCGCCCCGCCGGCAGCAGCCCCACTGGAAGCGGACGCACCCGCAGCCGCCCCGCCGGCAGTGGCCCAGCCGCCTGCAGCCGCCCCACCCGCCGCCGCCCCGCCCGTGGCCGCCCCACCGGCGGCGTACCCGCCCGAGGAGCCGGCGGCGCCCGCGGCGGCTCCCGCACCTCCCGCGGCGACGGCACTGCCGGCCACCACGCCGGCCGCCTTGGCCGCGTACCCGGCGGCGAACCACCCGATGACCGCGACCGGCAGCAGCGCGGGAATGCCCGCGTTGACGTCCTTCAGCTCCCCTGCGGCCAGCCGGCACTTGGCGCACTCCTCCAGGTGCTTGCGCAGCCCCCGCTCCGCCCGCATCCGCAGCCCGCCGCGGGCATAGGCACCCAGCCGGTCCGCGTACCGCGCGCAGTCCCCGCCCGCGCTGAGCGCCGAACTCACATGGGCCTGCAGATAGGCCTGCTTGAGGCCTTCCCGGGCCCGGCCGGCCAGCACCGCGGTCGCGTTGGCGCTCAGCCCGAACAGCGGGGCGATCGCGCTCGGCGCGGACTCCTCGACCGCGGTGTGCCACAGCACGGCCTGCCACCGCTCGGGCAGGCTCCGGAAGGCCTGCACGGCCAGCGACTGCTCGGCCTCGCGCATCGCCCGGACATCCGCACCCGGTTCGAGGGCGTCGTCCCCGGACAGGCCGGCCAACCCGCTGCGGGATTCGCTGCCCGCGGCCGCCTGCTCCGCGAACAGGGCGAAGTCCTCGACGAGATGCTCCCGCTTGGCCGTCTTCGCCCATGCCGCGGCGACCCGCCGCACCGTGGTCAGCAGGTAGGCCCGCACCGCCTGGTCCGGCCCGGCCCCGCCCCGTACCGCCTGAAGCGTCCGGGCGAACACCTCGGCGGTCAGGTCGTCGGCCGTGTGCCCGTCCCGGCAGCAGGTCCGCGCGTAGCGCCGTACGGAATCGGCATGCCGGCGGAACAGCTCCGCGTACGCCCCGTCGTCCCCGGCGCGCATCCGGGCGATCAGATCGCCGTCGGACGGCGGCAGCTCGCTCCCGGCGGCACCCGGGTGGGCATGTCGGCCGTGTGGCTCGCGCTGGGCCGGAACCTGCCGTACGGGCCGGCTCTCCGCCTCGACCTCGCCGCCGGCACCACCGATCAGCTCTTTCCGACCGTCAACGCTCATCGCGGAAGCTCCCGCACGCCAGACTCAACCGGTACACCGTTCAAGCCTGTCACACGGCGGGGTGCCCGCCGAACCCCTGACCACGCCTTCCACTCGTCCGAGGAGCGAAGATCCAAGCGCCGGGCCTTGCCCTCACCCGCCCGGGTGAACCCGCCCCGCGGGCCCGACCCGCCGACCCGGTCCGAGCGCCCCACGACCAAGCCGCAGGACACCGGGCCAAGCCGCCGAACCGAGCCGCCGAACCGGGCCGCCGGGCCGGGCCACCCGAACCGGGGTACGCCGATCCAGGACCCACGCGCCCGTCCACGAGGCACGCCCGGCCCCGGGCCACCCGGGACCCGGGACGCGGCGCGCGCCTCCTGATGCGGGATCAGGCCGTGCGGGAGCGCAGCCCCTCGAGCAGGATCTCCAGGAGGCGGGCCGAAGCCGCCGCCTGCTGCGCCGCGTCGGGCAGGGCCGGCGCGGCCGTGGCGATGACCAGCAGCACATCGGCCACGGTGACGTCGGCCCGCAGCTCGCCGGCCTCCCGGGCACGGTCGACCAGCCGGCCGACCACTTCGAGCAGCGCGCCCGCGCCCGCGTCGGCCGAGGGCTCGTCCTCCGCGGGAGTCCGCGCGCCCACGACCCGCAGCTCGGGAGCCCCGCCCTCACCGGCCTGCCGCTGGTGCGGAACGCGCACCTGAGGAGCCTCCTCGGCGTCCTCGGCGGAGCGCACCCGCAGCACCTGCGGCGGCAGCAGCCGCCCGGCGCCCGAAGCGACGGAGGTGCGCAGGAAGCGCGAGAGCGCCTGCCACGGCTCCTCCTCCTGTCCCAGCGCGGTCTTGGCCTGCTCGGTCAGCCGGGCGGTCTCTTCCTCGGCTATTCGGCGGACCAGGACGTCCTTGCTGGGGAAGCGCCGGTACACGGTGCCGACACCGACACGCGCGCGCCGCGCAACGTCCTCCATCGGGGCCCCGTAGCCCAGCTCGCCGAAGACCTCGCGGGCAGCGCGCAGCACGTGTTCGAGGTTGCGCTGGGCGTCGACGCGCAGCGGCGTGGTGCGCCCCATCCCGGCCGCGGTGGTGGTGCTCGTGCCGCCGGCCATCACACGACCGTTGCTCTCGCTCGAGAGCGCGGTCGCAGAGCCATGGAAATCGGACATGTTCATATGTATCCCCCGGTAATCGCTTGTCTCCCCCCGGAGACATCCCCGCCTTCGTGTCGAGGTCGGCCACGGTCAGTGGCCCCGGTCTCACTCCTCGACGAGATACGAACATAGTTGAGCCAGAGTCAATTCAGAAGAGGCAGCCCCCGACGGACCGCCGCCCGATCGGAGCATTCGCCCCCACTTTTCCGTTCCGGCCCTCCGGAACCACCCTCTCCGCACCCTCTGACCTGCGGAACTCCACCCACTTCCGAGTCGTCCGAGAACCCTGTCCCACTGCCCCCTCCGGTCACACAATTTGTCAGGCCTGTGGACAAACTCCCGGCCACGTTGCGTCATGGGATGGTGAAGGCAGCCAACTCCCGAGGCACGGCCCCCGGTACCACGCCCGCCACCTCCGCCACGCCCGCCACCTCCGCCGCCGGCTCCCCCGCGCCTGGCTCCCCCGCGCCTGGCTCCCCCGCGCCTGGCTCCCCCACGCCCGGCTCCAACCCGGACGCCACCCCCCGCCCCGACCCGGACGCCACACCCCCCGCCGCGTCCGGCCCCCGGCGCATCCTCGTCATCGGCGGCGGCTACGTCGGCATGTACACGGCCCTCCGGCTCCAGAAGAAGCTCAGAGCCGGCGAAGCCGAGATCACGGTGGTCACCCCCGACCCCTACATGACGTACCAGCCCTTCCTCCCCGAGGCCGCAGCCGGCTCCATCTCCCCCCGCCACGTCGTGGTCCCGCTCCGCCGCGTCCTCGACCGCTGCCGCATCGTCATCGGCGAGGCCCGGCGCATCGACCACGCCAAGCGCACCGCCACCGTCACCACCCTCGCCACCGCCGACGAAGGCACCGGCCCCCAGGAGATCGCGTACGACGAGCTCGTCCTCGCCCCCGGCTCCATCTCCCGCGCCCTGCCCGTCCCCGGCCTCGCCGACTACGGCATCGGCTTCAAGACCGTCGAGGAGGCCATCGGGCTGCGCAACCACGTCATCGAGCAGATGGACATCGCGTCCTCCACCCGCGACCCCGCCATCCGCGACGCCGCCCTCACTTTCGTCTTCGTCGGCGGCGGGTACGCCGGCGTCGAGGCCCTCGGCGAGCTCCAGGACATGGCCCGCTACGCCGCCCGCTACTACCACAACGTCAAGGCCCAGGACATGAAGTGGGTCCTGGTCGAGGCCAGCGACCGCATCCTTCCCGAGGTCGGTCCCGAGATGGGCGTCTACACCGTCCGCGAACTGCGCGGCCGCGGCATCGACGTCCGTCTGGAGACCCGCCTCGAATCCTGCGAGAACCGCGTCGCCGTCCTCAGCGACGGCGCCCGCTTCCCCACCCGCACCGTCGTCTGGACCGCCGGCGTCAAACCGCACCCGGTCCTCGCCGCCTCCGACCTCCCCCGCAACGAACGCGGCCGCCTCGTGTGCACCGCCTTCCTCACCGTCGACGGCGTCGAACACGCCTGGGCCGCCGGCGACGCCGCCGCCGTCCCCGACATCACCGCCGCCGAACCCGGCCGCGAATGCGCCCCCAACGCGCAGCACGCCGTCCGCCAGGCCAGAGCCCTCGCCGACAACCTCGTCGCCTCCCTCCGCGGCGAGGTCCTCACCGAGTACGCGCACCGGTACGTCGGCTCCGTCGCCTCCCTCGGCCTCCACAAGGGCGTCGCCCACGTCTACGGCCGCAAGCTCAAGGGCTACCCGGCCTGGTTCATGCACCGGGCATACCACCTCAGCCGGGTCCCCACGTTCAACCGCAAGATGCGCGTCCTCGCGGAATGGACCCTCGCCGGGCTCTTCAAACGCGAGATCGTCTCCCTCGGCTCCCTCGAACACCCCAGGGCAGAATTCGAACTCGCCGCCGGCGGCGGCCACCGGCACCACTTGCCACCGCCCCCGCCGCCCGCCCCCGAACCCCCGAAGGAAAGCCAGGGCTGACGCTGTCAGTGCCGTCGGCCACACTGGACGTGTGACCATAGGTGTGCTCACACCTGCGCAGAGTGACACCGTCCAGCGATCCCACACCGACCCACCCAGCGATACAGCGACGACAGCGACCGCGACCGACCACTTGCGACACCACGAGGCTTGAACGCAGTGAACTTCACGCGCTGGAGCGCCCGGTTTCCCGGAACGCAGCGCCGCGCCGCCGCCCGGTCCGAACACGCCGCCGCCCAGGCGAAGCGCGGCGAAGGCGCCGTCCCGGCTGCCCGCGGCGCAGCCGGCCGCCCCGCGACCGCACCCGACGGCGGCCCGGCCGACCCCACCGCCTCCGGCACGGGCACCGGCCCGGGCGCGGGCGGCCCCGGCACCGCCCAGGGCACCGGCAGCGGTGCCGTCCCCGCCGTGCCCTCCCTCGACGAGCTCTCCGTACGCGAGGTCCTGGGCCGGCTCCCGGCCCTCGTCGCCCTCGTCCACGGCCCCGAGCACCGCGTCGCCTATGTCAACGACGCCTACACCGCCGGTTTTGGCCCCCGCCCCGTCGGCGCCCCCGCCCACGAGGCCCTCCCCGAACTCGGCGAGCTCGGCCTCCTCCCGCTCCTCGACCAGGTCCAGCGCAGCGGCAAGCCCCGTACCGCCAAGAACCGCACGGCCCCCGGCGGCGCCAACTGCTACACGGCCACCTGCACTCCGGTCGAGTTCCCCAAAGCAGCCCCCGAGAGCGACGCCGACGCGCACCCCCACCACACCGGGGTCCTCATCCACCTCGCCGACGTCACCGACCACGCCGAAGCCGCCGAGCGCCTGCGCGCCAGCGAGCGCCGCCAGCGCGAGGCCGCCGTCACCCTCCAGCGCTCCCTCCTCCCGCAGGAGCTCGAGCAGCCCGACGACCTCCGCATCGCCGCCACCTACCACCCCGGCGGCACCGAGACCGCCGTCGGCGGCGACTGGTACGACGTCATCACCCTCGGCGCCGGCCGCACCGCCCTCGTCATCGGCGACGTCATGGGCCGCGGGGTGCGCGCCGCCGCCGTCATGGGCCAGCTGCGCACCGCGGTCCGCGCGTACGCCCGCCTCGACCTGCCCCCGCACGAGGTGCTCCAGCTGCTCGACGGCCTCGCCGCCGAGATCGACGCCAGCCAGATCGCCACCTGCGTCTACGCCGTCCACGACCCCAACGAGGGCCTGCTCGCCTACGCCTCCGCGGGCCACCTCCCCCTCCTGGTGCGCGACGCGGACGGCGCCGTGCACCGGGCGGCCGACCCCACCGGCCCGCCGCTCGGCACCGGCGGCTGGCTGCACACCTCGGGCACCATCCCGCTGGGCCCCGGCTCCACCGCCGTCCTCTACACCGACGGCCTCGTCGAACGCCGCGGCGAGGACATCGACGAGGGGGTCGCAGCCCTGGAACGCGCCCTCGCCGGAGCCCAGGGCACCCCGTCCGTCATCTGCGACCGCCTGATGCGCGCGCTCGGCGTGGACGCCGACCACGACGACGACGTAGCCGTCATGGTCCTCCAGCAGCCGAACCGCACCGGAGCCGACGCCGAGCTCTTCCACAATGCCGCCCTCGACCTCCTCGGCGGAGTCGAGGCCGCCCCGCGCGCCCGCGCCTTCGCCCAGGGCGTCCTCACCTCCTGGCGCTTCCCGGTCGAACTGTGCGACCTGGGGGTCCTCGCAGCGAGCGAGCTCGTGGCGAACTCCCTCCAGCACGGCACCCCGCCCATGCGCCTGCGGCTGCGCCGCACCGACCGCCGCCTGATCGTCGAGGTCACCGACGGCGACGACCACCTGCCGCGCCGCCGCCGTGCCGAACCGGGCGACGAGACCGGCCGCGGCATCTCGATCATCGCCACCATCGCCTCGTCCTGGGGCTGCCGGCGCACCCCGGGCGGTGGCAAGGCCGTCTGGTGCGAGTTCGCCCTGCCGGACAAGTAGCCGGGGAAAACGCGAGGGAGGCCCGGTCCTGAAGACCGGGCCTCCCTCGCACACCTGCACGTATATACGTATGCAGGTACGCAGACGTCGTATGCAGGTATACGGCCCTCCGTACGCGGAACGCCGGACGGACGTTACGCGGCCACGGGCTCCGCGCCGACCACGGCAGCTCCGGCCGGAGCCTCGGCACCGGCAGCACCGGAGGCTTTCGCGCCACCCGCCGCAACCGGCTCCGCCTTCGCCAGCGACGGCCTGTCCTGCACGGGGCTCAGCTGCGACCCGAGCCGCAGCGCCAGCCAGGCGATGCCCAGCGACACCGCGACGAACACGGCGATGTACAGCATCGGCACCCCCGCCCCCAGCGGCACACCCAGCGGCCCCAGCGCCAGCGCGAGCTGCTTGACCAGCGCGAAGGCCGAGTTGTACTGGCCCACGGAGCCCTCCGGCGCCAGGTCGGCCACGAGCGGGGCGAGCGTGGGCGACAGCATCGCCTCGCCGATCCCGAAGAGCGCGTACGTGGTGATGAACGTGGCGGCGGCCATGACCGCGCTGCCGTGCCCCAGGCCCGAGAAGCCGGCGATCAGCCAGGCGGCCGTCCAGATCAGGCCGACCAGCGCGATGACCCGCGACCGCCGGCGCTTCTCGACGAGCCGCAGCACCGCGAACTGCGCGAGGACGATCGCGCCGGTGTTGGCGGCCAGGGCGAAGCCGAGCGTGGACGGCGAGATCCGGGCGGCCTCGGTACCGAAGGCGGCCAGACCCGACTCGAACTGCCCGTAGCAGGCGAAGAAGATCACGAAGCCCAGGACCAGCAGCCGGACCATCACCTTGTGCTCCGTGAGCCGCTTCCAGGCGCCGCCCGCCTGCGCCGGGTCCTTCGGCACGGCGTCCTTGATGCCGGGCGCGTGCGGCATCCGCACGGTGAGGATGACGCCGGCCAGGACCAGGAACATCACGGCCTCGATGCCGAACAGAAGGGTGAAGCTGGCGGGTCGGCTCTCGTCGACGATCTGGCCGCCGATGAGGCCGCCGATGCCCAGGCCCAGGTTCTGCATGAAGAACTGGAGGGCGAAGGCCCTGGTCCGGGTGGCCGGGGCGGAGCACCACACGATCATCGTGGCGAGCGCGGGCTGCATGACGGCCTGCCCGGCGCCGAGCGCCAGCGCGGACAGCAGGATCGGCACGATGCCGGTGGACAGCCCCAGCGCCAGCGCGCCGGCGGACGCGGCGATGGCCGCGCCGATGACCACGGGGACGGGACCGCGGCGGTCGATGACGCGACCGGTGAAGGGCAGTGCGATCAGCGCGCTCACGGCGAAGGCCACGAACGCACTCGTGGCCGCCATGGAGCCGAGCCCTCGTACCTGCGCCACGTAGATGTAGAGGAACGGAACCGTGAAGCCGATACCGAACGCGGTCAGCGCGTTGCCGGCCTGGATCCGCCGCATCGCGGCGCCCATCACCCTGGTCACTTTTCACCTGCCCTGATAGCTGAAGCCTGAAGACTTCATACCTAAAGTTCGATGCTTAAGATTACACATCGAAGGAGTTAGACGCCAACGGGCTCATGCGATACTTCGGACCATGGGTGACACCCCCGACGGCACTGCGTCCGTCCACGAGCCGAGCCTCGACGAGCAGATCGCCGTCTACCAGCGCGAGTTCCAGGACCTCGATCCCCAGGTGGAGAAGGTCGTCTCGGCGCTCAGCCGCCTGAACCGGCGCATGAACGTCGCGTACGGACGCCAGACCGCGGCCCTCGGCATCAGCAACGCGGAGTGGGAGGTCCTCAAGGCCCTCGTCCTCTCCGGAGCCCCGTACCGGATGGGCCCGAGCGAACTCGCGAAGCAGCTCGGCCTGACCCCGGCGGCGATGACCCACCGGATCGACCGCATGACGGCGGAGGGGCTGGTCACGCGCGAGCGCGACGAGTCCAACCGGGTCCGCGTGATCGTGGAGCTCACCGACGAGGGCCGCAGCAAGTGGCTCGACGCCATGCGCGCGGCCACCCTCTTCGAGGAGGACCTCCTCCAGGACCTCTCCACCGAGGAGCGCGGCCTGCTGGGCGACATGCTCACGCGCCTGCTGGACCGCGTGGAGGACCTCCAGTCGCGCAGCTGAGGACCCGCCATCGGGAGGGTTGACACGGCCTCCCACGATCCGTAAAGTTCTGCGGGTTGCCCCAGAGCCGAAAGGTTGTGGCGACAACCATCCCGCCGCCTCGTCGCGGCACCCAACTCTGCACGATCTCCCGCCGGGAGTGAATTCGGCATGCCCGAATTAATTCCTGAAGGCCGATTATGAATCGGCCGGGAAATCCACTAGAGTTCTGGGAGTCGGAAGGGCCCAACAGCCCGGAAGGCAAACCCCGCTGACTGGGGGTCAGGCCCGAAAGAGTCTGATAGAGTCGGAAACGAAGAACGAAAGCCCGGAGGAAAGCCCGAGAGGGTGAGTACGAAGGAAGCGTCCGTTCCTTGAGAACTCAACAGCGTGCCAAAAATCAACGCCAGAAGTTGATACCCCGTCCACTCCGGTGGATGAGGTTCCTTTGAAAAGACCTGCAGGGCTCTTCGGAGTGCTTGCAGGCAACAACACAGCGAGGACGCAGTGGTCAGTCGGTCATATTCCGACCGTGACTGGCCCGCTCTACGTGATGTGTGCACCGGATGACCGGTAAACATTCATGGAGAGTTTGATCCTGGCTCAGGACGAACGCTGGCGGCGTGCTTAACACATGCAAGTCGAACGATGAAGCCCTTCGGGGTGGA
>NZ_JBWKDK010000009.1:0-67370 GCF_056436005.1 Streptomyces sp. NPDC043854
GCCCGGTTACATTCCGAACCCGGAAGCTAAGCCTTTCAGCGCCGATGGTACTGCAGGGGGGACCCTGTGGGAGAGTAGGACGCCGCCGAACAATCATTGCGGGAAGCCCCGCACCAACCCCCTCGGGGGTTGGTGCGGGGCTTTTCTGCGTTCACCGGCACCCCAGCAGTCCGCTACCTTCACCGGCCGACATGCGGCCTGATATCCGGGTGCGGGGAGGGCTGGGTGCGTGGTTGGATCCGGGCCATGAATCAGCATGTGATCCGGGCCGTGCGTGCCGACGAGTGGGAGAAGGTCAAAGGGCTTCGACTGGTTGCGTTGAGCGATCCCATGGCGCCCCTGGCGTTCCTGGAGACCGCAGCCCAGGCCGCGGAGAAGCCCGACGAGTTCTGGCAGGACCGGGCTCGGGGCGCTGCCGAAGGGCGCGGCGTGCGGCAGTTCGTCGCCGAGGCCCCCGACGGGCGGTGGGACGGGTCGGTGACCGTGTTCCTCGAGGAGGTCGGGTCCACCGACTTCCTGGAGCAGGACATCGAGCGCAACCAGGGGCACGTCGTGGGTGTGTTCGTGCGGCCCGAGCAGCGCAGGACCGGAGTCATCGACGCCCTGTTCAAGGCTGCACTGGAATGGGCCTGGTCGCGGGAGGAGCCGGAGCTGGAACGCGTACGGCTCTTCGTGCACGAGGACAATGCTCGGGCCGGGGCCTTCTACCGGCGGTTCGGGTTCGAGCCGAGCGGGCTCGTCATCCCCAAGCCGGGCGATCCGACCTCCAAGGAGCTGGAGTACGTCTTCGCCCGGCCGGCGAGCCAGAAGGGCTAGAGCTCGGGCCAGCGGGCGCGGGCCTGTTCACGGCTGCGGCACAGGGCGATCAGGGGGAGCGCGTCCTGCCGGAGCAGTTCGGGCAGCTGGGGGATCGGGGCCACGGCCGCGACGTCCTCCAGGACCAGCGTCAATGGTGGGTCGAGCCGGCCGTGGGATGACCGTGCGGCCATGCGGCGGCCGTGCTCGACCACGCTCGACGCGAGTGCGGTCAGCAGGGGCATTGCACTCGGATGGGTACGGGGATCCTCCAAGGATTCACCCACCACATAAAGGGTGCCCCCCTCCTGCACGAACGATGCGAGGGCGAGCGCATCTGTTCGGTTCGGGGTGCAGGCCTCGCGGATGTGGATCGACGTCAGGCAGGACAGGGCCCGGGCCGTGAGCCGGAGGGCCTGCTCGCGGCGTTCGGGATGGGCGGTGAGCGCGGATTCGAGTTCGCCGGCAGCGCCGGGAGCCGCCTGGGGGTGGGTGCGCAGGATCCGGACCGGGTCCTGGACGGCCGTGCCGAGGACCCAGCGGTGGATTTGCTTGAACGGGCGGTCGTCCAGGGCGGCCGCCTGAAGCCAGCTCCGCAGGAGGATTTCGGCGGTGTCGGCCACGGCCGCGTCCCTGCGGGCCGGCGGGCGTACCGGGGCCAGCACCGCGGCGGCGCGGGCGGCCGCGGTGTCCCGGTCGGCGCAGGCGTCGGCCGGGTTCCAGTGCATGCGGGCCGGGGTGTCGCAGCGATGCGTGGGGTCGTAGAGGAGGACCGGGCCGAGCTTGGCACGGGCGTCCTTGGTTTCCGCCCAGAGGGCCGGGGAGGACGTGACGACGAGGGCCGCGCCCTCCGCGGTGGCCAGGCGCCCCGCGGCCAGGCGGTGGCGCTCGGCGGGGCCGGCGTGGACGAGGTCGGCGGCGGGAGGCTCGGGCGCCGGATCGGCCACCGGCGGGGTGCGGGGCGGGGCGTGGCCGAAGCCGTAGCGGTAGGCGTCGTCCACCGGGCGGTCGTCGTCCACCGGGCGGTGGGCGCCGCCCACCGCCCGGGCAGGGGCGGTCGCCTTGGCTGCGGTCACCGGCTGCCCGGGCTTCGGCTGCGGCTCGGCGGCCGGCTGGGGCACCGGCGCGGCCGCGTCCTGTGGCGGGTCCGCCGGGTGCGGGCGGTCGGCCAGGGCGCGGCGGGCCTTCGTGCGGGCGACGACGCCGATCACGAAGACGGTCAGGACGAAGAGGACGAGGAGCTGCCCGACGAACAGGCCCCAGAACAGGCCCCAGCCGGAGAGGGCCGAGGGGTCGGTGTCCGGCCAGGCGGCGGCCATGTCGTGCGGCCGCGTTATCAGGGCCCGGACGGCCCGCGGGGTGCGGGTGAACGTGACGGTGTCCGGCCAGGAACCCCGGTCGAGGAGGGCCGCCAGGCCGGTGGAGGACCACACGAGCGCGGCCAGGCCGAGGAGGAAGGCGAGGAAGCCGACCAGGACGCCGTCCGGGATCCCGCCCCGGGGGGTGTCGGGGGGCGGGATACGTCTCGTGCCGCTGTCGTGCATGGGTCATGCCACCGTTGTCGCGGATCCCGGTCCGCCGCCCTGGTGGCGTTCGGCGAGCAGGGCCCGCTGTTCCGCCTCCCATTCGGCCGCGAGCAGGTCGTCGGGGAGCGGGGGCGGGGTGGAGGACTCCGTCATGGCGCGGTCCGTGTAGACCAGGGGGCGTTCGGCTTCGGTGATGAGGTGTTTGACGACCTGGACGTTGCCGTTGACGTCCCAGACGGCGATGCCGGGGGTGAGGGTCGGGATGATCTCCACCGCCCAGCGGGGCAGGCCGAGGACGCGGCCGGTGGCGCGGGCCTCGTCGGCCTTCTGGGCGTAGATCGTGCGGGTCGAGGCCATTTTGAGGATGGCCGCGGCCTCGCGGGCGGCGGCGCCGTCGACGACGTCCGAGAGGTGGTGGACGACGGCGACGAAGGACAGGCCGAGGCGGCGGCCGAACTTCAGCAGGCGCTGGAACAGCTGGGCCACGAACGGGCTGTTGATGATGTGCCAGGCCTCTTCGACGAGGAAGATGCGCTTCTTGCGGTCGGGGCGGATCCAGGTGTGCTCCAGCCACACGCCGACGATCGCCATCAGGATCGGCATCGCGATCGAGTTGCGGTCGATGTGGGAGAGGTCGAAGACGATGAGCGGGGCGTCGAGGTCGATGCCGACGGTGGTGGGGCCGTCGAACATGCCGCGCAGGTCGCCGTCGACGAGGCGGTCGAGGACGAGTGCCACGTCGAGGCCCCAGGCCCGTACGTCGTCTATGTCGACGTTCATGGCCTCGGCGGATTCGGCCTCGGGGTGGCGCAGTTGTTCGACGATGTCGGTGAGGACGGGCTGGCGGTCGCGGATGGTGTCGACGACGTAGGCGTGGGCGACCTTGAGGGCGAAGCCGGCGCGCTCGTCGAGGCCGTGGCCCATCGCCACCTCGATGATGGTGCGCAGCAGGGCGAGCTGGCCGGTGGTGGTGATCGCCGGGTCGAGGGGGTTGAGGCGGATGCCGTCGTCGTTGGCGGCGATGGGGTCCAGGCGGATGGGGGTTATCCCCAGCGCTTCCGCGATCAGGTTCCATTCGCCGACGCCGTCCTCGCCCTGGGCGTCGAGGACGACGACCTGGCGGTCGCGGAAGCGGAGCTGACGCAGGACGTAGGTCTTCTCCAGGGCGGACTTGCCGTTGCCGGACTCGCCGAGGACCAGCCAGTGGGGGGCGGGGAGCTGCTGGCCGTAGAGCTGGAAGGGGTCGTAGATGTAGCCCTTGCCGCTGTAGACCTCGCGGCCGATGATCACACCGGAGTCGCCGAGTCCGGGGGCGGCGGTGGGCAGGTAGACGGCCTGGGCCTGCCCGGTGGAGGTGCGTACGGGCAGGCGGGTGGTCTCGACCCTGCCGAACAGGAAGCTGGTGAAGGCGTCCGTCAGAGCGGACAGCGGATCTCGCATGGGCGGCCTTTCCTTCCAGCTAGCGTCGGATGCCGGTGGCGAACGGCAGGGTGTTGACGAAGGCGCGGTGGTGCTCGCGGTCGCACCACTCCAGCTTCAGGTAGGACTTGCCGGCCGAGGCGCGGATGGTCCTCTTGTCGCGGGCGAGGGCTTCCGGTGAACGGGACGACACGGTGATGTACCCGACCAGGTTGACTCCTGCCGCACCGCTGGCGAGGTCTTCACCTCTTTGGTCGAGGCGGCCGTGGGCGGCGATGTCGCGGGGGTCGACGGTGCGGTTCATCTTGGCGGCGCGGGAGGCGTCGGCCTCGTCGTTGGTCTTCTCGGTGAGCATGCGCTCGATGGCGATCTCGGTGGGTTCCAGGTCCATGGTGACGGCGACGGTGCGGATGACGTCGGGGGTGTGGACGAGGAGGGGGGCCAGGAAGTTCACGCCGACCGGGGTCATCGGCCACTCCTTGACCCAGGCGGTGGCGTGGCACCAGGGGGCGCGGGTGGAGGACTCGCGGGTCTTGGCCTGGAGGTAGGTGGGTTCGACGGCGTCGAGTTCGGCCGGCCAGGCGTTGCGCTTGGTCATGGCCTGGATGTGGTCGATGGGGTGGTCGGGGTCGTACATGGAGTGGACGAGGGAGGCGAGGCGGCCCTGGCCCAGGGGCTGGCGTACGCGGATGTCGGCCTCGGCGAGGCGGGCGCAGATGTCGGTGAGTTCGCGGGCCATGACGATGGCGAGGCCGGTGTCGCGGTCGAGCTTGCGGCCCTTGCGGGAGCCGGCGCGGGCGATGGCGTTGGCCTCGGCGGCGAGTTCGCGCGTGTAGTACATGCAGGCGACGAGGTACGCGCGGTGCTGCTCGGAGGAGGTGGAGACCATCGACTGGAGCTGGTCGTAGGAGTCGCGCAGCCAGACGGGGGAGGTCGGGTCGCCGCGCTGGGCGACGTCCTTGGCGTGGGCGTCGGGGTCCGCCGGGAGGGTCCGGGCCAGCATCTGGAGGCGGGTGACGAACCCGTCACCGTTGGCGACGTGCTTGAGGAGGGTGCCGAAGCGGTCGACGAGGGCTTCCTGGTCCTCGCTGTCGCGCAGGCCGACGCCGGGCCCCTCGATCTCGATGGCGGCGGTGACGGTCCGGCGGTCTGCGTGGAGGAGTACGGCGATCTCGTCGGGGCCGAAGGGAGCGGAGAGCCAGCTGATGCGGCCGATGCCGGGGGGCGGGCCGATCTCGACCTCGCGGCCGTCGGCGGCGCGGGTGCCGGCCTCCATGGCGCCGGAGCGGTAGGTGGTGCCGCGGCGCAGGATCCGCTTGTAGCTGCGGTTGATCTCGAACCACCGGTAGATGGTGCGGCCGCGGTAGGGCAGGTACACGGCGGCGAGCGCGAGCAGGGGGAAACCGGCCAGGGTGACGATGCGCAGGGTGAGGCCGGGGATGAGGAGTCCGCTCATCATGCCGAGGAACGCGCCGGCGATGATCAGGGCGATCTCGCCGTTCTCGCGGTTCTTGCCGACGATCGCGTTCGGCCGGGCGCGGCCGATGAGATACGTGCGGCGGGGCGCGACCGGGTGCAGCTGGTGGGACTGGGCCGTCAACGCCCGTCACCTCCTGTGTTCCTCGTGCTGGAGCTCGTACGGGGCGAGGGTGCGGCGGGTGCGCCGCCGGAGCCGCCGCCGGTGGGGCGGCTGCTGTGGGCGGCCACGCCTCCGGAGAGGGGGTTGGCGGGGCGCGGGGCGCTGTCGCCGCCGCCGGAGCGGTGGGCGCCGCGGCTGCTGTGGGCCTTGATGCCCTGGGACACGAGGGTGGCCGGGGAACTGATGACGGCGGCTGCCTGGGCGCCGTCGGTGGCCTTGCTGCGGCCGGCGCGGGCGGCGGCGATGTCGTCGCCGAAGCCGGGGACGAAGCGGTAGATCATCGCGGAGGCGAAGATCGCCAGGAGGATGATGGCGAGGCCGGAGACGACGGCGGAGAAGGCGCCCGGGCCCTTGTCGCCGGCGAGGGCCCCGGCGAGGCCGAGGACGATGACGATGACCGGCTTGACGAGGATGACGGCGATCATGATGCCGGCCCAGCGGCGGACGTGGCCCCACAGGTTGCGGTCGACGAGGCCCGCGTAGACGACGACGCCGAGGAGGGCGCCCACGTAGAGGAGGGCGGCCCGGATGAAGAGCTCCAGGAAGAGGACTCCGGCGGCGAGGACGGTGACGAGGGAGACGACGATCAGCATGATCGGGCCGCCGCCGATGGAGTCGCCCTTCTTGAGGGCCTCGATGAACGAGCCGAAGAACACGTCGGTCTGGCCGCCGCTCGCGGAGGCGATGACCTCGGTGACGCCGTCGGTTGCGGAGACGACGGTGTAGAGGATCAGCGGCGTGAAGGCGGAGGCGAGGACGGTGAGCCAGAGGAAGCCGATGGCTTCGCTCAGGGCGGTCGCCAGGGGGACGCCGCGGATGGCGCGCTTGGCGACGGCGAGGAGCCAGAGGACGAGCGTCAGGACGGTGGACGCGGCGAAGACGACGGCGTACTGCTTGAGGAAGGCGCCGTTGGTGAAGTCGACGTTGGCGGAGCCAGTGACGGCTTTGCTGAGCTCGGTGACGATCCACGCGGCCGCGTCGGCGCAGCCCCGGGCCAGGGAGGCGAGGGGGTTGAGGGCGTCGGCGGGGTCGGTGGGGGCCAGGCCGGTGCGGGGGGCTCCGCCGGTGGCTGCGCCTTGGCCGCGCTCGCAGTACTGCTTGGCCGGGCCGATCAGCAGGTCGCACGGGTTGTTGCTCGCGCCCGGCGAGGGTGTCGGTGTCGGAGCGGGTGTCGTTGCAGGTGGCGTGGCTGGTGGGGTGGTCGCCGCGTAGGCGCGGGACGCGAGGGCCACGACGGCCATGTGGACGGTTGCCACGACACCCAGCCGGAGCCGGAGGCTAGCGGGCATAGGTGAACCCTCCGAACTCCTTGATGGCCTTGCTGATGTCGTCTGCCGTGGATGCGGCGACGTCGCCGGGGACCGGCGCCGGTCCGTCCTGCTGGGTGTCGGCATTGACCTTCCAGTCGCTGCCCGTCCAGGTCAGCTCGAAGACCCAGGTCTTCCACGTGGTCCGGACCGGATCGGTGGACTTGGTGCCCGACATGCCGATCAGGCCGGTGTACCAGACCGAGACCTTGGCGGTGTTCGGGGTATACGCGTCGATCCGGGTGCCGACGGGCACGGCGCGGGTTACGAAGGTGCTGCCCTGCGGAGGATTGCCGTTCGCGTCGAGTCCGAGTCTGGCGAGGAACTCAGCGGAGTAGGCCGCGTCCTGCGGACCCTTCAGGCGGCCTGCCGCTGCCGGTGTGTAGATGGTGTCCACGAGGGTGTGCCGGGTGTCCTTCTTGAACATTCCGTCAGAGCCGAGCGCCACCGCGTAGTTGGCGGCGGCCGATTGGGCGCCCTGTTCGGTTTGGGGAAAGCCCTTGGGGATGCCTGCCGATTTGCCGTCCACCGGGAGGGTGCCCGTGGGGGCCGTCTGGGAGGTGGCCGGGGGTTTTTCCGAGGTGGTTGTGGTGTCGTTCGACTGGTTCGCGAACGCGATGGCGGCGATCAGCAGGACCACCACACCGACCACCGTGACCAGGCTGCGCGAGGCGCGCGGGGTGCGGCGGGGGGCGCCGTACGGGTCGGCGGGGGTTTCCGGGAGGCGGGTACGGGTGTGGCCCGTGCCGCCGACGTCGCCGTAGCCGCCGCCGTACTGGTCGTCGTTGCTCATTGCCTGTCCGCCCCCTCCGCGTCGTACGACGGTAGCGCTGGTCCCGCGTGGATGCGGTGTGGTGAGTCGTCCTCGGGTATCGGGTACGGGTTCCTGCGGGCGGACCCGGTTATACGGCCATTCCGTAGACGATCGTGAACAGCGTGCCGAGGGAGCCGATGATGAAGACTCCCGTGAGTCCGGCGACGATCAGGCCCTTGCCCTGTTCGGCGCTGAACGTGTCGCGGAGGGCGGTGGCGCCGATCCGCTGCTTGGCCGCGCCCCAGATGGCGATGCCGAGGCAGAGCAGGATCGCGACGGCCATGATCACTTCGATCATGACCTTCGCTTCATTGCCGAGGCTGCCGAACGGCCCCCAGTTCGGGGCGATTCCGCCGATGATGGTGGTGATGTCGCCCTTTTCAGCTGCCAGGATCATGTAACTCACCGCCCCTATATGGGTAGTTCCGGTAGCCCGTGCCCGACGGCAGGGGTCACTCACTATCTTCGCTGATGAAACCGCCGTCGTATGTCGACTTGGCGCCTCTCTTTACCCGATGTCCCGGTCCTTGGACCGTTCGGGCGCTCTGACCTGGGCGGAGGGCGGCCGGTACGCGGAAGGGCGTGGGGTCACTCTGTGTACCACGGGGGGTGACCGCGGGCAATGAGCGCCGTCCCGGTGTGTGTGGGGGCTGTGCGGCGGTTAGCCCGAACTGCTGATGCTTGTCCGACGTTCCGTCAGTCGGTCCATCGGGTCGGTCGGGGCGGCTTCGGGGCGCCGATTGTCAGTGGCGGCAGGCAGGCTGGGGGTCGTGACGACTACTCAGAGCAGTGCCGCCGCCGTTCCGTGGACGTTGGCGGACGTCGAGGCGGCCATTCGCGCGGGTTGGTCCGCGGAGACCTGTTCCCCCGACGACGTCGAGCGGGAGCCCTGGAGCGCCGACAACCCGGCGTGGGGCCACTGCGACATCACCGCGCTGGTGGTCCAGGACCTGCTGGGCGGCGGGCTGTTGGTCGGTGAGGTCTGGCTGGACGGGGAGCAGCACGGCTTCCACATCTGGAACCTGCTGCCCGGCGGGATACCCGTCGATCTGACGAGGGAGCAGTTCCGGCGGGGGCAGGTGGTGACCGAGGGGCGGCTGATGGGGCCGCGGCCCAAGGGGCGGCTGCCGAGGCGCTGGGAGGAGTACCAGCTGCTGCGTCGGCGGGTCGAGGACAGGCTCGGGCCGCTGGGGCCGCCGGCCGCCGGGTGAGCGGGCGGCGGCCGGCCTTCCGGGGCTGCCGGGTCAGGCCCAGTGGGCGGGGCGGGTGAGGGTGGCCGGGATCTTGGTGTGGGTGTCGCCGCGGGCGGCGTTCAGCTGGGCCTGGGTGAGGAAGAGCGCGTCGCGCAGGTCGGCGCCGCGCAGGTCGGTGTCGCGGAAGTCGGCGCCGATCAGGTCGGCGAGCCGGAGGTTGGCCCGGCCGAGATCGGCGGCGATCAGGTAGGCGCCGCGCAGGTTGGCGCCGCGTAGGTCCGCGCCGGCCAGGCGGGCCCCCATGAGGTCGGCGCCGCGGTGGTTCTTCCTGCGGCCGGGGGCCTTGGCGCGGACGAGCTCGCTGGTCTTCAGCAGCAGGGTGTTGATCTGCTGCCGCAGGGCGCCGACGTCCAGCCCGGCCAGGGCCCCGGCGTCCGCCGCGGCCCACCGGGAGGTCTCCTCCAGGGCCTGGCGGAGCTCGGGGTGCACGGGGCGGGCGGCGGGGCGGGCGAGTGCCTCGGTGACGTAGAAGAGCAGCTCGTGCAGCTGCCGCAGGACGGGGAAGACCTCGAACATGCGGCCGGCGGTGCCGGGGTGCGTACGCCAGTCGCGGCCGCCGAAGGTGACCTGGGAGACCTGCTGTCCCGCGCCGAAGCAGTCGAACGTGGTGCAGCCCTGGAAGCCCTTGCTGCGCAGCTGGGTGTGGATGCCGCAGCGGAAGTCCTGCCGGAGGTTCTTGCAGGGGGTGCCGGCGGCCTTGTTCACCGCGAAGTCGTTGGACTTGGCGAAGGGCAGGGCGACACAGCACAGCGCGAAGCAGTTGGTGCAGTCGGCGTGCAGGTCGGGGATGGCGGCAGGGGCGGCGGGGGCGGCGGGGCTGTCGGACACGGTCCCATTGTCCCCTCTCCCCTGTCCCCGTTCGAGCGGGGGCGCCTGCGGTCCTGCGCCGGGCTCGGGGCCGGGCTCGGCCCGGGGCAGGTTCGCGCCCGGGGCGGCGGCCGGGTTTCGGCCGCAGAGGCCTGGCGATCCGGGTTACCCGCGGGTAGCGTCCCGGGTATGGCGTTCTACGAGCGGATCGACGGGCAGCGGTTCCTGGCCACCGAGGACACGCGCGGCCCCTGGGACCCGGGTGCGCAGCACGCCGGCCCGCCGGCCGCGCTGATGGCGCGGGCGGTCGAGGAGCGGGCCGGTGCCCGGGCGGGCATGCGGATCGCGAGGATCACGTACGAGATCCTGCGGCCGGTGCCGATCGGGGCCGTGCAGGTGGTCCTGAAGGAGCTGCGGTCCGGGCGCAGCACCGAGGTGGTCGAGGCCGCGCTGTTCCCCGCGGGATCGACGGCGCCGGTGATGCTGGCGCGGGCGCTTCGGGTGCGGGTGGCCGACGGGGTGGTGCCCGCGGTGGTGCCGGGGCCGCAGCTGCCGCCGCCCGGGGAGGTGGCGCAGACGCCGTTCTTCGCGGTGCCGTGGGAGCGGGGCTACCACACCGCGATGGAGATGCGGTTCACCGACGGCGCGTTCACCGAGCTCGGGCCGGGCACCTGCTGGATGCGGATGCGGGTGCCGCTGATCGCGGGGGAGGGGACGCGGCCGCTGGACCGGATCCTCGTCGCCGCGGACTCCGGCAACGGGATCAGCGCGGCGGTGGACTTCGGGCGGTACCTGTTCGTCAACAGCGACCTGACGGTGCACCTGCACCGCCACGCGGTCGGCGAGTGGGTCGGCGTCGAGGCCCGTACGAGCGTGGACCCGGCCGGGATCGGTCTCGCGGACGCCGTGCTGCACGACGAGAAGGGGCCGGTCGGGCGGGGCGCGCAGAGCCTCTTCGTCGCGCCGCGCCCCTAGTCAACCCCCGTGCGGGGCGCGGAAGTCGGTGTGGCAGTCTCATGCCAATGGAGCCCCTGAGAGAGGTCGACCCCGCCTGCATCGGGGCACATGCGCTGCTGGCCCGGCTCGGTGCCGGAGGTATGGGGCAGGTGTACCTGGCGCGTTCGCCGGGCGGGCGCCTGGTGGCCGTGAAGGTGATCCGGGACGAGGTCGTCGGGCATCCGGAGGCGCTGGCGCGGTTCCGGCGCGAGGCCGAGACGGTGCGCGCGGTGCGGTCGGCGTACACGGCGAACCTGATCGACGCCTCGCTGGCGGCGGCGCCGTTCTGGCTCGCGACGGAGTACGTGGCGGGCCCGACGCTGGCCCATGCGGTGGCGCAGCGGGGCGCGCTGCCCGCGGACACCTGCCGGCGGCTCTTCGCGGCGCTCGCGGAGGGGCTGGCGAGCGTCCACGCGTACGGGGTGACGCACCGGGACTTCAAGCCGCAGAACGTGATCCTGGGCGCGCAGGGGCCGCAGCTCATCGACTTCGGGATCGCGCGGGGCGTCGGGGAGACGGCGCTGACCCAGGACGGCCAGGCGCCGGGCACGCCGGGGTACACGGCGCCGGAGGTGCTGCTGGGTGCGGAGGCGGGGCCCGCGGCGGACGTGTTCGCGCTGGGGGCGTCGCTGGCGTACGCGGCGACGGGGCGGCCGCCGTTCGGTACGGGTGTGGCGGCGACCGTGAGCTACCGGGCGGTGCACGAGCCGGTGGACGTGGCCGGGGTGGAGCCGGGGCTGGCAGCCCTGATCGAGGCCTGCGTGGCGAAGGACCCGGCGGCCCGGCCGGAGCTGTCGGAGGTCGTGGCGCGGTGCGCGGTGCGGGACGCGCTGGTCGACGATCCGGTGTACGTGGGGCTGGGGGCGCTGGGCGAGGCGGTGCCGCTGCACGAGATGCGGACGCAGGGGCCCGGGGCGGTTCCGTACGGGTACACGCCGACCGCGCACGCGGGCGCCACGGTGCCCGCGCCGCCGGCGGCCCGGGGGCGGCGGCGGGCGGCCGGCTGGGTGGCGGCGGGTGCCGCGCTGGCCGTGGTGGGCGGCGTGGCGGTGTGGCAGCTGCCGCTGGGCGGCGGCGGTGGGCGGGACGGCAAGGCCGCCGGGACGGCGGCGCAGAGCCCGGCGGCGCAGGGTCCGTCCGGGGAGGCGCCCGCGGGCCAGGCGCCGGCCGGCCAGGGGTCGGCCGCCCCGTCCGCGGCGGCGCAGTCGCCGACCGGGCCGCCCGTGTTCATCAGGCAGACGGCCCCGAACCTGGACGACTACAACCCGATCCTGAAGCAGTGCCACAACCCGGTCGGGGAGGAGCCCGGCCTCGCGAACTTCCAGACCGCGGTGACGACCGCCGAGAGTGACTACCTGGAGGAGCTGAAGCCGGGCCAGGTCCGGATCGGCTACCGGCTGAAGTTCCCGCTCGCCGACGCGCCGCCGTACTACGTGGCCCTCGTGGTGAAGCCGCAGCACGAGGTCGATGCGGCCGGCCGGTCCACGGAGGTGACCGACAACCGCCAGCTCGGCTTCGTGGCGAAGGCGCGCGATCTGTACGAGGGGGACGAGACGGAGTGGAAGTACGCCCTCTATCCGGACGACTTCTCGATGGAGCGGGACGGCCAACGGGTGCCGGCGCCGCCGCTGGCGCAGGATCCGGGTGGGTGGACGGTGGTGTTCCGCCACGCGGTCTCGGATACCCAACACAAGAGCGTGGTCTGCGACGGCTTCGACTCAGGTCCACAAAAGGGATGATTCCGACACGTACTGGTGAATCCCTGTGAAAGTCTGCTCGATGGGGGAGGGTTGACGGGTGCGCAGATTCTGGGTGATCGGCGGGATCGGCTTCGGGGCCTGCCTGTGCTTCCTCGCCCTCCTCGTGGTCGGCACGTATTCGGCGGCCGCGGGCATAGCGGGCGGCGGCGGCCGTGCCCTCGGCCTGGCCAAGGGGGCGGTGCCGGCGAAGTACCAGGCGCTGGTGCAGAAGTGGGGCGTGCTGTGCCCCACCCTCTCCCCGGCCGTTCTCGCGGCGCAGCTGTACTCGGAGAGCGGCTGGAACCCCACGATCGTCAGCCCGGCCGATGCCCGCGGCATCGCCCAGTTCATCCCGGGTACGTGGGCGACGCACGGCATCGACGGGGACGGTGACGGCGACCGCGACATCTGGGACCCCAACGACGCCATCCCCTCGGCGGCTTCGTACGACTGCACGCTCGCCAAGGACGTCAAGAACGTCCCCGGGGACCCGGTCGCCAACATGCTCGCCGCCTACAACGCGGGTCCCGGCGCCGTGCTCAAGCACCAGGGCGTGCCGCCGTACCGCGAGACGCAGGGCTACGTGAAGGCCATCACGACCCTCGCCAAGAGCTTCGAGAAGCCGGTCGGGCGGGTCGCGCCCTCCCAGCAGGCCGCCGGGGCCATCTACTTCGCGCAGAAGCAGCTGGGCACGCCGTACCTGTGGGGTGGCAACGGAACGCCCGACCAGGACGGGCGGTTCGACTGTTCGGGGCTGACCAAGGCGGCGTACGAGTCGGTGGGGATAACCCTGCCGCGCGTCGCGAACGACCAGTACAACGCCGGACCGCACCCGTCGAGGAACGAACTGCTCCCCGGTGACCTGGTGTTCTTCTCCGACGATCTGACGAACTCGCGGGAGATCCGGCATGTCGGGCTGTACGTGGGCGGGGGCTACATGATCAATGCTCCGTTCACCGGCGCGGTGATCCGCTTCGACAAGATAGACACGCCCGACTACTTCGGTGCGACCAGGGTCACCCGGGACGGCGCCGAGGCCCTTCCGGACCGCACCGCCGATGCCAAGACGCCCTGATGACGTTCGGTCAGGCCGTGGCCCAGAGCTGCGGCGACGAATCACTCTTGGATAACGTTGCCGTGATCATTCGGTGAGAGTGGAACCGCGCTGACAGAACGGGCGTTCCATGAACACGGGGAAGGATCACAAGGGGGGGTTCGCGGGGCGCACACACGGGTGCGCCCGAAGGGAACCGAGCAAGGGCAAGGTGCCGCATCGCCATGGCTGCATTCGCAAGCGGTGGGACGAACGTGGATGTCAGCCTGCTGTACGACATCAACGCACTGGCCCGGCATGCCCCGGCGGGCGTCGACCGGGCGGTCGCCCTGGTCGGCGACTACGGCATCCCCCTGGCCCTGGTGCTCCTCGTGCTGTGGTGCTGGCGCGGTGCGCGCCGGCAGGACGAGACCTCGGCCGCGGAGTCGTTCGCCGCTCTGGTGTGGGCGCCCCTCGCGGCCGCTCTCGCCCTGCTCGTGAACGTCCCGGTGCGCCGGCTGGTCGCCCGCCCCCGCCCCTTCGACGAGCACAGCGGGCTCCAGGTGATCGAACCGGCGCTGGGCCTGCACGACTACTCATTCGTCAGCGACCACGCCACCCTCACCATGGCGCTGGGCATCGGCCTGTTCCTCGCCCGCCGCAAGTTCGGCCTCATCGGGATCGGCCTGGCCCTCGCCGAGGGCGTCTGCCGCGTCTACCTGGGCGTCCACTACCCGACCGACGTCATCGGCGGCTTCGCCCTCGGCACCGCCGTCGTCCTCGTCCTCGCCCCGCTCGCGATGGCACTGCTGACCCCGGTGGTGCGCGCGGTGTCCCGCTCCCCGCGGGCGGGCCGGCTGGTCCGCGCCGGGCACCGGGCCCAGCCCTGCCCGGTGGACCTCGCGGATCGGGAGGCGGCGGACGCCGGTACGCGGGACAAGGACCTCGCCGCCTGACGGCACGGGCCGCTGAGGGGCGGGCCCGCGCGGGACCGTCCCGGCTCAGGAGTGCCCGTACGCGTCCCGTACGGCGATCAGGACCGCCGCCAGCAGGCACAGGGCCGCCACCCCGAAGCACACCAGCACCGCCGTCGGCCGGGGCCGCGGCGTCACGGGTCGCCGCCCTCAGCCCGCCCGCCGGTATCCGACGCCGCGTCACGGCGGTGGCGGGAGCGCAGCCACAGGCCGGTGGCGAAGGCCGCGGCGCCGGTCAGTCCGACGGCCAGGGCCACATCGGCGGGGCCGTCCGCGGTGCCCGTCGGCCGGGCCGTGCCCATCGGCCGGGCAGCGGCCGACGGGCGGGCCGCGGCCGCGGCGGCCGGGGTGAGCGCGAGGAGCAGGGCCCAGAGGAGGGCCGCGAGGCGGGGTGCGGGTCCTGGCATGCCTCCAGCGCATCCGCACGCGGGCGTCGCCGCCAGCCGGGAGGGTCGGAACGGGTGACGGCAGCGGCCCCCGGCGGCCCGGCGGCGGCCCCGACAACCCGGCCGCCCCGGCGGCTAGCCCGCGGCTAGCCCGCCGTCTGCCCCGCGGTGTGCCGGACGGCGTCCTTGCGGGCGAGGTCCCGGGAGCGGCGGGCGGGCCCCTTCCAGCCGCAGTTGCACACGGCCAGGCAGAACGAGCCGCGCTCGACGGTGTCGGTGGTGTGGGTGGCGTGGGCGTGGCCGGCGGGTGGGTCCTCCGCCGGGCGGGGCAGCGCAACGCTGTCGGGCAGAGCGGCGGGTGACGCCTCGGTATGCGGGTCCACCCGACCACGGTACCGGGGGCCGGAGCCGCCCGGCCGCCCGGCGGCGTCGGCCCGTCGGCCCGGCCGCCCGGTGGTCCCGTAGTCCGGCGGCCGATGGCCCGGCCGATCGCGGCCCGGCAGCCAAGCGGCCCGGCGGCCCGTGACGGGAAACCGCGGACCTCGTTATCCGGAGCGGGTGGGGGCCTCGGTCGAACAGCGGTCATGCGTTGGGGGTTGGCAGGCGATGGTGGTGCACCAGCACAGGCGGCGGCGCGGATGGGCGGGTGAGGCGGTGTTCGCCGCCGGCATGGCCGCGACCCTCGCCGCGATGAGCGGCTGCGGCGGCGCGGCCTCCGCGGGCGACGACCGGCCCCCCGGCGACCCGGTGGCCACGGTCCGCGCGGCCGCGGACGCGCTGGCCAGGACGGGCAGCGCCCGGGCCCGTACGGCGATGGAGATGGCGACCGGCGGCACCCGGGTCACCATCCGCGGCGAGGGCGGCGTCGACTTCAAGAACCGGATGGGCCAGCTCCTGGTCATGCTCCCGGCCGATGCCGCCGGCAAGGAGGAGCACCGGCCGATCACCGAGCTGCTCGTGCCCGGCGCCCTCTACATGAAGAACCGGGGCGCGGGCGTCCCCGCCGACAAGTGGGTCCGGGTCGACACGACCGCCCTCGCCGACGGGAACCTGGTCACCGGCGGGGCGACGGACCCGCAGGCCGCGGCCGAGCTGCTGCGCGGCGCGCTGGAGGTCCGGTACGTGGGCGAGACCGAGCTGGCCGGCGAGAAGGTGCGGCACTACCAGGGGACCACCGACATCGGGCGGGCCGCGCAAAGCGCCTCCCCGGCGGTCAAGGGGGCCCTGGAGGCCGCGGCGAAAGGGTTCAGCAAGGACACGGTGCCGTTCGACGCCTACCTCGACGAGCAGGGGCGGCTGCGGAAGGTTCGGCACCGGTTCACTTACGTCAACAATGGCGTGATCGATGTCTCCTCGACCACGCTGCTGTACGGGTTCGGGACGCCGGTGACCGTCGTATTGCCCGCGAGCAGGGACATTTACGCCGGGAAGATCGCCGACTAGCCGGGCGGACGGTCCCCGGGCGGCGCGTTCGGGCCATGGCGGGGTATCCGGAAATGGTCCATCCGTGTCATGCGCACAGCGCCCCGCCCTCCCTACCCTGGGAGACCGCAGGCCCACGTCCCCCGTCCGATGGCGGCAGATTGAGGTGACACGCGTGACTCCCGCTGGCGGTACGACGGTGCAGGACCACGTGGCGCTCGCCGAGATCGAGCTGTGCGGCGAGCTGATCATCGCCGCCTCCGCGGCGGACGGGGAGCGGCTCAGCCAGGACCGGATCGACGAGGTCCTGATGGGCCTCGCCCGGTAGCCGCCGCATCCCGCCGCCGCGGCCGGACCCACCCGATGCCCGCCCCTGCTGCCCGGCCCCGCCCCGGCCCCGCTCCGCTCCGCGCGGTCAGGTCCGCAGGAGCCGCGCGATCGCCTTCGTCGCCTCCTCGACCTTCGCGTCGATCTCGGCCCCGCCCTTGACGGCCGCGTCGGCCACGCAGTGCCGCAGGTGCTCCTCCAGCAGCTGGAGCGCGAAGGACTGCAAGGCCTTCGTGCTCGCCGAGACCTGGGTGAGTATGTCGATGCAGTACACGTCCTCGTCGACGAGCCGCTGGAGCCCCCGGATCTGCCCCTCGATCCGGCGCAGCCGCTTGAGGTGCTCGTCCTTCCGGTGGTGATACCCGTGCACCGCAGCGCCAGGGGCCGTACCGGCGGCGACGCCGGCTCCGGAGCCTTCCGCCTCGATGGCCGTCATGGGTCCTCCCGTGGTCCGGAACGAGGGGGGGTATACCCCCGATGGGTATAGGGTAGCGGGCCGCGCCCGGCCGGGCAGCGGTCCGCGGCCTCCACTCTGCCTGATGGAGGACACCGAGGATTGGCCTGGTTAGCCGTGGCCGGGGTATGCGCCTAGCATCAGCCTGACCGAATCCGATGCACCCCGAGGACCCCACGTGCGATTTCGTCTGACCCCCAGGGAGACGAGCTTCTACGACATGTTCGCCGCATCCGCGGACAACATCGTCACGGGCTCGAAGCTCCTGATGGAACTGCTCGGAGCGGATCCCTCCGCCCGGGCCGAGATCGCGGAGCGGATGCGTGCGGCCGAGCACGCGGGGGACGACGCCACCCACGCGATCTTCCACCAGCTGAACTCCTCCTTCATCACGCCGTTCGACCGCGAGGACATCTACGCCCTCGCCTCGTCCCTCGACGACATCATGGACTTCATGGAGGAGGCCGTCGACCTGGTGGTCCTCTACAACATCGAAGAGCTCCCCAGGGGTGTCGAGCAGCAGATCGAGGTCCTGGCACGGGCGGCCGACCTGACGGCCGAGGCCATGCCGCACCTGCGCACGATGGACAACCTGACCGAGTACTGGATCGAGGTCAACCGCCTCGAGAACCAGGCGGACCAGATCCACCGCAAGCTGCTCGCCCAGCTCTTCAACGGCAACTACGACGCCATCGAGGTGCTGAAGCTCAAGCAGATCGTCGACGTGCTCGAAGAGGCGGCCGACGCGTTCGAGCACGTGGCGAACACGGTGGAGACCATCGCGGTCAAGGAGTCCTGAACCCCGTGGACACCTTCGCTCTGATCGTGACCATCGGTGTCGCGCTCGGTTTCACGTACACCAACGGTTTCCACGACTCTGCGAACGCGATCGCGACCTCGGTTTCGACCCGGGCGCTGACCCCGCGCGCCGCCCTCGCGATGGCCGCGGTGATGAACCTCGCCGGAGCCTTCCTGGGCAGCGGTGTGGCCAAGACCGTCTCCGAGGGGCTGATCGAGACCCCGACGGGCAAGACGGGCATGTGGATCCTGTTCGCGGCGCTGGTCGGGGCCATCGTCTGGAACCTGATCACCTGGTACTTCGGCCTGCCGTCCTCCTCCTCGCACGCGTTGTTCGGCGGCATGGTGGGCGCGGCGCTGGCCGGCGGGATCGGGGTCATCTGGTCGGGCGTCCTGGAAAAGGTCGTCATCCCGATGTTCCTCTCCCCGATCGTCGGCCTGCTCGTCGGCTACCTGGTCATGGTCGTGATCATGTGGCTGTTCCGCCGGTCCAACCCGCACAAGGCCAAGCGCGGCTTCCGTGTCGCCCAGACCGTCTCGGCGGCCGGCATGGCCCTCGGCCACGGTCTGCAGGACGCCCAGAAGACCATGGGCATCGTGGTGATGGCGCTGGTCATCGCCGACATCGAGGAGCCCGGCGCCCCGATCCCGGTGTGGGTCAAGGTGGCGTGCGCGGTGATGCTCTCGCTCGGTACGTACGCGGGCGGCTGGCGCATCATGCGCACCCTCGGCCGCAAGATCATCGAGCTGGACCCGCCGCAGGGCTTCGCCGCGGAGACCACGGGCGCGTCGATCATGTACACGGCGTCGTACCTGTACCACGCGCCGATCTCCACCACCCACGTGATCACCTCGGCGATCATGGGTGTGGGTGCGACCAAGCGGGTCAACGCGGTCCGCTGGGGCGTCGCCAAGAACATCATCCTGGGCTGGTTCGTCACCATGCCGGCGGCGGCCGCCGTCGCCGCGCTGTGCTTCTGGATCGTGAACCTGGCGGTCGGATAGCCGTACGGGCCCCGCGCCCCGGCGGCGGCAGACACGAAGCGGGCCGGCTCCCCCCACCCAGGGGGAGCCGGCCCTTCGCCTTGCGGTGGCACCGCCATGCAGCACCGCAGGACGTCCGTGCGGCAGAGCCGCGGTCCGTGGATCAGCCGAAGCGGCCCGAGATGTAGTCCTCGGTCGCCTGGACGGACGGGTTGGAGAAGATGCGGTCGGTGTCGTCGATCTCGATGAGCTTGCCGGGCTGGCCGACCGCCGCGAGGTTGAAGAACGCGGTGCGGTCCGAGACGCGGGCGGCCTGCTGCATGTTGTGCGTCACGATGACGATCGTGAAGCGCTCCTTCAGCTCGCCGATCAGGTCCTCGATGGCGAGGGTGGAGATCGGGTCGAGGGCCGAGCAGGGCTCGTCCATCAGCAGGACCTCGGGCTCGACCGCGATGGCGCGGGCGATGCACAGGCGCTGCTGCTGGCCGCCGGAGAGGCCGGAGCCCGGCTTGTTCAGGCGGTCCTTGACCTCGTTCCACAGGTTGGCGCCCTTGAGGGACCGCTCGACGGTGTCCGCGAGGTCGGCCTTCTTGTGCTTGCGGTTCAGGCGCAGGCCCGCCGCCACGTTGTCGAAGATCGACATGGTGGGGAAGGGGTTCGGGCGCTGGAAGACCATGCCGACCGTGCGGCGGACCGCGACCGGGTCCACGCCGGGGCCGTACAGGTTCTCGTCGTCCAGGAGGACCTTGCCCTCGACGCGGCCGCCGGGGGTGACCTCGTGCATGCGGTTGAGGGTGCGCAGGAAGGTGGACTTGCCGCAGCCGGACGGGCCGATGAAGGCGGTCACGGAGCGGGGCTCGACGGTCATCGAGATGTCGTCGATGGCCTTGTGGTTGCCGTAGAAGGCGGACAGGCCGCTGACGTCGATTCGCTTGGCCATGAGGGTCACTTCGCTTTCGTACAGTCGCGTCAGCGACCGGTCTTCGGGGCCTTCCAGCGGGCGATGCCGCGGGCCACCAGATTGAGGATCATGACGAAGGCGATCAGGACGAGCGCTGCGGCCCATGCCCGGTCGTAGGAGGCGTCACTGCCGACCTTGTACTGCTCCCAGATGTACAGGGGGAGCGAGGACTGGGCGCCTTCGAAGGGGTTGCCGTTGATCAGCTGGGAGCCGAAGACCAGCAGCATGATCGGGGCGGTCTCGCCGGCGATGCGGGCGACGGCCAGCATCAGACCGGTGGCGATGCCGCCGATGGCGGTGGGGAGGACCACCTTGAGGATCACGCGCCACTTCGGCACACCGAGGGCGAGGGCGGCCTCGCGCAGCTCGTTCGGGACGAGCTTGAGCATCTCCTCGGTGGAGCGGACCACGACGGGCATCATCAGGATCGACAGGGCCATCGCGCCGGCGAAGCCGGAGGGGCCGAAGCCGAGCATCAGGTTCCAGGTCGTCAGGATGAACAGGCCCGCGACGATGGACGGGATGCCGGTCATGACGTCGACGAAGAACGTGACGGCCTTGGCGAGCCTGCCCTTGCCGTACTCGACCAGGTAGACGGCGGTCAGCAGGCCGATCGGGGCGGCGATCAGGGTGGCCAGCGCGATCTGCTCGATGGTGCCGAGCAGCGCGTGGTAGACGCCGCCGCCGGGCTCGAAGCTGGTCACGCCGTTCATCGAGTGGCTGAGGAAGCTGCCGTCGAGGACCTTCAGGCCGCGGCTGATGGTGGTCCAGATCAGCGACAGCAGCGGGACGACCGCGAGCAGGAAGCAGACCCAGATCAGGGAGGTCGCGACGCGGTCCTTGGCCTGGCGGCCGTTCTCGACGACGGCGCTGGCGCCGTAGGTGATGCCGATGAACAGCAGGGCGGCGATCAGACCCCACTGGATCTTGCTCTGGAGGCCGAAGGCGAGGCCGATGCCGCAGCCGAGGACGGTGGAGAGCACCGCGATGCCGGCGGGGGCCCAGCGGGGCAGGCCGCCCCGGGTGAGGCTGCCGGAGGAGGGGGACCGGTCGGCCCGGGTGGGGCGGTCCTGGATTGCGTTGCTCATCAGGCGTTGGCCCCCGAGTACTCCTTGCGGCGCGCGATGATCATGCGTGCGGCGCCGTTGACCAGCAGGGTGAGGAGGAAGAGGACGAGACCGGAGGCGATCAGTGCGTCCCGGCCGAACTCGTTGGCCTCGTCGAACTTCGCGGCGATGTTCTGGGCGAACGTGCCGCCACCCGGGTCCAGGATGTGCCCGGAGATCAGGAAGCTCGGGGAGAGGACGGTGGCGACGGCCATGGTCTCGCCGAGCGCGCGGCCGAGGCCGAGCATGGAGGCGGAGATGACGCCGGAGCGGCCGAAGGGCAGCACCGACATCCGGATGACCTCCCAGCGGGTCGCGCCGAGGGCCAGGGCGGCCTCCTCGTTCATGCGCGGGACCTGGAGGAAGACCTCGCGGCTGACGCTGGTCACGATCGGCAGGATCATGATCGCGAGCAGGATGCCGACGGTGAAGAGCGAGCGGGCGACGCCGACCTGCGACTTGTCGAAGACGTACGTCCAGCCGAGGTACTCGTCGAGCCAGAGGTTCAGTCCGGCCAGCTGCGGGACGAGGAAGAGGGCGCCCCAGATGCCGTAGATGATCGACGGCACGGCGGCCAGCAGGTCGACCACGTAGGCGAGGGGGGCGGCCAGCTTGCGCGGCGCGTAGTGCGAGATGAACAGGGCGATGCCGACAGCGATCGGAACCGCGATGGCCATCGCGATGATCGAGCTGACGACGGTGCCGAAGAGCAGGACGGCGATGCCGAAGACAGGGGGGTTCGCCGACGCGTTCCAGTCGAAGGTGGTGAGGAAGTTGCCCTCGTTCTTCGACAGCGCGATCGAGGCGCGGTAGGTGAGGAAGGCGGCGATCGACGCCATGATCACCAGGAGCAGGACGCCGGAGCCCTTGGAGAGCCCCGAGAAAATCTTGTCACCGGCGCGGCCGGTGGACGTCCCGTTCGCGGAGACAGGCGGCGGCGTGTCTATCTGGGTGGGTGTGGTGGTAGCCATGGTCTTTCCGGTCTGGACGGGGGACGGGCCCCCTGGCGGCGGTGCACCGGATTCCCCCGCGGGGCAGGGGAGGGGCCCCGGGGCCGGGCGGGTCGGACGGGACCCGCCCGGCGGTCCGGGGCTCAGGGGTTCAGGACAGCGAGTTGACGACCTCGCGGACCTTGGCGTTGATCTCGGCCGGGATCGGGGCGTAGCCGTTCTCGGAGAGGATCTTCTGGCCGGCGTCCGAGGCGGCGTAGCCGAGGAAGGACTTCACGGTGGGCAGGGTCTCGGCCTTGTTGCCCTTGTCGCAGACGACCTCGTAGGTGACCAGGACGATCGGGTAGGCGCCCTCGGCCTTGGTCGCGTAGTCGAGCTTCAGGGCCAGGTCGGAGCCGGTGCCGGCGATCTTGGCGGCGGCGATGGCCTTGGAGGCGTTGTCGGCGGAGGCCTTGACCGGGGCGGCGGCGCCGGTGTTCAGGTCGACCGTCTTGATGTTCTGCGAGGTGGCGTAGGAGAGCTCGAAGTAGCCGATCGCGCCGTCGACCTGCTTGACCTGGGTGGCGACACCGGAGGAGCCGGAGGCGCCGAGGCCGCCCGGGGCGGGCCACTTCTTGGCGGCCTCGTACGTCCAGGCGTCACCGGCGGTGGCCTTGAGGTACTTGCCGAGGTTCTCGGTGGTGCCGGAGTCCTCGGAGCGGTGGAAGTGCTGGATGGCCGTCGACGGCAGGGTGACGCCCGGGTTCAGCTTCTTGATCGCCTCGTCGTCCCACTTCTTGATCTTGTCGTTGAAGATGTTGGCGATCGTGGGGGCGTCCAGCGTGAGCTTGTCGACGCCGGCGACGTTGAAGCCGATGGCGATGGGGCCGCCGACCATCGGCAGGTTGATGCCCTGGCCGCCGGTGCAGATCTTCTTCGACTCCTCGACCTGCTCGGGCTTCAGCGCGGAGTCCGAGCCGGCGAAGCCGACGGTGCCCTGGTTGAAGGCGACGATGCCCTCACCGGAGGAGGAGGACTTGTAGTTGACCTCGACGCCCTGGCAGGCGGCCATGTAGTTCTTGACCCACAGGTCCACGGCGTTCTTCTGGGCGGAGGAGCCGGAGGCCAGCAGCTTGCCCTTGGCGTCGCCGCACTTGACGTCACCGGCGGCGACGGACGGCTTGCCGCTGGCGCTGCCGCCGTTGTTGGTGTTGTCGTCCGAGCCGCACGCCGTGAGGACCAGGGCGCCGGACACGACAAGCGCGCCGAGGGCGGAGGCACGAAGCATGTTCTTGCGCTGAAGCTTCACTTTTTAGGGTGTTCCTTCCAGAAGCCGCCGGCCGCTTTCGGTTCGGGGCGGCGTGCGAAGAGGACTACGTCGGGTGGGAGCCATCCGCAAGATCCGGCCAGCGGTTCGCTCCGTACGCCATCGAAATTAGGCAGATCAGGTGAAGCCATCGACGGAGGAAGGTGAACGACGGGTGAACCTCGACGGACGGCCGGGTGCGGTCCGCGCCGGAAAGCGAGGGGTGCTCCGGCCCGTCCCCCGAGCGTGATCCGGACGGGGGCGCCGGGGGCGGCCGAGGGGCGCGGGGGTGGCCCGCCGGGCCGGGCGGGGGAGGGCCTTCGGGCCGGTGCGCTGCGGCATTGTCCATGGCTCGGGGTGCGGGTCGAGGGGGCGCCGGGATGCGGGACCCGACCGGAACCGGTGAACCGGAATGCGATCCCGCTGCGGTGGCCGCAGGCGCGGCCGACGACGGAAGTCCCTGGCGCCGACCGCGCCGAACGGCGGGATCAGGGCCCGCACGGCCTGCTCGGCACCGGGCCCGCCGTCATCCGCATGCGTGGGTGTTGCCGGACTTCGACGGTATGCGCGGGACGGTGCAGCGTCCACCGGACGGGAATCCACCGGACGGGAACCCGGGCAGCGCGCCGCGGGATGTGCAGGCTGGGGAGCGGGCGCCGGGTGGCGGTGTCCGTGCCGCCCGGGCGTCCGGGAAGGCCCTGGCGCCTTCGGCGCGGGTGGTCAGGTGTGCAACTGGCCGGAATTCGACGGTGCTGGACGCGGTGCGCGTGCTGCGCATGGTGCGCGCGGTGCTGGGAGCCTTCGGCGGGACGCCGAAGGCGCCGCCGCGGCCGTGTGCGCCGGCGCGAGACCCGCTGCCACGGGCGCGGCGGCGGGGGGCGGCGCGGTGGCGCGGGCGGGGCGGCGCGGCGGCGCGGTGGTGCGCCGGCGGGGCGCCGCCGACGGGCCGGCGCGCGGATGCCCGGGGCCGCGGGCGGCCCGCCGGCCGGGGGACCGCCCGCCCGGCCGGGCGGGTCAGGTGGCGGCTGCCGGGGCCGGCTGCCACAGGTCCCGGAAGGTTCGGCGCGCCGACGCGACCTCGTGGCGCTGGTCGGCGTGGAGCACCCCGAGGGCGTACGCGGTCGCCGGGGCGATGCGCGGGGTGCGGGCGGCGGCGGCCGACGCGGCGGCCGCCTCGGCGGCCTCGCGGTGCCGGTCCAGGGCCTCGCCGGCGGCCGCCAGCCGGGCCGCGTCCTCGCCGAGGACCTCCCGGGCGTAGCGGTGGATCCGCAGGAGGCGGCCCACCTCGAGCCAGCCGCCGTCGTGGTCGGGCAGGTACGGGTGGGCCTCCGCGGCGGGCGGGAGCGCGGCGACGGCTGCGGTGAGCCGGGTCCGCGTCACCTTCGCCAGCGGGGCCAGGACGTCCTCGACCCGCCCCCGGGCGGCGATCACGTCGAGCGGCACCTCGGAGGCCAGGACGGCCACCGCGTCGGCCACCGCGTGGAACCGGGACGAGCCCAGGGCGTGCAGGGTCGCCGAGTGGGCCCGGGTCCGGGCCAGGGTCAGCTGCCGCTCCAGCAGCGCGGCGGCCCGCGCCGAGCCCACGGTCAGCGCCCCCGGGGTGCCGCGCGGCGCGGGGACCTCCGGTGAGCCGGACAGCCGGTGCAGCGCCTCCAGCAGCCGGGTCAGCCGGGCGGCGTACGCGTGCTCGTCGGCCAGCGTGGACGCCAGCCAGGCGAGCTCGCCGCGCAGCCCGTCGGCCCAGGACGAGTCGGTGACCGCGCGGAAGGTCGCCAGAGATCCGCTGATCCGGCGCGCAGCCCCCCGCAGGCTGCGCGCCGCGTCGGCGCCGTCCACGGCCTCGGCCCCGCATTCCTCGTGCAGCCTGAGGCCGCGCAGGAAGGCGGTGGCCTGGGCCCGCAGGTACGCGCCGAGCACGTCCCCCGCGGAGCCCCCGCCGCTCACGTTCGGTGTCAGGTCATGGTTTGGCAGAGCCACGCCGGCGCCTCCGGGCGTCTATGAGCATCTCCTGAACGTGCCGCAGCGGCTGGCCTTCGTGGTCGGTGCTGTGCCGGGTCCATTCGCCGTCCGGGCCCAGGTGCCAGGAGGAGGTGGAGTCGGACATGCCGGTCTCCAGCAGCCGGTCCAGGGCCGCGCGGTGGGCCGAGTCGGAGACCCGGACCAGTGCCTCGATGCGGCGGTCGAGGTTGCGGTGCATCATGTCGGCGCTGCCGATCCACACCTCGGGTTCGCCGCCGTTGCCGAAGGCGAAGACCCGGGAGTGCTCCAGGAAGCGGCCGAGGACGGAGCGGACCCGGATGTTCTCCGACAGTCCGGGGACCCCGGGGCGCACGGCGCAGATGCCCCGGACCCAGACGTCGACCGGGACCCCGGCCCGGGCGGCCCGGTAGAGGGCGTCGATGAGGGCCTCGTCGACGAGGGAGTTCATCTTGAGGCGCACGTACGCGGGGCGGCCGGCCCGGTGGTGGGCGGTCTCCTTGTCGATGCGGGCGATGAGTCCGTCGCGCAGCGACCGGGGTGCGACCAGGAGGCGGCGGTAGGTCTCGCGGCGCGAGTAGCCGGACAGCCGGTTGAAGAGGTCGGAGAGGTCCGCGCCGACCTGCGGGTCGGCGGTGAGCAGGCCGAGGTCCTCGTACAGGCGGGCGGTCTTGGGGTGGTAGTTGCCGGTGCCGACGTGGGAGTAGCGGCGCAGCGTGTCGCCCTCCTGGCGGACGACGAGGGAGAGCTTGCAGTGGGTCTTGAGGCCCACCAGGCCGTACACGACGTGGCAGCCGGCCTCCTCCAGCTTGCGGGCCCACTTGATGTTGGCCTGCTCGTCGAAGCGGGCCTTGATCTCGACGAGGACGAGGACCTGCTTGCCGGATTCGGCGGCGTCGATGAGGGCGTCGACGATGGGGGAGTCGCCGGAGGTCCGGTACAGGGTCTGCTTGATCGCGAGGACGTGCGGGTCGCCGGCGGCCTGCTCCAGGAAGGCCTGCACGGAGGTGGAGAACGAGTCGTACGGGTGGTGCAGCAGCACGTCCCGCTCGCGCAGCGCGGCGAAGATGTCGGGCGCGGAGGCGGACTCGACCTCGGCGAGGTCGCGGTGGGTGCCGGCGACGAACTTGGGGTACTTCAGCTCGGGCCGGTCCAGGGAGGCGATGCCGAACAGGCCGGTCAGGTCCAGCGGCCCGGGCAGCGGGTAGACCTCGGCGGCGGATATCTTCAGCTCCTGGACCAGCAGGTCCAGGACGCCGGGGTTGATGGACTCCTCCACCTCCAGGCGGACCGGCGGGCCGAAGCGGCGCCGCATGAGCTCCTTCTCCAGGGCCTGGAGGAGGTTCTCGGCGTCGTCCTCCTCGACCTCCAGGTCCTCGTTGCGGGTCACCCGGAACATGTGGTGCGCGAGGATCTCCATGCCGGGGAAGAGCTCCTCCAGGTGCGCGGCGATGACGTCCTCCAGCGGGACGTAGCGCTGCGGGGAGGCCTCCAGGAAGCGCGACAGCAGCGGCGGCACCTTGACGCGGGCGAAGTGGCGGTGCCCGCTGACGGGGTTGCGCACGACGACGGCCAGGTTCAGGGAGAGGCCGGAGATGTACGGGAAGGGGTGCGCGGGGTCCACGGCCAGCGGCGTCAGCACCGGGAAGATCTGGTTGCGGAACAGGGTGAAGAGCCGGGCCTGCTCCTTCTCGGTGAGGTCGGGCCAGCGGATGAGGTGGATGCCCTCCTCGGCGAGGCCGGGGGCGATGTCGTGCTGGTAGCAGGCGGCGTGGCGGGCCATGAGCTCGCGCGAGCGCGTCCAGATGAGGTCGAGGACCTCGCGGGGCTGGAGGCCGGAGGCGGACCGGGTGGCGACGCCGGTCGCGATGCGGCGCTTGAGGCCGGCGACGCGGACCATGAAGAACTCGTCGAGGTTGCTCGCGAATATCGCCAGGAAGTTGGCGCGCTCCAGGAGCGGGGTGGTGGGGTCCTCGGCCAGTTCCAGGACCCGCTCGTTGAAGGCCAGCCAGCTGCGCTCGCGGTCGAGGAACCGCCCGTGCGGGAGCTCGTCGTCCTTTTCGTCGTAGGCGTCCATGTCGGTGTCGATCTCGGGGGCGAGGTCGGCTTCGAGGCCGCTGGCGTGCGGGCGGTGCGCGGCGATGGAGCCGAGCCGCGCGTGCGCGGCGGGCGAGCCGGCAGGGGCCGCGGCGGACGCGGCGGACGCGGACGACGGGTGCTGTGCGGGGACCTCGGCGGGTCCTGCGCTGGGCTGGTGGCTCATGACTCCATTGTTCCGCGCGCGCGGCAGGACGGGCGCGCCGGAAGGGGCCGCGGTCGGTCGGAGTCGGGGATGCATGTCCGGAGAGTCGCAAGCGCGTCTTAAGGCCCGGTGAATGGCGTATGGCTTCCAGGCTCCGGATCGCGCACGAGTACGTCAGCTTCGCTCCGGAATGCACCCGTACGGGCCCGGTGCGCCCGGGAGGCCCGTACGGGTGATGACGCTCAGCTCTCCGTTCGGTACATGAGGTCGACCTCGTGCGTGCTGAAGCCGATGCCCTCGTAGACGGCGAGGGCCGCCGGGTTGTCGGCGTCGACGTAGAGCATCGCGGTGGGCAGGCCGGCGGCGGCCAGGTGCTGGAGGCCGACCGCGGTGAGGGCCTTGCCGAGGCCGCCGCCCTGGGCGCCGGGCAGGACGCCGAGCACGTAGACCTCGCCGAGCTGCTCGGCGGCGTGGATCTTCGTCCAGTGGAAGCCGACGAGCTCCCCCTCCCGCTCGGCGAGGAAGAAGCCCTTCGGATCGAACCAGGGCTGCGCCATGCGGTCGTCGAGGTCGCGCTGGGTCAGCGCGCCCTGCTCGGGGTGGTGGGCGAAGGCGGCCGCGTTGGCGGCGAGCCAGGCCGCGTCGTCCTGCCCGGGCACGAAGGTGCGGACGGTCACCCCGGGCGGCAGGGCCGGCTCGGGCAGCGGGGGCGCGTCGGGGCCGAGCGGGCGGCGCAGCTGGCGCAGCTCGCGGAAGAGGGTGAGGCCGAGGACCTGGGCGAGGTGGCGGGCGGCGGACTTGCCGCCGTGCGCCCAGACCCGGATCCGTTTGCCGGAGGCGGCGAGGAGGGCCGAGCCGAGGGCCCGGCCGTGGCCGCGGCCGCGCAGTGCGGGGTGCACGACGAGTTCGGCGGCGGGTGCCTCCACCGGGTCGGTGTCCTCCAGTTGGCCGTAGGCGGCGAGCCGTCCCTTCTCGGTGAGCAGGAAGTGCCGGATGCCCTCGCGGCGGCCGCCGCGCAGCTGGAGCCGGCCCTGCTCGGAGACGGCGGTGGTGCCGTCGGTGCGGGCCGCGTCCTCGATCAGGGCGATGACGGCGTCGGCCTGCTCCTCCGTCAGTTCGTCGAGGGTCTGGATCTGGCGTCCCGGCTCCAGGGCCGCTGCTGCGTCGTCAGTCATGCTCCGAGCGTACGGCGGTCGGGGCGTGGGCGGTGGTGTGCCGGCGGGGTCCGGTCGGCAGGTCGCGCGGGCGGGCCGGCGGGAGGCGGGCGGTGTCCGCGTTTTGCGTGTGACCAGCTCGATAGGTTGTACCCCTGTCGGTGCTACGCGCGTTGACCGTAGAGTGCGCCCGACCTCCCATGCTTTACCGCTGTTTCATAAGGGGACAAAATGTCAGCGACGCCACAACGGCACCGCCGAACCCGCCGGTTGACCCTCATCGCGGCGGCCGCCACGGCCGCTTCCGGTGCGATCGTCGTCGCCGCACTGCCGGCCGGTGCCGCGAGTGGCGACGGTGCGGGCAAGAGCCGCACCGTCGACGTGCAGCTGCTGTCGTTCAACGACTTCCACGGCACGCTGGAGCCCCCGCAGGGCTCCTCGGGCACCGTGACCGAGCGTCAGGCGGACGGCACCACCAAGGCCATACCCGCCGGTGGCGTCGAGTACCTGGCCACCAGCCTGCGCGAGGCCCGCAAGGGCCGCGAGTACTCCATCACCGCCGCGGCCGGCGACATGATCGGCGGCAGCCCGATGCTGTCCGGCCTGTTCCACGACGAGCCGACCGTCGAGGCGCTGAACAAGCTGAAGCTGGACGTCTCCAGCGTCGGCAACCACGAGTTCGACGAGGGCAAGGCCGAGCTGCGCCGCATGGCGTACGGCGGCTGCCACCCGGTCGAGGGCTGCTTCGAGATGGGCAAGGAGTTCACCGGCTCCGAGTTCAAGTACCTCGCCGCGAACGTCGTGGACGAGAAGACCAAGCGTCCGATGATGTCGCCCACCTGGATCTGGAAGAAGGGGGACGTCAAGATCGGCTTCATCGGCGTCACCCTGGAGGGCACCCCGGACGTCGTGACGGCCGAGGGCGTCAAGGGCCTGAAGTTCGGCGACGAGGTCGAGACGATCAACAAGTACGCCGCCGAGCTGAACAAGCAGGGCGTGAAGTCGATCGTCGCCCTGATCCACGAGGGCGGCCTGCCGGCGAGCGGCGCGTACAACTACGACTGCAACGTGCCGGGTGCCGGCGCCGGCATCTCCGGCGCGATCGTGGACATCGCCAAGAACGTGGACCCGAAGGTCGACGCGCTGGTCACCGGCCACACCCACCAGGCGTACGCCTGCAACATCCCGGACCCGGCGGGCAACCCGCGCGCGGTCACCTCGGCCGCCTCCCTGGGCCGCCTGTTCACCGAGACCACGCTGACGTACGACCGGCAGACCAAGGACATCGTCCGTACGCCGGTGTCCGCGCCGAAGCCGGTCAACAAGGTCGTCACCCGTGACGTGCCCAAGGCCCCGGACATGACCGAGCTGATCGACCGCTGGAAGACGCTGGCCGCCCCGGTCGCGAACCGCCCCATGGGCTACATCTCGGCGGACATCCCGGGCCGCGGCCTGGACGCCCCGGAGAAGCCGCTCGGCGACCTGATCGCGGACGCGCAGCTGGAGGCCACGGCCCCGGCGGACAAGGGCGGCGCGCAGCTGGCCCTGATGAACCCGGGCGGCATCCGCTCCGACCTGGCCTACAAGGCCTCGGGCGACGAGGGCGACGGGGTCGTCACGTACGGCGAGTCGTACACGGTCCAGCCGTTCAACAACATGCTGAACGTCGTGGACCTGACCGGCGCGCAGCTGATCACTGCCCTGCAGCAGCAGGTCAGCGGCCCGGTCAACGGTGTGAACCCGAAGATCCTGCAGGTCTCGAAGGGCTTCACCTACACCCTGGACATGACGAAGTCGGGCGCGGACCGCATCGTCGTGGACTCGGTGAAGCTGAACGGCGCGGCCATCGACCCCGCCAAGACCTACCGGGTCGCGATGAACGAGTTCCTCGCGGGCGGCGGTGACGGCTTCACCGTCCTGAAGGAGCACAAGAACAAGCTGGTCGGCGTCGCCGACCTGGACGCCTTCAACGCCGTGCTGGCGAAGTCCTCGGCGGCGAGCCCGATCGCCCCGCCGGCCGCGGACCGCATCACGGTCGTCAAGTAGGCGTCGGCTCCTGCCGTACCGCACGCCCGGAGGGGCGGTGGGCCTGACCGGCCCGCCGCCCCTCCGGCTTTCCCCGGTGCCGGTGCGGCGGCGGCCCGTGCCCGGTGGCACCCCCGTGGTCACGGGGCACGGGCCGCGCGGGATCACAGGCCCGCCAGGAACTTCCTGACGGCCTCGTGGAAGCCCTGCGGGTCCTGGAACGGCACGAAGTGCTCGGTGTCCAGGCCGGCGTAGGCCGTGTTCGGGCGGCGGGTGACCATGGCGTCGGCCTGCGCCTGCGGCAGGGCCTGGCTGCGCCGGCCGTGGACGAGGAGGGCGGGGCAGGTGGTCGCCAGCCAGGCGTCCCAGTTGTCGGGGGCGGCCGCGGCGATGGTGTCGAGGACGTCCTGCGGGTGGAACGGCAGCCGCCAGCCGCCGCCGGGCAGCGGGCGCAGTGCGGCCTCGTAGGTCGGGGCCATCTCGCCCAGGGCGGCGAGGAGTTCCCCGCGGGTGGCGGCGGTGTACGGCAGGTCGGCCAGGAACGCGAACGGGTTCGGCCTGCCCGGGGGGATCTCGACGGGGCCGTCGGTGTTGACGAGGGCGCTGACCCGGTGGGGGTGCCGGGCGGCCAGGTGGTAGGCGTTCATCGAGCCCAGGGAGAAGCCCAGGACGGCGACGGAGTCGAGGCCGAGGTGGTCGAGGAGGGCGACGGCGTCGCAGACGTAGCCGGCCCGGCCGTACTCGGCGGCCCGGTCCGAGTCGCCGTGGCCCCGCTGGTCGGGGGCGACGACCCGCCACTCGTCGCCGAGGACCTCGGCGAGGCCGGTGTAGGCGGCGGCTTCGGACATGCCGCCGTGCAGGGCGAGCAGCGGGCGGCCGGGGCCCCCGAAGTCCAGGTAGGACAGCGTGCGGTCGTCGATCCTCAGTGCGTGGCGCATACGTGTTCCCCCGTCCGTGCCGGGGGCGGCGGGGTGCCGCCCCCTTCGCTGGCTTCAGCCTGCCAGCGTTTGGGCAAGCGCGCAATACGTATGTCTTGGGCGAGCGCGCAAGCCATGGCCCGCGGCTACCATCCGGGCATGGGAAATCGCGAGGACCTGCTGGCCGGAGCGCGCCGCTGCCTGGAGGAGAAGGGCTATCTGCGCACCACGGTGCGCGACATCGCCGCGGCGTCGAAGGTGAGCATGGCCGCGATCGGCTACCACTTCGGCTCCCGCGAGGCGCTGCTCAACCAGGCGCTGTTCGCCGCCATGGACGAATGGGCGGCCGGCTCCGGCCGGCTCGCCGGACAGGGCGACACCGCCGAGGAGCGGTACGCCGACACCTGGGACCGCAAGATCCGGGACTTCGGCGAGATGCGCTGGCTGTGGCTCGCCTCGGTGGAGGCCTTCGTCCACGCGCAGTCCTCGCCCGAGCTGCTCGCCGTACTCGCCGAGAGCCAGCGCAAGAACCGGCGGATGGTGGCCGCGGTGCTGCGCGGGGTGCCGGTGGAGGAGGTCTCCGAGGAGGACGTACGCAGCCTGGGCGCGCTGCACATCGCGCTGCTCAGCGGGGTGATGGTGCAGGCCCTCACCGACCCGGAGGCAGCCCCGACCGGACACGGGCTCGCCCGGGGCCTGCGCGCCATGGTGGAGCTGCTCGACGGACCGGCGCCTGCCGACGGGTAGCGAGCCCCGGTCCCGCAGGCCGTGGCCCGGACCCGCCAACGGGGCTGCCGACGGGTCCGGCAACGGGCCGGGCAAAGGGGCCGGCACGGCTCCGGATCGTCGGGCGTTTCCGGTCGGGGCGGTGGCGGTGGCGGTGGCGGTGGCGGTGGCGGTGGTGGCGGCGGGCGCGGGCGCTGCTCCTCGGCCGGGCCCGCGGCAAGGTGGTGCTCGCTCTACTGGTTCGGCACAACCGGTGCAGCCACCACGGGGGCCCCGGGCGCCCCGCCGGTCCCGCCGGTCCCGGCCGCCCCGCCGGTCCTGCCCGCCCCGCCGGCCCCGGCCGCCTCGGCGGCCGCCGCGGGAGGGGGCGTCGGCGCGCCCGGGATCCGGAACACCGCCTCCGTGCCGGGGCCGCCGTCGCGAGGGCCCCGCAGCTCGGCCGTGCCGCCCGCGCGCTGCACCGTACGGGCCACGATCGACAGGCCGAGCCCGCTGCCGGGCAGCGCCCGGGCCGACGAGGACCGCCAGAACCGCTCGAACACGTGCGGCAGGTCCTCGGCCGGGACACCGGGCCCGCGGTCCCGTACGGTCAGCTCACCCGCCCGCAGCGCGACGGAGACGACCCCGCCCGGCGGGCTGAACTTCACCGCGTTGTCCAGCACGTTGACCACGGCCCGCTCCAGCGCCGACGCCTCGCCCCGCACGTACCAGGGCTCCAGCCCGGCCTCGAACACCAGCTCCGGACCGCGCAGCCGGGCCCGCGACAGCGCACTGTCCGCGACCTCGTGCAGGGCCACCACCTCCAGCCGGGCGGGCGGGCCCGCATCCGGCCGGGACAGCTCCTGGAGGTCGCCGATCAGCGAGGCCAGCTCCGTCATCTGCGCCTTGACCGAGGCCAGCAGCTCCCGCCGGTCCTCGGCCGGGATGGCCCGGCCGGTCTCCTCGCTGCGCGCCAGCAGCTCGATGTTGGTCCGCAGTGAGGTGAGCGGCGTCCGCAGTTCGTGGCCGGCGTCGGCGATGAGCCGGGCCTGCCGCTCCCGGGAGGAGGCCAGGGCCGCCGTCATGGAGTTGAACGACCGCGACAGGCGGGCGATCTCGTCGTCGCCCTCGTCGGGGATCCGCACCGTCAGGTCCTCGGTACGGGCGATGTGCTCGACCGCACCGGTCAGCTCGTCCACCGGCCGCAGGCCCGTCCGCGCCACCCACAGGCCGGCCGCGCCCGCGCCGACCACACCGACCCCGCAGACCAGCAGCAGCACCCAGGTCAGTGTGGACAGGGGCTTGTCGATGTCGGCCAGCGGCTTGGCCACGGAGATGCCGAAGACGGGGGCGTTCGGCTGGGCCTGCGCCTGGAAGGTGAAGACGCGCATGCGGGTCCCGGAGGCGGTCTGCACCTCGTGCAGCACGTTCGTCCGCCGCCCGGTGGCGACCTCCCGGTCGGCCGGCACCACCGGCAGATCGGTGCGGCCGCCCACCCAGCAGTGGGCGCCGTTCGGCAGGACGATCTGCACGGTCGCGTTCAGGTTCCCGGCGATCTCGCGGGCCGGCCGTGCGGGCCCGGTGACGCAGACCCCGTCGCTCAGGGCCCGGACGACCTCCGCGTCCGGGTTCGTCGCCACCAGCGTGCGGTCCAGCTGCTCGCGCAGCTGCGTGCGCACCATCACCCACGAGACGGCGGCCACGGCCGCGACGGCCACCGCCACCGCGACCGCCACCAGCAGGGCGAGCCGGGAGCGCAGCGGCAGCCCGCGGAACCGGGCGGCCGGGCTCACTCCGGACCCCCGGAATCCCCGGCCCCGGTCGTGCGCAGCACGTACCCGACACCACGCACGGTGTGGACCAGGCGGGGTTCGCCGCCGGCCTCGGTCTTGCGGCGCAAATACATCACGTACACGTCCAGGGAGTTGGAACTGGGCTCGAAGTCGAAGCCCCACACGGTCTTGAGGATCTGCTCGCGGGTGAGCACCTGCCGCGGGTGCGCCAGGAACATCTCCAGCAGCGTGAACTCGGTCCGGGTCAGCTCCACCGGGCGTGCGGCCCGGGTCACCTCGCGGGTCGCGAGGTCCATCCGCAGGTCCCCGAAGACGAGGTGGTTCCCGGGCTCCGGGGCCGGGCCGGGCGCGGGGGCGGCGTAGGCGCTGCGCCGCAGCAGGGCCCGGACGCGGGCGAAGAGCTCGTCCAGCTCGAACGGCTTGACGAGGTAGTCGTCGGCGCCCGCGTCGAGGCCGGTGACGCGGTCGCCGACGGTGTCGCGGGCGGTCAGCATCAGGATCGGGGTGGTGCTTCCGGCGGCGCGCAGCCTGCGGGCCGTGGTCAGGCCGTCCATGCGGGGCATCTGGATGTCGAGGACGATCAGGTCGGGGGCGTACGGGCCCGCCTTGTCGAGGGCGTCGAGCCCGTCGACGGCGGTCTGCGCCGCGTATCCCTCGAAGGCGAGGCTGCGGCGCAGGGCCTCCCGTACGGCGGGCTCGTCGTCGACGACGAGGATGCGCTGCTGGTCGCCTTCGACGGGCTTCATGCGGTCCCCCAGGGTGGTGAGCGGCGGGCGGCGGGCGGCGGGCGGCGGCCGGCGGCGGGCGGCCGGCAGTGCCTCCCAGCGTCGCACGGCCCGGCGGCTAGAAGGCCGCGCCGAAGCCGTCGGCGGTGGTGGAGGGGGCCCGGCCGCTGTCGCCGGCGGTGCCGCTGCCGCTGCCGCCCTTGCGCAGGGAGTCCAGGTCGGCCTTGATCGTGTTGACCGGGATGGCGAAGCCGAGGCCCACGCTGCCTGCGGCGGAGCTGTCGGCGGCGGGCGAGTAGATCGCGGACGGCATTCCGATGATCTCGCCGTTCAGGTTGACGAGGGCGCCGCCGGAGTTGCCGGGGTTGAGGGAGGCGTCCGTCTGGATGGCCTTGTACGAGGTGGTGTTCGAGCCGGTGTTCCCGTTGAACTGGCGGCCGTCGAAGGAGAACGGCCAGCCGCCGTCGCCGCCGGGCTGCCGCTGCGGTGCCTGCCGGTCCGACTTGGGCACGTTGACCTCGCGGTTCAGCGCCGAGACGATGCCGCTGGTGACCGTGCCGGTGAGGCGGTCCGGGGAGCCGATCGCGACGACCTGGTCGCCGACCCGGACACCGTCGGAGTTGCCGAGCCGGGCGGGCTTGAGGCCGGACGCACCCTGGAGCTTGATCAGGGCGAGGTCCTTGTCCGGGTCGGTGCCGACGGTCTTCGCGGGGAACTTCCTGCCGTCGCTCAGCGTCACCTGGATCTCGGCGGCGCCGCTGATGACGTGGTTGTTGGTGGCGATCTCGCCGTCGGCGGTGAGCACGAAGCCCGAGCCGGTGCCCTGGCCCGACCCGGTGCGGGTGTCGATGCGCACGACGGAGGGGCTGACCTGCTCGGCGACCCCGGCGACCGTGCCGCTGCTGGACTGCGAGACGACCGTGCCGTTGAAGCCGCCCGCGGCTCCCGCCCCGTCGCCGAGCAGCTGCTGGACGAGCGTGGCGGTGCCGCCGCCGATGACCGCAGCGGCGATCGCGACGGCGGCGAGCAGCGCCACCGGGCGCTTGGCGCGGGCGGCGTGCGCCGGCCCGCCCCCGACCGGCCCTGCGGGCGCCGGGGCTGCCGGGCCGGCCGGGGGAAGGGTCTCGCCGCGGATCACCGGGGGCTCGTGCGCCTCGAACCACCCGGGCGCCGGGCTGTCGGCGCCGGGCGGGTAGGCGGGCGGCGGCGGATAGGACCCGCCGAAGGGCGCGCTCTGGGACGTGCTGTTCTCCTGCGGGTACCCGCCGTCGCGGCGGAAGCTCTCGGTCATGCCTGTGACCCTGCCCGCGGATCATGAGAGCTTTCTGAGTGCCCGCTGAGAAGCCCGACAGAACCTTGTGTGCCCGATATGAATCCGGCCCGCCTCCGGGGCCCCGGATCCCGCCCCGGATCCCGCCCGGGACCCCGCCCGGCGGACGGAGCAGGCCGCAGGAGCAGGGCCCGGCCGCGAAGGGGAGGGGCGGGTCAGAGGCAGCCGCAGGAGCGGCGGATCACCAGCGCCGACGGGAACTGCTTGAGCCGCTCCCGCCGCGAGCCCGACACCCGCAGCCCGTCGTCGAGGACGAGGTCCACGGCGGCCCGCGCCATCGCCGGGCGGTCCGAGGCGACGGTGGTCAGCGGCGGGTCCGTGAGCGCCGCTTCCTTCACGTCGTCGAAGCCGGCGACCGCCAGCTCCCCGGGCACGTCGATCCGCAGTTCCCGGGCGGCCCGCAGCACGCCGATGGCCTGGTCGTCGGTGGCGCAGAAGACGGCCGTCGGGCGGTCGGGGCCCGAGAGGACCTCGAGCGCCACCCGGTAGGCGTCGTAGCGGTTGTACGGGGCCTCGATCAGGCGCCCCTCGATCGACCGCCCGGACTCCAGCATGGCCCGGCGCCAGCCCTCGACGTGGTCGGCGACGGGGTCGCCGACCGACGGGGTGTTCTCGATGCCGCCGATGCAGGCGACGTACTCGTGTCCGTGTTCGAGGAGGTGGCGGGTGGCGAGCTGGGCGCCGCCGATGTCGTCGGTGACCACCGCGACGTCGTCGATGGCCTCGGGCCGCTCGTGCAGCAGCACGACCCGGGCGTCCCAGGCCTCGATCTCGGAGGCCGCCCGCTCGCTCATGCCCTGGCTGACCAGGATCAGGCCGGACACCCGCATGCCGAGGAAGGCGCGCAGGTAGTGGACCTCGCGCTCGTCCCGGTAGTCGGAGTTCCCGACCAGCACCATCTTCCCGCGCTCGGCGGCCGCCTGTTCGACCGCGTGTGCCATCTCCGCGAAGAACGGCTGCCGCGCATCCGGAACGATCATGCCTATGAGGTCGGTGCGCCGGGACGCCATCGCCTGGGCGACCCGGTCCGGGCGGTAGCCCAGCTCCTTGATCGCTGCGAGGACACGCTCGCGCGTGGCCGGGGCGACCGGCCGGGGTCCGTTGTTGATGACGTAGCTCACGACGGCGGTTGAAGTACCCGCAAGTCGCGCCACATCATCCCGCGTCACCTTGGCCACGCTGGGAGTCTACGCGGGGTGACCGGCCTCTGGGCAGGGCATCCTGCGGACCGGATGGTCACGCGGGCGTCCGCCGTACGGGGGACGGCCCCCCTACGCTTCGGCCGCGACCTGTGTGGGCGCCCGGTCCGCGGCCTCCGCCGCGGCCCGTTCGGCCTTCTCCGGTGTGACGAAACGGTAGCCCACGTTCCGGACGGTGCCGATGAGCGATTCGTGCTCCGGGCCGAGCTTCGCGCGCAGCCGCCGTACGTGCACGTCCACCGTCCGGGTGCCGCCGAAGTAGTCGTAGCCCCAGACCTCCTGGAGCAGCTGGGCCCGGGTGAAGACCCGGCCCGGGTGCTGGGCGAGGTACTTGAGCAGCTCGAACTCCTTGAAGGTGAGGTCCAGGACCCGGCCCTTCAGCTTCGCCGAGTACGTGGCCTCGTCGACCGACAGGTCGCCGTTGCGGATCTCCATGGGGGAGTCGTCGGCGCCCAGCTGCTGGCGGCCGGTGGCCAGCCGCAGCCGTGCCTCGACCTCGGCCGGACCGGCGGTGTCCAGGAGGACGTCGTCGATGCCCCAGTCGGCGGTCACGGCCGCCAGGCCGCCCTCGGTGACGACGAGGATCAGCGGACAGCCCGGGCCGGTGGACCGCAGCAGCTGGCACAGCGACCGCACCTGCGGCAGGTCCCGGCGGCCGTCGACGAGGATGACGTCCGCCCCGGGGGTGTCCACGAGGGCCGGGCCCTCGGCGGGCGCCACCCGTACGTTGTGCAGCAGCAGGCCGAGGGCCGGCAGCACCTCGGTGGACGGCTGCAGGGCGTTGGTCAGCAGCAGGAGGGAGCTCATGCCCGCCCCCCTGCCCGGGTCGGTCGGTGGTGCACGGTTCGCTGGTCCGTCACGTCGGTTCCTCCTCGGTCCCGTCGAGGACTTTCGCGGTACTGCTTCGTACGGGGGTGCGCGCCGGGCACGGCGCGGTGCCGTGCCCGGTCCCTGCGGGCGTCCGCCGGTCCCCGCGCCCTGGGGGCCGACCGGGCGCCCTTGTTCTCGTTCCGTTCAACGTACTGAAAGCACAAAAGGACCCGGGGGCAACGTTGCCCGGATCCTTCGCCAGCAGAATAGCCCACCTGCCGACGCCCGGCCGAGGCTTCCGGGTCCGCGCTTTCTGTGGTTCGCGCCACCCCTGCAACCAGCGTATGCCCCGGTTTCGGCGGTTCGGCGGGCTTCGGGAAGGCTGCTGTAGGCCATTCGGGTGAACCCCGGTCGCGCCCGGGGGACCCGGAGGCACGCGGGACCAGCGGCCGGGAGGGGCCATCATGGAGGCCGACGGTAGAGAGCCGACGATAGGAGCTGCAGTGGCAACCGGAACCATCCGCTACTGGGCGGCGGCCAAGGCCGCGGCCCACACGGCGGAGGAGCCGTACTCGGCGCGGACACTGGCCGAGGCGCTCGACGCAGTGCGGGAACGCCACCCCGGGGAGCTGACCCGGGTCCTGCTGCGCTGCTCCTTCCTCGTGAACGACGAGCCCGTGGGCAAGCGCCCGCACGATGCCGTCCTGCTGACCGAGGGGGGCACCGTCGAGGTGCTCCCGCCGTTCGCGGGCGGGTGAGCGGAAACCCGATGAGCACTCCCGAGGAACAGCAACAGCAACAGCAACAGCACCAGGCCCGGCAGCAGCAGCCCGGACAGCAGGGGTACGCGCCGCAGGACCCGTACACGACCCAGACCTGGCAGTCGGACACCTGGGACACGGGCTACCAGCCGGTACAGCGCGCCGCCGAGCCGGTGCAGCAGCCCGTGGCGCCCGAGGGGTGGTTCCGGGACGAGGCGCCCGCCGCGCCCGCCCAGGTGCCCGCACCGGCACCGGCACCGTCGTCGGCTCCGGGCGCGGACTGGGCGCAGCCCGCCTACCTGCCGCAGCACCAGCCTCAGCATCAGCACCAGCCGCAGCACCAGCCGCAGATGCCGCCCCAGGCGCAGCCGCAGGCGTACCAGGCTCCGGTGGCGCCCGAGGGGTGGTTCCGGGACGAGGCGCCCGCCGCGCCCGCACCCGGGCCGGCGCCGGCCGCGGCCGCCGCGCCGGTGCACGAATGGGCCGCCGAGACCGCTTACCTCCCGCCGGTCCAGCAGCAGAGCGCAGCCGCTGCCGAGACGGCCTACCTCCCGCCGGTGCCGCAGCAGAGCGCAGCCGCTGCGGAGACGGCCTACCTCCCGCCCGTGTCGGCAGTGCAGCCGAGCGCTGCCGCCGCCGAGACCGCCTACCTTCCGCCGGTGCCGCAGAGTGCTGCCGCCGAGACGGCCTACCTCCCGCCGGTGTCGGCAGCGCAGCCGAGCGCTGCCGCCGCCGAGACCGCCTACCTTCCGCCGGTGCAGGAGAGCGCCGTCCCGGAGAGCTGGTTCCGGGACGCGGCCCCTGCCGCTGCGGCCCCCGCTGCCGCGGCCGCTCCCGCCGAGGCCTGGGCGGAGACCACCTCCTACCTGCCGCCGCAGGCCGCCGCCGAGCCGGTGCCGGCGGCCGCCCCGGACCCCGAGTCCGCTGCCGGCATGCCCCCGGTGGCCGCCGCGGCCGTCGCCACCGCCCCCGGCGGGCCCGTCGACCCGGCCGGGGAGCCCGAGTACTCCCCGCCCACCCTGGGCGGGAACACCATGCGCGCCGTCGACCCGGCCCAGGCCCGCGCCGAGGGCCGCTCGCCGATCATCGACCCCGGCCCGCAGTCGGCCCTGCTGACCGCCGCGCTCGGGCTGCTGCTCGCCGTCGCCGCCGTCGTCGGGGACCTCGCGCTGCTCCTGCCGCTGGTCGCCCTGCAGGGCCTCACCGCGGCCGGCTGGTTCCGGCTCAACGGCATGTGGCCGGCCCGCCAGGGCATCGCCCTCGCCTTCGCCGGAGCCCTCGTCGCGGACGCCGCGGTGCTCGCGGTGGACGACACCCACGGCGCCGGCGCGATCATCGGCACCCTCGGCGTGTGGGTGCTGCTGACGCTGGTCCTCCAGCTGCGCAGCCAGGCCGACCCGGACGAGCGGATGTACGGCCTGATGGCCTCGGTGGCCTCCGCCGCCCTCGCCATCGTGTGCGCCGGCTACCTGGCCGCCGACTCCGCCGCCGTCACCGTCGGCGCGGTGGCCGTCGCGGTCTCCGTGTTCGTCCGCGCGCTGCCCCTGCCGCCCCTGCCGTCCGCCGGCGTCTCGCTGGCCGCGGCGGCCGGTGCGGGCGTCGCGGTCGGCGGGATGACCTCCGTCGGGGTGGGCGGGGCGCTGCTCGGCCTGGCCGCCGGGGTGGGCGCGCTGATCGGGCTGCGCGTGGCCGCGTACGACTACCCGTCGAAGTTCGTGCACATGACGGCCGGCGTGGCGCTGCCGCTGGCGGCCGCCGCTCCCGCCGTCTACCTGGTGGGACGGGTGGTGGGCTGAGGCCCGGGCGGGGAACCGTGGGAACGCGTGGGGAGGCCGTCGGCGTCGCTGACGGCCTCCGTACGTCTGTACATGGTCAACTAGAGGCGGACGTACCGGTCTACAGGGGGGAGAGGCGCGTGCGCTTCCTGCGTGTCGTCGTGATCGTCGTCGTGGTGCTGGGCGCCCTGGCCGTGGGAGCGGACCGCTGGGCGGTCGGCTATGCCGAGAGCCGGCTCGCCGAGCGCATACAGGCGCGCCAGGGGCTGGCCGGATCCGCCGAGGTGGAGATCCACGGCTTCCCGTTCCTGACCCAGGCGCTGAGCCACGAGCTCGACCGGGTCGACGTCCGGCTGGACGGCGTCGACGCCGTCGCGGACGGCCGCAAGACCCGGCTCTCGCAGCTCCAGGCGAGCTTCCGCGGCGTGCAGCTGAACGGGGACTACAGCGGGGGCACCGCCCGGCGCGCCGAGGGCTCCGCGCTGATCACGTACCCGGATCTGACGGAGGCCTCGCAGACCGGCGTGAAGCTCGCCTACGGAGGGGCGCCGGACAAGGTGCGGGTGACCGCGTCGGTGGAGGTGCTGGGCCGCACCTTCACGCGCAGCGTGGTGTCGACCGTCACGCTCGTCGACGGCAAGGACGGCGGGAACGGCAAGGGCGGCGGCAAACTGGTCCGGGTGCGGGCCGACGAGGTGCCCGGCGAGGGCATCCCCGGGATCGAGAGCGCGATCCGCAAGAAGACCGACTTCGAGCGGCGCCTCGACGACGGGCTGCCGGCCGGGCTCCAGCTGACCGGGCTGACCTCGCACGAGGCCGGCGTCCACCTGAAGCTGAGCGGCGTGGACGTGTCGCTGGCCGGATCGTGAGACGGGGCGGTCCGATCCGCAGAAGGGCGGGCCGCACGCAGGCCCCGGCGAGGCCCCGGGAGCGCTCGGCGGCATCTCGGATCCCGCCATCCGGACGTTTCTGTCTCGATATATGACACGCCGGTGACAGGGCGGCCCGTTCGTCCCTACGATCCAGGCATGAAGCATCAGCAGGCGGACCTCACGAAGCGACGGGCAGTAGACCTGTGTCGCGTCGCCGCCATGCTCTGTCGATCCATGTGACCTGAGAGCGCATCCGCTCCACCAGTTCGGACGACCGTCCTTCCCGCGTGACCGCGCGCAGCCGTTTCCTCCCTGTCCACTGACGCCTCTCCGCCCAGTGCCCACGGGAGCGCTCCGCGCCGCCCTCTGCAGCACCCGCACTGCCCCGCCGCACACTGCCCCGGAGGAGAACACCATGAGCCGCAGCGACGTCCTCGTTGACGCCGACTGGGTCGAGGCCCACTTGAACGACGCCAACGTCGTCATCGTCGAGGTGGACGAGGACACGTCCGCCTACGACAAGAACCACATCGCCGGCGCCGTCCGGATCGACTGGAAGAAGGACCTCCAGGACCCGGTCCGCCGTGACTTCGTCGACCAGGAGGGCTTCGAGAAGCTCCTGTCCGCCAAGGGCATCTCCAACGGCGACACCGTCGTCCTCTACGGCGGCAACAACAACTGGTTCGCGTCCTACGCCTACTGGTACTTCAAGCTGTACGGCCACCAGGACGTCCGCCTCCTCGACGGCGGCCGCAAGAAGTGGGAGCTGGACTCCCGCGACCTGGTCGACGGCTCCGAGGTCCCGAACCGCCCCGCCACCGAGTACAAGGCCAAGGCGCAGGACACCTCGATCCGCGCCTTCCGCGACGACGTCGTGGCCGCCATCGGCTCCCTGAACCTGGTCGACGTCCGCTCGCCCGACGAGTTCTCCGGCAAGCTCCTCGCCCCGGCGCACCTGCCGCAGGAGCAGTCGCAGCGCCCCGGCCACGTGCCGACCGCCCGCAACATCCCGTGGTCGAAGAACGCCAACGACGACGGCACCTTCAAGTCCGACGAGGAGCTCAAGGCCCTCTACGAGACCGAGCAGGTCGACCTGGCGAAGGACACCATCGCCTACTGCCGCATCGGCGAGCGCTCCGCGCTGACGTGGTTCGTGCTGCACGAGCTCCTGGGCCAGGAGAACGTCAGGAACTACGACGGTTCGTGGACCGAGTACGGCTCCCTGGTCGGCGTGCCGATCGAGCTGGGCGCCAACAAGTAATCCCGGGCACGCGACGCCCAGCAGAACGACTTCTCGAGGACAGGACAGAGAAACATGTGCGGAGCAAAGACCGGCGGACCGGACCTCTCCACGCTCAAGCCCGGAGAGACGGCCATCCAGGGACAGGTGACCAAGGACGGCGAGCCCGTCAGCGGCTACGTGCGGCTGCTCGACTCGACCGGCGAGTTCACCGCGGAGGTCCCGACCTCGGCGACCGGCCAGTTCCGCTTCTACGCGGCGACCGGCACCTGGACGCTGCGGGCGCTCGTCCCGGGCGGCCAGGCGGACCGCGCCGTGGTCGTTTCCGAGGCCGGCGGCGTGACGGACGTGGCGATCGCGGTCTGACCGGCCACCGGTAGCCCATGAACCGGCCGAAGGGCCGCACCCCAGGGGGTTGGACGCCACTGGAGCGGGGTGCGGCCCTTCGCGCCGTCCGCTGCCGTACGCCATCGCGGTGGCCGCGGGCGTACGCCTCCGCGGTGTCCGCGGCCGTGCGCCTCCACGGCGTCCGCCTTCGGACCTACGCTGGAGGCATGTACGCCCGGCGGCGCCGCATCTACTTCCTTCTCATGGGCGGATGCCTCTTCCTCTTCGTCTCCGCCTGGTCCTTCGTGCGCCTGCTCTCGGTCGAGGCGGCCGTGGCCATGTGCGTCGTCGCCATGGTCATCCCGCCCGTCGCCGCGATGATCGCGAACCGGCGCGGCCCGGACGACCGCTGGTGGGACGACCCATCGGGCGATCCGCAGTCCGACGAGTGGTGGGACGAACTGGACGGAAAGCGGCGCCACGACGAATGATTTTCCAGCCGCCTGAAACGTAATGCGTTCCCGTACAACCGTTCCCCTCCGGTACATGTCAAGACTGCGCGGGTGATCGCCCGCGTGGACAGTCCTGTGGGGGACACTTTCTTGGAACATGAACAGACCGCTTCCGAGCTGCGGAAAACGGGGGAGGCGGGCCCGCAGTCGGACGCACCGGCACGACCCGGCACCGCTGCCGGACCCGGACCCGCCGCGGCCGCGCCTGGCGCCGCTGCCGCCCCAGGTGCCGGGCACCGCGGCCGTCGTACGGCCCTGCTGATCGCGGGTGCGGCCGCCTTCGGCATCCTCGCGGGCACCGTGACCGGCTACGCCGTCCAGTACGGCCGCCCGCCGACACCGCTGCCGCCGCTGGCCCAGCAGAAGATCGACCAGCCGAAGCCGCAGGCTCCGAACGAGTCGACGAGCGCCCGCGCCCTGAACGCCCATCGCTGGCACAAGACGGACGACGACCTCACCAAGCTGCTGCTGGAGGCCCCGGGCGGCGTACAGGTCCTGGACTCCGGAGCCGAGTCCGCGGACGAGTTCGCGGCGGACTACTACACGAGGCCCAACGGCGGCCTCGAACACCAGATCCGGTACGACCTGCGGCGGATCGCCATGATCCGCTGGTCGCAGGAAGACCGGAACCACGTCACGGTCCGGCTGCTGCAGTACCGGGACCGAGCCGGTGCCGACTGGTACCAGCATGCCCACGACTACCTGTCGGAGAAGCGGTACGCGGGCAACCCGGGCAAGGACCTGGTCGGCGTGCCCGCCGACTACGGCCACCTGTGGGTGGACTCGGAGGCCAAGCAGGAACCGGGCTACCACCCGACCAAGTCGGCCCGGGTCCTCGCCCGGCGAGGCGACATCGTCATGGAACTCGACTACACGAACACCCGCGGTGTCATCGACGAGAACGCCGTCGTCGAGCTGGCCAGGCGGCAGTGGGAGCGGCTGTGACCGATCTGCAGGACCAGAACCAGGACCGGCACCAGGATACGGCGGCCGCGTCCCCGCAGTCCGTCGCAACGCCCGCGCGCACGCCGAAGCGCAGGGCCAAGGCGCTGATCGCGGGCGGGGCGGGCCTCGCGGTGCTCGCCGCCGGAGTCCTGTGGGCGGCCGGGAGGATGGCCGACGCCGACCGCACCTCGCCGACGCGGTACTGGGTCGCGGTCGGGGCCAAGCCGAAGCCCTCCGGCTCGCCGGACTCGACGGCGACCGTCCCGCCGAACGAGCTGACGGGCAAGCTGTTGCCGCTCCCTGCCGACTACAAGCCCGGCCCCGATATCGACGCCGAAGGCAACGACTTCTACATCCCGGGGGAGCGGGCGCTGCAGGCCTTCAAGGACGCGCGCACCGGGCTCTCCGGCGACCAGCGGGCGGAACGAGACAAGGCGCTTGCGGACCTGAAGCTGAAGGGTATGGCCGGGCGCAGCTACCGCCGCTTCCGCGACCAGCAGGTGGCGGAGATCCACCTCATGCAGGCCGACTCCCAGGCCCTGGCCCGGTTCTCCGAGTTCAGCAAGAAGATCATCGGTTTCATGGGCGACGGCCGCGAGGCGCCGAAGGTGGAGGGCTTCCCCGACGCCAGGTGCGCGCTCCAGTCCTTCGGCAAGGAGAAGAGGGAGGAGAAGGACAAGATCGACACGATCGATTGCGTGGCCGTCCGGGGCGACGTGCTGGTGAGCTTCCGGACATACGGCCCCAAGCCGTTCTCCGCCGACGACGCCGTTGGCCTCTTCCGGCAGCAGCTGACCCATCTGACGTCCCCTGGGGAGTCCGTGTGACCGAGCAGAACACCGCCGACACCGCCGAGGCCGTCGCCGACACCGCCGACGGCTCGACGGCGGTCCCTGAGGCCACCATGGCGTCGCCCACACCCACACCCGCGCCTGCCACACCCGCGCCGAAGGATCGGCGCGCACTGTCCGCCGCCCTGCGCTGGACGGCCGCACTCGCCGTCTTCGCGGCCTTCGGTACAGGGGCCGCGTACGGGATCACCCAGGCCGACCGCACCGACCTCCCCGGCCTGTCCACCGAAGGCGACGGCCGCTGGACGTACCCGACCCTGGCCAAGCCGGCCCTGCCGGCCGGCGCCCCGCTGGCCAAGGGCCCGGACAATAAGGCCGAGACGCACTACGCGCCGCTCGCCGGCCTGCTGCTGCCGGCCCCCGAAGGGGCCCGGCCGGACGCCGGGCCCAAGGCGGACAAGGACCAGCAGGTGTCCGTGGACACCTTCCTGGACGAGTACGCCCCCGACAGCCGGGCGAAGCTGAAGGAGCAGCTGGAGCACGAGGGGCTGCGTCAGATCGTCGGCCGCGGCTGGACCACCCCGGACGGCACCCGCACGCACGTCTACCTGCTGCGCTTCCACGCCGCGGGCTTCGTGGACGCCTTCCGCGGCTGCGACACCAATACGCGGCTCGCCGGTGCCCCGGTGCTGGAGATGGACCTCGCCTGGCGGAAGGCGCAGATCGGGCAGAGCAGTCTGGAGGGCCAGGCCCTCCAGGGCCCCCACGGCCCCGGCACCCTGAACAGCAGCGACATCAGCCTGTACCAAGAGGTCAAGCCGACGACCGGCGAGGAGGAGAGCAGGCTCGGGTGCCTTCAGGCGGGTGACGTCCAGGGTGTGGTCATCCAGACCCGGAAGGGCGGGGTGGCCACCGTCTCCTTCCACCAGACGGTCGTCCTGCAGAGCCAGCTGCTGAGCTGACCGGCGCCGCCGGGGCCCGCCGCGCCGCGCCGGAGGTGACGGCTGCGGCCTACCTCACGGAGTGCACCGGTCCCCAGGCCAGTAGGCTTGGGGACCGGCCCCGTACCCGCCACCCGAAACCTCCGAGGAGCACCCCGTGCTTGAGGCAGTCTTCACCTCCCTGCTGGTCCTGGTCTGCGTCGGCGTCCTCGCCTTCACCGGCCTGGCCGTGAAGAAGCTGTACCAGGGCCAGCGCTGATCCTCCGATCGGCCGCCCCCCGGACCCACCGGAATCCCCTCCCAGAGATCGTCTGAGCAGCCACCCATGATCCAGATCCCGTCCGACCTGAACCCCGGCCTCGTCCCCCTCGCCTTCCTCCTCGGCACCTGGGAGGGCGCGGGCGTCTTCGACTTCCCCGGCGAGGAGAAGTGCAACTTCGGCCAGGAAGTCGTCTTCACCCACGACGGCCGGGACTTCCTGGAGTACACCTCCCGCACCTGGGTCCTCGACACCGAGGGCAAGAAGGTGCGGCCGCTGGAGTCCGAGTCCGGCTACTGGCGCATCGACAAGGACCGCAAGGTCGAGGTCGTCATGGTCCGCGACCAGGGCGTCATCGAGGTCTGGTACGGCGAGCTCGCCGACAAGAAGCCCCAGATCGACCTTGCCACGGACGCGGTCGCCCGCACCGCCGCCGCCGGCCCGTACAGCGGCGGCAAGCGGCTCTACGGCTACGTCCGGAGCGATCTGATGTGGGTCGGCGAGAAGGCCACCCCGGACGTCGAGCTGCGCCCGTACATGTCGGCCCAGCTCAAGAAGGTCGTCACGCCCGAGGAGGTCGCCGAGATGGCCCGCAACCTCCCGGACATGCCGGACGACGGCATCGCGTTCTTCCGCTGAGCCGGCCGAGACCGGCCGAGATGGGCGGGACCGGCTGAGACGACCGGACCGGCGCGACCGGCCGAGACCGGCCGGACCGGCTGACCGCGCACATCGGACAAGGGGACCGCAGGCCCGCCCGCGGTCCCCTTCCCGCGCTTACACTGGCCGGGTGGTGAGCGCCGAAAGCCCCGACCGTGCCTCGGGCACCGACTGGAAGAGCGACCTGCGGCAGCGCGGATACCGGCTGACCCCGCAGCGACAGCTCGTGCTCGAAGCGGTCGACACCCTGGAGCACGCGACACCGGACGAGATCCTCGCCCACGTGCGCAAGACGGCATCCGGGGTCAACATCTCCACCGTCTACCGCACGCTGGAGCTCCTGGAGGAGCTGAAGCTGGTCTCCCACGCCCACCTCGGGCACGGGGCCCCCACCTACCACCTCGCCGACCGGCACCACCACATCCACCTGGTGTGCCGCGACTGCGGGGACGTGATCGAGGCGGACCTCGGCGTCGCCGCCGAGTTCACCGAGAAGCTGCGCGCCACCTTCGGCTTCGAGACCGACATGAAGCACTTCGCGATCTTCGGTCTGTGCCGCGGCTGCGCTGCCAAACACCGTGCCGAACCCGCATAGCAGGGTCGTAGTCTTGGTCCCATGACCAGCCCCTTGCTGAACCTCCCCGGCGCCGTCCAGGCCGAAGGCCGCGACGAGGGCGTCGCCGCCCACTACGGAGAGCTCTACGGCGAACAGCGCGCCCTCGCCGACGGCCGCGGCTTCGTCGACCTCTCGCACCGCGGGGTCGTCACCGTCACCGGACCGGAGCGGCTGAGCTGGCTGCACCTGCTGATCACCCAACACGTGACCGAACTCCCGCCCGGACAGGCCACCGAGGCGCTGATCCTCTCCGCGAACGGCCACATCGAGCACCAGCTGTACCTCGTCGACGACGGCGAGACCGTGTGGGTGCACGTCGAGCCCGGCACCCAGGAGGCGCTGATCGCCTACCTGGAGTCGATGAAGTTCTTCTACCGCGTCGAAGTCGCCGACCGGACGGCCGAGTTCGCCGTCGTCCACCTGCCGGCCGGCTCCATCGCCGAGATCCCGAAGGAGTGCGTGGTCCGGGAGACCCCGCACGGCCGCGACGTCTTCCTGCCCCGCGGGGAGCTGGAGGCCTTCGCCGCCGCGCACGGCCCGGCCGCCGGGCTCCTCGCGTACGAGGCCCTGCGCGTGGAGGCGCACCGGCCGCGGCTCGGCCTGGAGACCGACCACCGCACCATCCCGCACGAGATCGGCCTGATCGGCACCGCCGTGCACCTCCAGAAGGGCTGTTACCGCGGGCAGGAGACGGTGGCCCGCGTCCACAACCTGGGGAAGCCGCCGCGCCGCCTGGTCTTCCTGCACCTGGACGGCTCCGAGGTGCACCTCCCGCCGCACGGCGCGCCCGTCCGGCTCGCCGCTGACGGGGAGGAGGGCCGCCAGCTCGGGTTCGTGACCACCGCGGTCCGCCACCACGAGCTGGGCCCGATCGCCCTCGCGCTGGTCAAGCGGAACGTGCCGGTCGATGCGCCGCTGCTGGCCGGGAAGACGGCCGCCTCGCAGGAGGTCGTCGTAGCGCCCTGACCGGACGCCTCGGACGCGCCGGGTTCAGACGTCGATGACGATCGTGAACGGGCCGTGGTTGGTGAGCGAGACCCGCATGTCCGCCCCGAACCGGCCCGTCTCCACCGTGGCCCCCAGCGCACGCAGCTGCGCGACGACCTCGTCCACCAGCGGCTCGGCGACCTCGCCCGGCGCCGCCGCGTTCCAGGTGGGGCGGCGGCCCTTGCGGGCGTCCCCGTACAGCGTGAACTGCGAGATCACCAGCAGCGGCGCGGCCACGTCGCTGCAGGACTTCTCCCCTTCCAGGATCCGTACGGACCACAGCTTGCGCGCCAGCTGCGCCGCCTTCTCCGGGGTGTCGTCGTGGGTCACCCCCACCAGGACGCACAGCCCCTCGCCGACGATCTCGCCCACGGTCTCGCCGGCCACGACGACGCTCGCGCCGTCCACCCTCTGCACCACTGCTCGCATACCACCTGTGTACCAGGCGTGCACCCGTCCGGGGCCGATCGGGTGGACCGGGACTGCGCCGGCACCACGGACAGTGGCACGATGCACGCAGACGGTGCTTCCCCCCGGCCCCACGGGCCGGGCGAGACCCCATGCACCGGTCGAGGGGACGGACACGTTGACATGAATACTTCTGGTACCTCCGTATCTGCGTCGGCCACATCAGCCGCTTCGCCCGCTCCTGCCGCTTCAGTCCCGTCAGTCGCGGCCGCTTCGGCGGCCGGCGCGGTCCGACCGCCCGCGCAGCGCACCGCGGAGGAGCAGGCGCCGACCACGCCCGCCACCGCGCTCGGACTGCCGGAGCTGCGCACCCTGCGGCGCGAGGCCCGGCGCGACGAGGCCGACCTCAGCTACATCCGCAGACTCCTGCAGGGCCGGATCGACATCCTGCGGGCCGAACTGGCCCGGCGCAGCGATCCGGAGGCGCCCGTCGCGCCCGAGCCGCCGGTGGTGCACCGGCTCTCGGAGATCCTCGCCGACGCCCCTTCCAGCCGCAGCGCCTCCGCCCGGCACGTCACGCTCAGGACCCCGCACGGCGAGGAGTACCGGCTGCTGGCCGCGGAGATGCTGGCCGACGTGGAGCTCTCGGACCTCCAGGCCCGGACGGACGGCGAACTGCACGACGCGATGGGCCGGTTGGTGCGCTACGAGCAGCAGGTCTCGCGCCGCCGGCAGCAGTTGCAGCACACGGTGGACGACTGCAGTGCGGAGATCGCACGGCGCTACCGGGAGGGCGAGGCGCAGGTGGACGACCTGCTGGCGTGAGCGGGCTCGGGCCGGGGCGGGCCGGCCTGGGCACGCGGGCCGTGGCGCGCGGGCCGTAGGGCGTGTCGTAGGGCGTGTCGTAGGGCGGGCGCGGCGGCGGAAATTGCCGCGACGCGGCGCGGACGCGCGCATTAGCGTGGCGAGTTATGAGTGCTGACGTGCGGCTGATCGTCGAATCCGAATTCCCCGCCTGGATGCGGGCCGTGACCACCGGCTTCCTGACCGCGACCCGGGTGACGGATTCCGACGTTGCCCAGCGCGTCAAGTACAGCGATCCCACGCGTGTGTGGGGCTCCTTCGACACCGCCACCGGCGCCTGCGTGGGCACCCTGCGCTCCTTCCGGCAGGAGCTCACGGTGCCCGGTGGGGCGGTGGTCGCGTCCACTGCGATCAGCAACGTTGCGGTCATGCCCACGCACCGCCGTCAGGGCCTGCTGAGCCGCATGATGGCCGGGGAACTGGCCGCCGCCGTCGAGCGCGGCGACGTGCTGTCCACGCTGATCGCCGCCGAGTACCCGATCTACGGCCGGTACGGGTACGGGCCCGCCGTGTCGATCGCGGAGTGGGAGATCGACGTCAAGCGCACCGGGCTGGACCCGCGCTGGTCGCGGCCCGAGGACGGCGGCCGGATCGACATCGTGGACGTCGCCGAGGTGCGCCGGGTGGGCCCGGCCCTGCACGACCGGATACGGGCGTCCCGGCACGGCGCGGTGGACCGCGACGCGCGCTGGTGGAGCCTGGCCACCGGCGAGGAGGCGATGTCGTTCCGGCCGTACAAGGAGAGGTTCCACGCGGTGTACCGGACGGCGGAGGGCGAGGTGGCCGGCCTCGTCGCGTACACCGCCGACGACCACTGGACGGACGCGAAGACCCCGCAGAACACCCTCCAGGTCACGGAGCTGCTGGCCGCGACCCCCGCCGCCGAGCGGGCCCTGTGGCACTTCCTGTGCTCCATCGACTGGGTGCTGAAGGTGCGCACCGGCTACCGCGCCCCCGACGACCTGGTCCCCCACCTGCTGCCCGACCCGCGCGCGGCCCGGCTGGTGACCAGCGCGGACTTCTTGTGGGTGCGGCTGCTGGACGTCGTACGGGCCCTGAGCGCGCGCACGTACGCGGTGCCCGGGGTCCTCGTCCTGGAGGTCGCCGACCCGGGCGGCCCGGCTGCAGGGCGCTACCGGCTCGACGCCGGTGCGGGGGAGTGCACGGTCACCGACGAGCCCGCGGACCTGCGCCTGGACGCGGCCGCGCTGGGCTCCCTGTACCTCGGCGACGAGTCCGCGGTACGGCTCGGCGCGCTCGGACGGGTGGCCGAGGTGCGGCCGGGCGCGCTGGCGCTGGCCGACGCGGTGTTCCGGACGGCGCGGCGCCCCTGGTGCCCGGACGTGTTCTGAGCGGGGACCTGCACGAGACCGTGGATGTGGATGTGGGTGTGGACGTGAGCGTGGATGTGGATGTGGATGTGAACGCCGTGGACGCCAGGGACGCCGTGGACGTGGTGGAGGCCCTGCGCGCGGCCGGCTGTGTCTTCGCGGAGGAGGAGGCGGAGCTGCTCGCGGCGGCCGCCGACGACGCCGCGCACCTGGCCGCCCTGGTGGCCCGCCGGGCCGGCGGCGAACCGCTGGAACACGTCGTCGGCTGGGCGGAGTTCTGCGGGCTGCGCCTGCGGGTGGGCGCGGGGGCCTTCGTACCGCGCCGGCGTACCGAGTTCCTGGTGTCCGAGGCGGTGGCGGGGGTGCCGGACCGGCCGGACCCGGTCGTGCTCGACCTGTGCTGCGGTGTGGGCGCGCTCGGCGCGGCGGTCGCGGCCCGGCTGGGCGGCGGGGCGGAGCTGCACGCGGCGGACATCGACCCGGCGGCGCTGGCGTACGCGCGGCTCAACGTGGCCCCGTACGGCGGCCGGGTGTACGAGGGCGACCTGTACGGCGCGCTCCCGGCCGGGCTGCGCGGCCGGGTGGACGTGCTGGTGGTCAACGCCCCGTACGTGCCGACCGGGGAGATCCCGCTGCTGCCGGCCGAGGCCCGGGAGCACGAGCCGGCGGTCTCCCTGGACGGCGGCCCCGACGGGCTGGACGTCCACCGCCGGGTCGCGGCGGGCGCGCTGCCGTGGCTGGCGCCGGGCGGGCGGCTGCTGATCGAGACGAGCGAGCGCCAGGCCCCGCGGACGGCACAGGCGCTGGAGGCCGGCGGCCTCGCGGTCCGGACGGCCGTGTCGGAGGAGTTCTGGGCGACGGTGGTGATCGGCACGCGCCCCGCCTGGATGACTGATGCGAAGGTGTGAGTGGTCGAGATGGATGTCACCTGGTCGCGCAGACTGACCCCGGCCGCGTGCACCCACCGCGATCTGCCGCCTGAGCCGGGCCGCGATGGGTGGAGCCTGGCCGGGCGGGTGGGAGCTACTGGAGACGTGTCGCAGTCCGGATGAGGTCGGCGACGGCTCTGGACCGGCTGTGCGGTGGCCAGGCGATCACGGTGGTGACTTTCGGTGCGTCCAGCACGGGCACGGCGGCGAGGTCACCGTGCAGGTGGGCTCGGCACGACTCCGGTGACACCGCACAGGCACGGCCGAGCGCGACGAGCTGCAGCAACTGCGCGTGGTCGCGGACCTGCGGGCCGGGGCCGGGCGGGTAGGTGCCGTCGGGGTCGGGCCAGCGTGGGAGGGGCAGGCCCGGCAGCCCGGTGATGTCGGCCATGTGCACATGGGTCCGGGCGGTGAGCGGATGCCCGGCCGGCAGGACCACAACCTGACTCTCCGTGCTGAGCTCTTCGGTGTGGAATCCGGCCGTCGAGTCGAACGGCCGGTGCAGCAGCGCCACGTCGGCCCGGCCCTCGCGCAGGAGTCGTTCCTGCTCGGCCGGACCGCACAGGATGACGTCGACGGGGACCGCGCCGGGTTCGGCGGCGTACGCGTCGAGCAGTCTCGCCAGCAGTTCCCTGGACGCGCTGGCCTTCGTGACCAGGACCAGGCCGGGGCGGCCGGTCACGGAAAGGGCGGCGCGGCGGGTCCGACGCTCGGCGGCCTCGACCGCGTCGAGAGCCGCCCGGCCCTCGACCAACAGCACCGAGCCGGCCTCGGTCAGCGTGACGGTGCGACTGGTCCGATCCAACAGCACTGCCCCGAGCCGGCGTTCGAGCCGCTGGATCGCCCGTGACAACGGTGGCTGCGCGATCCCGAGCCGCTGCGCGGCACGCCCGAAGTGCAGCTCTTCAGCGACAGCGACGAAATACCGCAGTTCCCGGGTCTCCATCCGGCCACGCTATCCCGGATCAATACCCCGACGGTATCGTTGCTCACCCGATCGGTCTTGGACCCCCGCCGAGGCCCGAAGGCAGCATCGTCCCTATGACTGAACGGACGATCGCGCTGGTCACCGGCGCGAACAAGGGAATCGGCTACGAGATCGCCGCAGGCCTGGGCACCCTCGGCTGGAGCGTCGGCGTCGGCGCCCGCGACGACCAGCGCCGAAGCGACGCGGTGGAGAAACTGCGCGCCGCCGGCATCGACGCGTTCGCCGTACCGCTGGACGTGACCGACGACGCGAGCGCGACCGCCGCCGCACGGCTGATCGACGAACAGGCCGGACGCCTCGACGTGCTCGTCAACAACGCCGCCATCGCGGGCGACATGCCACAGGAGCCCACCCGGATCGACCCCGCCACCATCCACGCGGTCGTGGACACCAACGTGATCGGCGTCATCCGCGTCACCAACGCAATGCTGCCGCTGCTGCGCCGCTCCGCCGCACCACGGATCGTGAACATGTCCAGCAGCGTCGGCTCCCTCACCCGGCAGTCAGGACCCGCCGCCGAGCAGACGGCAGGTCCGGTGTCCGCGGCGTACGCGCCGTCGAAGACGTTCCTGAACGCCGTCACCCTCCAATACGCCCGGGAGCTGAGCGGCACGAACATCCTGATCAACACCGGCTGCCCCGGCTACGTCGCCACCGACCTCAACGGCTTCCGCGGCGTGCGCACCCCCGAACAGGGCGCGGCGATCGCCATCAAACTCGCGACCCTGCCCGACGACGGCCCCACCGGACAGTTCTTCGACGACGCCGGCGCAGTGCCCTGGTGATGTGCACGGCGGCCATCACCCGCCACGCTGATGCCGCTGCGCCCATGCATCTCGAACAGATCCGTGGTGGCCGTCCCCGAAAACTCGGAGCAGGTGGCAACGAGGTCGACCATCTGGTGACAAGCGGCGCGACCGCTGCGCCACCGAAGCCCAGGTCGGCCCGCAGCATTGGTGACGCCTATCTTGGCAAGTCACAGAAGGGCTCGCTGGCGCGCATGACATGAAGCGAGGGAGTCCAAAGGTCGGTTGTGACGCCAGACCTGGACTCCCTCGCGACCGCGCTCTACGTGAAAACCGACGATCTGCTGAAGGAATCGCCGTACCTGGCGCCGTGGCGCCCCCGTCGTCGGGATCCCGCCCCGGCTCACGGATGCCGAGCTGGTCACCCTCGCGGTGATGCAGGCCCTGCTCGGCTTCACCTCCGAACGCCGCTGGATCCGCCACGCCCGGGACAGACCCTCATCGCCGACCGGCACTGCTACGGCCGCACCCTCGAACACGAGCTCACCGACTGGGGAGTCCGCCTGCTGCGGCCGGGCCCGCAACGGCGAACCCCCCCACGGGCCGGATCCGCCCTGCTCAAGCCGCTACGACAGGTCATCGAGTCCGTCAACCAGACCTTCAAGGCCCAACTCGACCTCGAACGCCACCAGGGCCGGACCCTAGGCGGAGTGATGGCCCGCGTCGTACCACGCATCCTCGCCCTGACCAGCGCGATCTGGCACAACGGCCACACCGGCCAGCCCGTCATGCGCTCGCTGACCGCCTATGACCACTAACCCTTCGCATCATTCATCCAGCGGCAGGGGAGGTGTCCTCCCCCGGAGGGGGCGGCCCTCCTCCCCCGGGCGGGGGAAGAGGCCGGTCCGCCCTCCGCCCGGGGGTGAGGCGGGGAGCGGTTCCGCGGGCTGATGCCGCGGGCCGAACCGGCCGACACGATGGTGTGCATGACGCATCGACAGCACGCGCCAGCCCCAGCCCCAGCCCCAGCCCCCGCCCCGGTCGCGGCTCGGGTTTCGGCTGCGGCTGCGGAAGCGCCCCGCTGGGCGGTCCGCGCCGCCCATGCCATCACGCTGCTCACCCTGCCGTCCGGCCTCTGGCGCCTGCTGCTGGCCGCCGGCTTCCTGGTCGGGTACACGGAGGCGGGGTACGTGGCGGCCGGCATACCGGGGTGGGGCCGGGTGTACACGGCCGCCGTCAGCGTGGGGAGCGAGCTGCTGGCGCTGCTCGCGCTCGGGCTGGTCCGCCCCTGGGGAGAGGTCGTCCCGCGCCGAATACCGTGGCTGGGCGGCCGGCGGGTACCGGCGCGGGCGGTCACGGTGGTGGCGGCGTCGGCCGCCGTCGTCCTGACCGCCGTGTGGACGCCGTTCGCGCTGTGGTGGATGGTCCCGCATCCGGACATGACCCCGCTCGGCGCCACCGTCGTCGGTTTCCTCTACCTCCCGCTGATCGCCTGGGGGCCGCTGCTGGGCGCGCTCACCCTGGCGTACCACCGCCGGCTCCGCGGACGGGGCGGCCCGGTTCAGGGCTGACGCGGTGCGGCGGAGCCCCAGCCCTGGGCGTGGAGGCGTTCGAAGCCGTCCAGGAGGAGGTCGAGGGCGAATTCGAACTCGTAGGTGTCGTCGCAGCCGTGGCCCACGACCGCCGAGCCGTCGTGGGGCCGGGAGCCGACGATCTCCGCGATGTGCGGGTACCAGGCTGCCATGGCGGTCATCGCCGCCGCGGCCCCGGCCGCCTGCTCCGGTTACTGGGGGGCCGACACCCGCGTCCTGCTGGGCGCCTTCTTCGAGGTGGTGCTCGCCCTCTCGGTCGTCGGTGCCGCGATCGCGCTCTACCCCGCGGTCAGGCGGCAGGGCGGGGGTGCCGCCGTCGGGTACCTGGGTCTGCGCACCCTGGAGGCCGCCGTCATCTGCGTCGGCATCGTCAGCCTGCTCGCGGTGGTCACCCTGCGCCGGGAGGCCGCGGCGCCGGGGGCGGACCCGTCCGCGCTCCTCGCCGCCGGACAGGCGCTGGTCGCGGTCCACGACTGGACGTTCCTGCTCGGCCCGAACTTCGTCTGGGCGCCAACACCGCGCTGGTGGCGTACCTGCTGTACCGCTCGCGGCTGGTGCCGCGGCGCATCGCCGTGCTGGGGCTGGCCGGCGGCCCGCTGATCTTCGCCTCGGCGGCCGCCGTGCTGTTCGGCGCGTACGAGCAGCTCTCCGCCTGGGGCTCGCTGGCCGCGCTCCCGGTCTTCGCCTGGGAGCTGTCCCTGGCGGTGTGGCTCACCGTCAAGGGCTTCCGGCCGGAGGCGGAGACGGAGGCAGGGGCGGAGGTCCGCGGCGTCGGGGTGGGAGCTGTTGCAAGCGGCTGCTTGCAATAGTTAGCAAAGTGCGGCAGGATGCGGAACATGGCATCGCTCAACGTCGGGAATCTCGGCGAATTCCTCCGCGAGCAGCGGCGGCAGGCCCAGCTCTCGCTGCGGCAGCTGGCCGACGCGGCGGGGGTGTCGAATCCGTACCTGAGTCAGATCGAGCGCGGGCTGCGCAAGCCGAGCGCGGACATCCTGCAGCAGCTCGCCAAGGCGCTGCGCATCTCCGCGGAAACGCTGTACGTGCAGGCCGGGATCCTCGACGAGCGGGACCGGGACGAGGTGGAGACGCGGGCCGCCATACTCGCCGATCCGTCCATCAACAAGCAGCAGAAGCAGGTGCTGCTCCAGATTTACGAGTCGTTCCGCAAGGAGAACGCGGCCGAGGGCGAGACGGCGCCCGCGGCCACCGCCGGGCCGGCCGGCGGGGACGACGAGAAGCACTCCACGAACTGAACTGTGATCCGGGAGGACCAGCCACATGGCCATCGCCGATGACCTGAAGAAGACTCTCGCCGACCCGACCCCGCTCTACTTCGCCGCCGGCACCGCCGACCTCGCGATGCAGCAGGCCAAGAAGGTGCCCGCCCTCATCGAGCAGCTGCGCACCGAGGCCCCGGCGCGGTTCGAGGCCGTGAAGAACACCGACCCGAAGGTCGTGCAGCAGAAGGCGCGCGAGGCGCAGGAGGTCGTCACGGCCAAGGTCGCCGAGGTCCTCGGCGCCCTCGACGCGAAGATCGACGCGAAGAAGATCGGCGAGCAGGCGCAGGACCTGGCGCTGCGCGGGGTCGGCGTGGCCGCCGAGTACGCGGTGCGCGCCAAGGAGACCTACGACCGGGTCGCCGAGCACGGCGAGCAGGCGGTGCGGGCGTGGCGGGGCGAGGTCTCCGAGGAGATCGTCGACATCGCCGTCGCGGTCGAGCCGGCCCGCGAGGACGCGGCGGTCGCGGAGGGCGAGGACAAGGCCGCCGCCCGGAAGACCACCACGCGCAAGACCCCCGGGAAGAAGACAACCGCCGAGGGCGAGCTGGCCGAGGTGTGATCCGGCGCAGGCCGGATCCGCGCAGCAGCGGATGACGGCGGGCCGGGCACCAGCGGGGTGTCCGGCCCGTTGTGGTGGGTGAAGGCCGCTCTGCCGGTAGCGTGGAGGCAGAGGACGTCAGGCGTGCCACGTGTGAGAGGCGGTCGAGTCGATGTTGATGAACGGGTTCGATAACGGGGTGCTCCCGTTGCTCGGGTTCGCCATGCTGGCGCTCGCCGTCGCGGCCTTCGTCCTCGCGCTGCTGGCCCGCGAGGACGCGTACCGCGCCGCCGACAAGCAGACGAAGACGTTCTGGCTGGTCATCCTCGGCGTGACCGTGGTGGTGGACTTCTTCCTGGGGATGCTGTTCCTGCAGATCGCCGGCCTCGTGGCGACGATCGTCTTCCTCGTCGACGTCCGGCCCGCCCTCAAGCAGGTCTCGGGCGGCGGCCGGCGCAGCGGCGGCAGCAGCAGCGACGGTCCCTACGGGCCGTACAACGGCGGCCGCTAGCAGCCGGCCCCGCGGCCTTGTGGCCCGCCGCCCCGCGTCCCACCGGCCGCTCCCGGGGCGGGTGGGCGGGTACCCGCAGGCAGCCGGGTGTCCCGGCCGCGCTCAGGGCGTGCTGCGGGAGAGCAGGACCACGGCCACGTCGTCGGTGAGCTCGCCGCCGTTCAGGCGCCGGGCCTCGGTGACGGAGGCCTCCAGCAGGGCCTCGCCGCTCAGCCCGCACCTCAGGTGCCGGTTGATCATCTCGACCATGCCGTCCTGCCCGAGCCGCTCCTTGCCCTCGCCGACGCGGCCCTCGATCAGGCCGTCGGTGTAGAGCATCAGGCTCCAGCTCCCGCCCAGCTCCACCTGGCGGCGGGGCCAGCGGGCCTTCGGCAGCAGGCCGAGCGCCGGCCCGCTGTTCTCGTACGGCAGCAGCCGCGCGGGACCGCCCGGCCTGGATATCAGCGGGGCCGGATGGCCGGCCAGGCACAGGCCGGCCCGGCGGCCGTCGGGGGAGATGTCCACGGTGCACAGCGTCGCGAAAATCTCCTCGCAGGGGCGCTCCACCTCCAGCACCTCCTGGAGGGTGGCCAGCAGGTCGTCCCCGCACAGGCCGGCCAGGGTCAGGGCGCGCCAGGCGATGCGCAGCTCGACGCCGAGGGCGGCCTCGTCCGGTCCGTGGCCGCAGACGTCGCCGATCATCGCGTGGACGGTGCCGTCCGGGGTGCGGACGGTGTCGTAGAAGTCCCCGCCGAGCAGGGCGCGGCTGCGGCCGGGCCGGTAGCGGGCGGCGAAGCGGAGGTCGGAGCCCTCCAGGAGCGGGGTGGGGAGCAGGCCGCGCTCCAGTCGGGCGTTCTCCTGGGCCCGCAGTTTCGATTCTGCAAGCTTGTACTGGGCGATGTCCGCCCGCTTCCGCTCCACCGCGTAGCGGATGGCGCGGCTCAGCACCCGGCCGTCCAGCTCGTCGCGGAAGAGGAAGTCCTGGGCGCCCACGCGGACGGCCTCGGCGGCGCGCTCGGCGTCGGCCTCGGCGGTGAGGACGAGGACGGCGTGGCGGGGCGCGATGCGCAGGACCCGGCGGAGGGTGTCGAGCTGGTCGGCCGCGTCCGTGTCCGGGTCCGTGTCCGCGCCGCCCGCGGTGCGGGAGCCCGCGCCGCCGCGCGGGAGGGCCAGGTCCAGCAGGATGCAGTGCACGTCCGGGGTGAGCAGGCGGGTGGCCTCGGTGAGGTTGCGGGCCGTCCGCAGCCGGATGCGGTGCCGGTCGGCGTCGAGGATCTCGGGAACGGTGAGACCGCCCGCGGGGTCGTCCTCGATCACCAGCAGGGTCAGGGACGCCTGGGGCAGTACGGCCTGACCGCTCTCCGTGGCGGGGATCTCCCTCTGCCGCGGTACGGGTACGGGCATCGTCTCCGGTTCCTTCCCTCCCCCCGAGGGTGCGCTCGTCCGGGCCGACCCTAGCGGTCCGCGGCGGGCGAGCGGAATGGTCTTCCGCGCCAGAGACGGAGGCATATGCCATATCGCGGGGGAAATTCCGCCTCGCCGAATGATGAACGTCACGACGGAGGAACTTCTCGTCCCGGTCCACGAGACGTCGGCGGGGCGCGGGAGGTTCCCTTCCTCCCGCGCCTGACGGTCACGCGTCGGGGCGGACCACCGCCTTGATCGGCATGGATCCGGCGCCGGCGATGGTGACCTGCCGGCCGGGGCGCGGGGCGTGGACCATCGCGCCGTCGCCGACGTACATGCCGACGTGGCTCGCGTCGTCGAAGTAGATGATCAGGTCGCCGGGCCGCATGTCCTTGACCGCGATCTTGGGCAGCAGCCGCAGCTGCTCCTGCGAGGTGCGGGGGATGCCCCTGCCGGCCGACCGCCAGGCCTGCGAGGTCAGGCCGGAGCAGTCGAACGAGTTCGGCCCCTCGGCGCCCCACACGTACGGCTTGCCGATCTGCTGCGTGGCGAACTGCACGGCCTTCCGGCCCGCCTCGGTGGCCGAGCCGTTGACCTCCTTCAGGACGCCCGTCGACAGCCAGGCCGTCTGCGCCTTGTACTGCGCTTCCTGCTCAAGCTGGAGCAGCCGGGCCTTCTCCTCGGCCTCCAGCTTGCTCTCCAGCTCCTCCGCGGCCTTGATCTTCTCCTCGACCTGCTTCTTCGAGGCCTCCTTCTTGATGCGGTTGGCCTCGAGCTTCTCCCACTCCGCCTTCGCGTCCTTCGCGTACTGCTGAAGGTCGTTCTGGGTGCGGTTCATCTCGGAGAGCAGGTCCGTGGCGGCCTTCTCGCCGCGGCGGATCCGGTCCGTCCCGTCGAGGAACTGGACCGGGCTGCTGCTCAGCGCGAGCCGGGCCCCGGCGGGCAGGCCGCCCGAGCGGTACTGGGCGCGTGCGGCGGCGCCGGCGCGGTTCTTCAGCGCGGTGATCCGCTCCTGGCCGGCGACGACCTGCTTGGCGATCTCGACGATCCGGTCGGACTGGGCCTTTGCCTCGCTCTCGGCGAGGTTGTACGCGTCCGTCGCCGCGCCCGCCTGGCGGTAGAGGTCCTCTATGTCCTTGCGCACCTTTTCCAGGGACTTGGCGCCGGGATCCGGCGCCGGTGCCGCCTGGGCCACGCCGCCCAGAGCAGTCACCGCGAGCAGGGCCGTCGCGCACAGCAGCGTCAGGGCGTACGCGCCACCGCGCCGCCGCTTCGGCTCCACGGTTCCCATGGTCCCCCCAGGTACCCCGAGTCGGACCCGATGCCGGACACCCCATCGGATCTGACTATCCATCAGTAACATTGGCTGCCCTCGGGATGGTGCCACGACTCGGCGGATTCCAACACCCTCACGGGCGCAGCGCCGATCTTGTCCACCGTGGCAAGGGCCCCCACCAGTCCCACAGACAGTCCCGACAGCTCAACGGGCCACCCCGGCAACCGGTTCCCCGTCCGCCCGGATTCACCCCGCCGGGCGCAGCGCGTCCCAGCGCACCGTCAGTTCTCCTTGACGCCACCGCACCGGACCGTCCGTCAGCGGCCAGTCGCCCGCCAGCGCCCGCGCCGTCCGGATCCAGCGCTGCCGCGCCCCGTACGAGGCGTACGGGGCCGCCGCCGCCCAGGCCCGGTCGAAGTCGCGCAGGAACGCGTACACCGGCTCTCCCGGCACATTGCGGTGGATCAGCGCCTTCGGCAGCCGCTCCGCCAGATCGGACGGGCGCTCCAGGGAGCCCAGCCGGGTCGCGAACGTCACCGTGCGCGCCCCCTCGGGCCCCAAGGCGACCCACACGTGCCGCCGCCCGATCTCGTCGCACGTCCCCTCGACCAGCAGCCCGTCCGGGGCCAGGCGGGCACACAGCCGCTCCCAGACCGAGGCCACCTGCTCCTCGTCGTACTGGCGCAGCACGTTCGCCGCCCGGATCAGCGCCGGGCGCTCCCCGCCGGCCAGCGGCACCTCGAACCCGCCGTGCCGGAAGCCGAGCCCGTCCCGCTCGTACGGCTTCGCCGCCGCGACCCGCGCCGGCTCGATCTCGATGCCGACCACCCGCACCCCCGGCGCCGCCCCCCGCAGCCGCGCCAGCAGCTCGACCGCCGTCCACGGCGCGGCCCCGTAGCCCAGGTCCACCGCGACCGGAGCCTCCGCGCGGCGCAGCGCCGTCCCGTGCACGGCCGCGATCCAGCGGTCCATGCGGCGCAGCCGGTTCGGGTTCGTCGTCCCGCGCGTCACCGTGCCCACGGGGCGCGACCGGCCGCCGGAACCGCTGCCGGAACGGCAGGCTCCGCCGGGGCCGTCGGCACGGACGGAGGGCACGGGAGGGCGCTGGGACATGGGCCGAGGGTAAGCGGAGGGCCGCCCTCGGAGGAAAAGCCGCCCGAGGACGGAGGAAAATCGCCGGCTCCCGGAATGCGGGGGGCAGCCATCCGGGTTGCACTCCTTGAGGGCGCCGGGTGCGCTCCTTCCGGCATGCCCGCCGACGCGGCCGGGCAGCCGCCGAAGCGCCGCCGTGCTCCAACGGCGCCGTCCGAGTCGTCCGAGTCGTCCGAGCGAGATCGGTCCGAGCGAGAGGAACTGCTCCCTTGAGCCAGTACGTGTCCCGCATCGGCGGCCGGATCGCCGCCGTCCGCGGCACCCGCCACGACCCGCCGCGCCTGCGCCTGCCCTCCGTGGGCCACCACCGCAAGCCGCGCCGCGTGGCCATGCTCAGCGTGCACACCTCGCCGCTGCACCAGCCCGGCACCGGCGACGCCGGCGGCATGAACGTGTACATCGTCGAGCTGGCCAAGCGCCTCGCCGCGATCAACATAGAGGTCGAGGTCTTCACCCGGGCCACCGAAGGCGGCCTGCCGCCCGTGGTCGAGCTGGCCCCCGGCGTCCTCGTACGGCACGTGGACGCGGGCCCGTACGAAGGCCTCGCCAAGGAGGAGCTCCCCGCCCAGCTGTGCGCCTTCACCCACGGCGTGATGCAGGCCTGGGCCGGCCATCGCCCCGGCTACTACGACCTCGTCCACTCCCACTACTGGCTCTCCGGGCACGTCGGCTGGCTCGCCGCCGAACGCTGGGGCGTCCCGCTCGTCCACGCCATGCACACCATGGCCAAGGTCAAGAACGCGGCCTTGGCCGAGGGCGACACCCCCGAGCCCGCCGCCCGCGTCATCGGCGAGACCCAGATCGTGGCCGCCGCCGACCGGCTCATCGCCAACACCGCCGAGGAGGCGGAGGAGCTCGTACGGCACTACGACGCCGACCCCGCCAAGGTGGCCGTCGTCCACCCCGGCGTGAACCTGGACCGCTTCACCGTCGCCGACGGCCGGGCCGCCGCCCGCGCCCGCCTGGGCCTGCCGCAGGACGCCGTCATCCCGCTGTTCGCCGGGCGGATCCAGCCGCTCAAGGCCCCCGACGTGCTGCTCCGCGCGGTCGCCGTGCTCGTCGAGCAGGACCCCGCGCTGCGCCGGCGGCTGTTCGTACCCGTCGTCGGCGGCCCGAGCGGCAGCGGGCTCGCCAAGCCGGAGGGCCTGCAGAAGCTCGCCGCGAAGCTCGGCATCGCCGACCTGGTGCACTTCCACCCGCCGGTGGCCCAGGACCGGCTCGCCGACTGGTTCCGGGCGGCGTCCGTGCTCGTCATGCCCTCGTACAACGAGTCCTTCGGGCTCGTCGCGATCGAGGCGCAGGCCACCGGCACGCCGGTCCTGGCGGCCGAGGTCGGCGGACTGCCGGTCGCCGTCAACGACGGGGCCACCGGCATCCTCGTCCCCGGGCACGACCCCGTGGACTACGCCCGTGAGCTGCGGCGATTCGTCGACGACCCCGGGCTCACCGCCCGCATGGGCGCCGAGGCCGCCCGGCACGCGCAGTTCTTCGGCTGGGACACGGCCGCGAGCGGCACGGCCGACGTGTACACAGCGGCCATGCATGATCACCGCCGTCGCGTACGCTCCCACCATGGCTGACACCGCCGCGATCATCGAGAACGCGCTCAACGGAGCGGAACTGAGCTGGGAGAGCCCCCAGCCGGGCACCTACGTCGTCCAGCTCCCCGGCACCCGCAAGCTGTCCACGACCTGCTCCCTGAAGGTGGGCCGGCACTCGCTGTCGGTCAACGCCTTCGTCATCCGCCACCCGGACGAGAACGAGGCCGGCGTCCACCGCTGGCTGCTGGAGCGCAACCTCAAGCTGTACGGGCTGGGCTACGCGGTGGACGGCCTCGGCGACATCTACCTGGTGGGCCGGCTCCCGCTGTCCGTGGTGACCCCGGAGGAGCTGGACCGGCTGCTGGGCACCGTCCTGGAGGCGGCGGACGGCGCCTTCAACACCCTGCTGGAGCTGGGCTTCGCCGGCGCCATCAAGCGGGAGTACGAGTGGCGGGTCTCGCGCGGCGAGCCGACCTTCAACCTGGACGCGTTCCGCCACCTCACCCGGCCGGAGGGCGAGCCCGGCGGGCCGACCGGCTGACGCACCGCGCCGAACGGGGCGCGGAGGCCGGCGAGGGGGTGTGTCGGCCCGCCCGGCGGTGTCCTCGCCCGGCACCGTGGCGGGATGAGCGGGACCACAGCCGACGCACTCATGTACGCCTGGTTCGCCCTGGCCCTCCTGTCCGCCGGGTACGTGGCGCTCGACGCGTTCACCCGGAATCCCGAACTCACCGTGATGAAGTGGGGCTGGGTCCTGGTGACCCTGTGGATCGGCCCGGTCGGCGCGGCGCTCTACGTGCTGTCCTGCAAGGAGCCCCGGCCCGGGACCCACGAGCGGTTCGTGGCACCCCTGTGGAAGCAGGCGTTCGGCTCGACCATCCACTGCGTGGCCGGCGATGCCACCGGCATCATCGTCGCGGCCGTCGTGGCCTCGCTGCTCGGGCTGCGGCCGTGGTCCCAGCCTGCTCGAGTACGCCGTGGGCTTCGGCTTCGGGCTGCTGGTCTTCCAGGCGCTGTTCATGCGGGACATGCTCGGCGGCGGCTACCTGCGGGCCGTCCGGTCGACGGTGTACGCGGAGTGGCTGTCGATGAACTGCGTGATGGGCGCGATGGCCGCGGTGAACGTGATCCTCCGCGGCCATGTGCCGGCCGCCCGCGACGTCGCCGACGTCCGCTTCTGGGCGGTCTTCTCGCTGGCCGTCCTGGCCGGGCTGGCGTTCGCCTATCCGGTCAACGTCTGGCTGGTGGCCAACCACCTGAAGCACGGCATGGGAACGGTGCGCGTGCTGGGCGAGGGCGGCGAACCGGTGCCGCCGCCCGCCCCCGTGCCGGCCGCCGGGGCCGCCGCCCCCGCCCGGCATGCGGGCATGGCCATGCCGGAGCCGGACGTGACCGGGGCGCAGAAGACCGCCATGGCGACGCTGACGGTCCTCTTCCTCGCCGCCGGCGTCCTGCTGGCCGCGATCTTCGCCGGCCTCGGCTGACCCGGGGGAGGGCCCGCGTCAGGCCGCCGGCGCCGGCGCCGGTTCCGGGGCGGGGCCCTGGGCGTCCGGAGCCGGAGTCGGAGCCGGACCCCGAGCCGGACCCGAGGTGTGAGCCGGAGCCGGCCCCGAGGTCTGAGCCGGAGCGGCCGGGCCCGGCCGCTCCTCCGGTTCGAGCGCCTCCCGCGGCAGCCCCCGCATCAGCACCCAGTACCCGACGGCGGCCGCCGTGCCCAGCACCGCCGTGGACGCCCACAGCCAGTCCGCCCCGTACGTGTCGATCACATGGCCGGCCAGCAGCGGGGCCAGCACCGACGCCACCGACCAGGACAGGGTGTACACGCCCTGGTAGCGGCCGCGGCCGTGCAGCGGGGAGAGCCGGACGACCAGGCTCATCTGGGTCGGCGAGTTGATGATCTCCGCCAGGGTCCACACGCACACCGTCAGCGCGTACACCGCGAGCGACCCGGCGAAGGCCGTCATCCCGAACCCGTACCCGGCCAGCAGGGCCGAGGCCACCAGCAGCTTCTGCGGGTCGCGGTGCTCGATGAACCGGGTGACCGGGATCTGGAGCGCCACGATCAGCACGCCGTTCGCGGCGATGGCCAGTCCGTAGTCGCCCGCCGAGAAGCCGTCCTGGGCCATGGCCACCGGCAGCCCGACCGAGGACTGCACGAACAGCATGGAGATGAGGAAGGACAGGGCCACCATGCCCATGAACGGGCCGTCGCGGAGCACCGTCCCGAGCCCGATCTCCTCCTGCGCGGCCTTCGCGGAGCCGTCGGCGTCGCGCTCCGGCCGGGACTCGGGCAGCTTGATCCACACGAGCACCGCGCAGGCCAGTGTCAGCGCGGCCTCGACGAGGAAGCCCGCCAGGTAGCTGTGTTCGGCGATCAGACCGGCGGCGACCGAGCTGATCGCGAAGCCGAGGTTGATGGCCCAGTAGTTCAGGGCGAACGCCCGCACCCGGTCCTCCGGGCGGACGATGTCGGCCATCATCGCCTGGACCGCCGGGCGGGACGCGTTGGAGGTGAAGCCGACCAGGGCGGCGCCGGCGGCGATGGCCGCCGGGTGCTCGAGGAAGCCGAGCAGCGCCACCGAGAAGGCGGTGGAGGCCTGGGCGGCGAACAGGGTGGGACGGCGCCCGAGCCGGTCCGTCATCACCCCGGCGACCAGCGAGGAGACCACACCGCCGAGCCCGTGCAGGGCGACCACCAGGGCGGCGTAGGAGGCCGAGTAGCCCCACTTCTGGGTGAGGTACAGGGTCATGAAGGTGGCGACGAAGGCCCCGAGCCGGTTGACCAGCGTGCTCGTCCACAGCCACCAGAACGTCCGCGGTAGACCCGACACGCTCTCGTGCACGGCACGTCTCAGACTTCCCACGGACATACGGAATCCCCCCGGCGATGTAAGTGGCCCTCTGGCTTTACGCACCCTACGGTCGCCGCCGTTCCGAGGCCACCCGATTGACGCGTACCGTCAATCCGCGACCCCCGGGACACCGGCCGGGGCGGCCCCGCGCGGCTGCCCCGGAGCGTCCATTAGGCTCGTACGCATGGCCGACGCACCGTACAAGCTGATCCTCCTCCGCCACGGCGAGAGCGAGTGGAACGCGAAGAACCTGTTCACCGGCTGGGTGGACGTCAACCTCAACGAGAAGGGCGAGAAGGAGGCGGTCCGCGGCGGTGAGCTGCTCAAGGACGCCGGCCTGCTCCCCGACGTGGTCCACACGTCCCTCCAGAAGCGCGCCATCCGCACCGCGCAGCTCGCGCTGGAGGCCGCCGACCGCCACTGGATCCCCGTCCACCGCTCCTGGCGCCTGAACGAGCGCCACTACGGTGCGCTCCAGGGCAAGGACAAGGCCCAGACCCTCGCCGAGTTCGGCGAGGAGCAGTTCATGCTGTGGCGCCGCTCGTACGACACCCCGCCGCCGGCCCTCGAGGACGGCACCGAGTTCTCCCAGTCGGACGACGCACGCTACGCCTCCATCCCGCCGGAGCTGCGGCCGAGGACGGAGTGCCTGAAGGACGTCGTCCAGCGCATGCTGCCGTACTGGTACGACGGCATCGTCCCGGACCTGCTCGCCGGCCGCACCGTCCTGGTCGCCGCGCACGGCAACTCCCTGCGCGCCCTGGTCAAGCACCTCGACGGCATCTCCGACGCCGACATCGCGGGCCTGAACATCCCCACCGGCATCCCGCTCTCCTACGAGCTGGACGCCGACTTCAAGCCCCTCAACCCGGGCGGCACCTACCTCGACCCGGAGGCCGCCGCGGCCGCCATCGAGGCCGTCAAGAACCAGGGCAAGAAGTAGTCATCCTCGCGAAATAGCCCCCTACCTGCGGTTTGTCCCGTCTGTAGGGGGCTTTCGCCATGTGCGGCCGCCTCGGACGGGGGAGGACGCCAGGGTCGCTCCTCCTCGTCAAGCCACGTCTTTCCGTGACATGCCGCGCATTTCGCAATCGCTCTTACTTGACGTGTGGCCACGCCGAAACGCGGCGAGGCCGGACAGATCCGCCGGTTCCCGCCGACGGATGTGCACTGCAAGGAGCAGATATGTCCCACTACTTTCGCACCCGCGCCCCGCAGCGGCACCTCGCGCGCCTCGGGATGTGCGTCACCGCAGCGGCCATGGTCTCGGGCGCCGTCGCCCTGTCGGCATCCGCGGCGATCGCGTCCCCGGCCCAGTCCCCGGTGACGAGCGTTCGCGCCGAGGATCCCAACCGCGAGCCCGGGAGCAGCTACTGCAAGCCGGGCTTCGTCTGGCGCGACAGCTTCGACGGCGACGGCCTCTGTGTCACGCCGGCGG